>CAJAVE010000087.1 GCA_903945325.1 uncultured beta proteobacterium | reverse complement strand
TGCATGTCCGGTTCGATGAGGGGGATGTGGAAACGGGGATTCTTGCCATGGGCCAATAAAGGCACCGAATCGTAGATACGAGGCGGCCAACAGAAACTGCTTCGTGACGGGAATCTACCGCGCCACATCTCTACTCTACCAGCCCTGGCTGCCTGGCTTTTCTATGAAGGAAAAGCCGAATTCCTGGGTCTGGACCACGGCGATATTCGAACGCTGGCCGACCTGCCCGACATGACCGGTCGCGCGGTCTACATTCTGGATTTTTCGTTCTCGACCGAGATCATGTTCGGAATTGATGCACAAGCTGCAAAGCTGGTGATGCTGGACCACCACAAGAGCGCGGCCGAGCAGTTGACCGGCTTTGCCTGCCGTTGTGGCGAGGTGCACTTTGACATGCACAAATCCGGCTCCCGTTTGGCGTGGGAATTCTTTCAACCTGACAAGCCCTTGCCCGATCTGGTCCGCTTCATTGAAGACCGCGACATTTGGGTTTGGCAGTACCCCGAGAGCGCTGCCTTTTTGGCAGCGCTGGACATGGAGCCCTTTGACTTTGCGCATTGGGCCGCCATGGCTGCATTCGATGCAGCGCAGTTGCAACAGTTTATGGCACGCGGCCAAGCCATGGATGACAAGTTCAACAAACTGGCGGCCGACATTGCAGAGGGTGCACAAGCTTTTGTATTCAATGGGCAGCCTGGGTTGATGGTGAATGCACCCAGCGTGTTCCACAGCCTGGTGGGCGACAAACTTTCGGCGAAAAGCGGCACGTTTGCCTTGATGTGGAGCGCCACCAAAGGCGGCGTTATCAAGGTTGGGCTTCGGTCGCAACGCAATTTTGATTGCATTGCCCTGGCGCGCAGCATGGGCGGCGGTGGCCACGCGCAAGCCTGCGGCTTCAAGATGGGTGCCGAGCAACTGTGCGCTTTACTCAGCGGCACTCTGAACGCGCCTGCCAGACCTGCCGGCTGACAAGCGCTGCGTCGCCTATTTGTTTTTGTCTTTGCCGCGTGGAATCACCGAAGTCATCGGCGCCATGGGTCGGTCAGATGTGGAGTTTTTGGGCTCAGAAGTATCTTTTTTGGGCTTCTTTGCCATTTTCTCTTTGCGCTGGTCACCTTTAGCCATAGGGCCTCCGTAGTTAACCCCGACATGGGGTTCGATAGCGCGATATTACGGCAGAAATGGGTCATGCATTGGGGTAGTATCCCGTCCCATGGCACAAGATATGACACCCAGCACACAATGGCGCGAAAGCGTCCCCCCTGGCGAGGCAGGTCGCTTTGCAAGCTATGGCCAGCAGTTTGCTGCCATTCAGGCTCGCAAGTCCAGGCGCTATGGCACAGGTCGCGCACTCCACCGCAAGCAGCTCACTGCGGCTAAAGGCACCTTCGAAGTGCTGGCAGACGTGCCCGATTTTGCGAGGCATGGGCTGTTTGCATCACCCCAAACCTTTGAAGCCCGGGTGCGCCTGAGCAATGGCGGCATGGACCGCGCCGCAGACAGCACGCCAGACATTCGAGGCTTTGCTATCCGCGTGCTCGGTGTCAAAGGCGACTCGGCGTTGGGCAATGGCCCTGCGGTGAGCCAGGACTTTGCGTTGATTAACCAGGAAGTGTTCGGCTTTCCCAGCAGCGCAGAGTTTGTGGATTTTGTGGTGGCCGCATCTGCCGGTATGGGTAGCCTGATTCGTTTCCTGATCAAGCGCTATGGCTTGTTGGGCGGCCCCGCCCGGCTGGTGAAATTGATGCGCACCATGGGCAAGCCCTTCAGCGGGTTTGCCACCGAAATGCATTTCAGCGCCGCCCCCATTGCCTGTGGACCCTATGCCGTGCGGGTGCGTCTGTTGCCGTCAGCGGGCAATGGTCCTGCCAGGGCGGATGCAAAACAGAATTGGGGTGCCGACTTCAGCACCCACTTGCGCGACAAAGATCTAAAGTGGGATGTGCAATTGCAGCCCTATCTGGATGACCAACGGACGCCCATTGAAGATGCCTCGGTCAACTGGCCCAGCCCGTATGCCACGGTCGCACGCTTGACCTTGCCCCGCCAGGATACCGAATCTTCCCAGGGCAAGGCGTTGATGGCTGAAGTTGAACAGTCCATCTTTGACCCCTGGCAAGCGCTGGCCGAGCATCGCCCTTTGGGTGATGTGCAGCGCGCGCGCAAAGTAGTGTATTTCGAGAGCCAGAAAGGGCGAGGTGCTGCCTGACTGGCAAACACGCAAGGCAAATGCGTCCAAATTGACGCACATCATGGAATGCGACCCACCAAAGGCGCAGCATTCACAGTAGCTTTTCAATTATTCAAGAGGCAATCACATGTTCAAACATATTCTTCTCGCAACCGATGGTTCTGCTGCATCCGAACACGCCGCCCAATTGGCGGTGGGGCTTGCGCGCACGCATGGCGCAAAGCTGACCGTGGTTTATGTTGTTGACCCCTACCCGTATATCGGCGTGGGCGAAATCAACCCCATGGGGTATCAGGCCTATACCGCAGCGGCACAGCAGCAAGCCTCTCAGGCGCATGCGTTGGTGGAATCGCTGTGCACACAGGGTGGCGCGCCCGTGGCACTGCAGGCGCGTCTGGTGGAAGACGTGGGAGCGGCAGCCGGCATTGTGCAAACTGCCGAAGCGGAAGGCTCCGACCTGATCGTGCTGGGCTCGCATGGCCGCACGGGTATTTCGCGCCTGATGCTGGGCAGCGTGTCCACCAAGGTGGTGGCCGAATCCACAGTACCGGTGCTGGTGACCCGGTAGCTTGAAATTGCGCGCCCGGGTCCCAGTTATGGCGTCTGACAACCGCTTTAACTGGAGCACTGCCCGTGGCCTTTTATCTGTTTTGTGGCTTGGCACTGCTTCTGGTGCTGGGTCTGGCTGGCCATCCTTATTGGCAGTCCTGGCAACGTAGCCGGGTGCGCGCTACGGCCTTTCCGGCAGCGTGGCGCAAGATTTTGCAACGGCGTGTGCCTCTGGTGCGCAGTCTGCCAACCGACCTGCAGTTGCAACTCAAAAAGCACATGCAGGTTTTCATCGCCGAAAAATCGTTTTTGGGCTGCGGTGGTTTACAGGTCACCGAAGAAATGCGGGTGGTGATTGCAGCGCAAGCTTGCCTGCTGATCCTCAACCGGGCGACCGATTACTTTGGCAATGTGCGGCAAATTCTGGTCTACCCGGGTGCCTTTGTAGTGAACCGCAGCACCGTGGACGGTGCCGGTGTACAGCAAGACCATCGGCAGGCCCTGGCAGGTGAATCTTGGTCGCAAGGGCAGGTCATTTTGTCGTGGCAGGACACGCTGGAGGGCGCTGCAGTGGCAGATGATGGCGTCAATGTAGTGATCCACGAGTTTGCCCACCAGCTCGACCAGGAGAACGGTGCCGCGCAAGGGGCCCCACCACCGGCCTTGGGCCACACGCAGCACAATGCGCAGCGTTGGTCAGAAGTGTTTCATGCAGCCTTTGCACAGCTCCAGGCGCAGGCGCGCCATGGGGTTGACGGATTGCTCAACCACTATGGGGCGCAAGACCCGGCCGAGTTTTTTGCCGTGGTGTCCGAAGTGTTTTTCGAGCAAGGCCAGGCGCTGAAGTTGGAATACCCGGCGCTGTACCTTGAGCTCAGGGGCTACTACCAGGTAGACCCCGCCGGTTGGTAGTGCGCTGCTGGCTTACACACCCTCAAGCATGATCATGGTGCGTCGGGCAGATTGCTTGCTGATGGGCAGGATGGCCTGGTACTCGGGCGAGTCATAGAAGCGGCTGGCGGACTCGGCATCGGGAAACCGCACCAGCACCATGCGCGTAGGTGACCACAAGTCTGTTTCCCGCAAAGTCAGCTGGCCACCGCGTGCCAGGTATTCTCCGCCGTAATGCTCCACCAGCGGTTTGGCTTTGAGTTTGTATTCTTCGTACAGATCGGGCTTGTCGAGCAGGGTGTCGACGATCAGGTAGGTTGCCATGGGGTTTCTCCGTTGAAGGGGCAAGCGTTGCAGTCTAAGGCCGGACGGAATCAGTAAAGACCCCGCACGCGTGCCTGTAGTCGGCTCAGGCCCAGCAGGGCGTCGGTAAACGGCGTGGCAACGCCGGTCAGCGTGCCCAACTCTTTCACCACGGTGACCAGCGCATCCAGCTCCACGGCCTTGCCTGCCTCCACGTCTTGCAACATGGATGTCTTGAACGCGCCCAGCTTCAGCGTGACCTGGTGCCGGTCAGCCGGTTGCTGGTCAATGGGAATGCCGATGCGCGCTCCGATCTCTTTGGCCTCCAGCATGACAGAGGAGACAAAGTTGCGCACCAGCTTGTCCCCCAGAATCAGATCAGTGGTAGCACCGGTCAGCGCACTGATGGGGTTGACCGTCATATTGCCCCACAGCTTGTACCAAACGTCTTTTTGTATCTGGGGCGACACGGTGGCGGCAAAGCCTGCCCGCACCAGCAGCGCGGCCAGCGCCTTGACCCGCACCGAGTCTTGGCCCGACGGCTCGCCGATGATCAGGCCATTGCCAAAGTGGTGGCGAATCACGCCCGGTGCATCAACCGAACAACTGGCATGCACCACACAACCGATCACATGCTCTGCGGCAATGGCGCTGGCGATTTCGCCCGTGGCGTCCACCGCAGTCAGGCTTGTGCCTGCCATGGCACCACCAAACCCCTGAAAAAACCACCATGGCACGCCGTTCATGGCAGTGAGCACCACCGTTTGTGGCCCGATCAACGGCCCTATTTGTTGTGCAACCTCCAGCAGGGATGGGGCTTTGACGGCAACCACCACCAGATCCTGCACCCCCAGCGCAGTGGCATCGGCGCTGGCTGTTACCGTGTGCTGCACGTCGCCCAGGCGCAAGCCGTGCGCTTGCAGTGCCACCAGCGTGGCACCCCGCGCCAGCATGCTGACGTGACAGCCCATACGCACCAGACCGGCTCCCAGCCAGCCTCCAATGGCGCCAGCGCCCACTATACAGACCTTGTTGAAGCAACAGGCTGCGTCTGCATGGGAGCTTGCTACTGGATCGGAGCTGGCGCTGGGCACTGTATTCACGGGCATTCTTTCGTCAAAGCGGATGAAATCCTATTGTGTCAGGCTGTGGCCGGTGGTCATTTGCAAGGCAGGGCGTCCAAACCCCCTGTTTGTGCGGCTTTGGCAGCTTGTAAACATAGTTATCCACAAAGTGGCCCACAGGAAACGGGGGTAACTTGGGTGGCTGGGGCCACAACGTCCACATCTGGTGAGGTCATCATTTTTTGCTATCACGCTGGGCGCTATCATTGGTGAAAAGGGCAAAAAGTTCCGGGGTTAACCCTGATTGTGTGGTTGTTTCCTGACCGTATGGTCCAAAAATTCCGACGCACCGCCTGCCACTGGGGCTTCAATGTTATCCACAGCGCGTCGAGTGGTCAGTTTGCAGTAAGAAATCGGGTAAAACGGCCACTGGCGCGGCTTTGCGGCTATCGCAAGGCTAGCGTTGTCAGTATCCGGGGCGCAGCACCACGTTAGAGCACGGGTAGGCCACGCAAGGCAGCACGCAGCCCTCGGCCATTTCTTCTCTGGTCAGGCCCGGCCACTCCATTTCGTAGCGCACCGCGCCGCTGAGCAACTGGCCCACGCAGGTGCGGCAGTTGCCAGCACGGCACGAACTCGGCCAGGTGCTGCCACCTTGCTCCAGCGACAGCAGCAGGGACTGGTCGGATGGGGCGTCGAACTGGAGGGAATCCGGTTCGGTGTGGCCAATAAAGAGAGTCGGTGTGGTGATGGCGTCCATATCGGGTGTCAATTGTGTAGCGAAATGATTTCGTCACCCGCGGATCCCCTGCAACCCGCTTCAATGGGTTCCCAACCGCGGCGCAGCACGATGCGCTGCTGGGTGTAGCACAACTCCATGCGGGTAGCCTCTGGCAGACGCGCCTGTACAAATGCCTCAATGGATTGCGGCATGCTGACTTGAAACTGCGCCTGCGCCAGGTCTTCATCCGGGTGGTCGTCACTGTGCAGCCATGGCAGCAAGGCGGCTACCCACATCAGCGGTTGCGAGCCCACTTTCAGCACGCTGGGCTGGTAACCCTCGGCACGCAGCCATTGCTGGGCACCTTCCCGTGCACTTCCACCGGGTGCCGTTTGTCCCCACGCCGTGGCCAGCAGCTCGGCCAGCCACTGGTTGCAGTTTTGGTAACGCTGACTGAAGGCATGGGCATTGGCGCTGTAGGTTGCACCCAGCAATTGCAGGGCTTGCGCATCGTTCAGCGCGGTGCGCTCCAGTGCCTGTGCGGCGTCGGGGGGCAGCATCACGATGCTGATGTAGCTCTCTGACGTGTCATGCGCACCCAGCACAAAGCCGGTCATGCCCTGGTCAAAAATGCGGGGGCGTTGCTCGTCACACGCGTAGTACAGCTGGCGCACGGACCACGGCGTGTTGCCGCTGGCTTTGAGGCTGACCCCGGCGTGCGAGTAGCGTTGGTCCAGCCGCTGCAAGGCCAGCCCGGAGCGTGAAACGATTGCCAGGCTCTGACCCGAGCGGTCCAGTTCGGTCTTGACGATGGCTGCCACCTGGATGAGTCGGTCTTGCACCTCTGCGCTGGGTTCAGTCTGGCCATCGCAGTAGCTGAGCGATCCGGCCCAGGTGCCGTTGCACCAAAGCCCTAGCGCCAATCCAGCGGCCAGCGCAAAACGCACCCTAAATCACCACGGGGCGGCTTTGCAGTTCCCGGTACCAGTCGTCGTCCAGCACCAGGAAGAAGGGGCTGGCGTTGCCGGTCTCAGTAACCGCCGCAAATGCCAGCCCATAGGGACGGTGCTCGGCGGCAATGGTCTGGCCCGCGACCAGGTGACCCTGCTCGGCAGCCTGGCGCGGTAGCACCAGATCAAATGACGGGCCAGTTGAAACTGCACCTTCGGTTGCGCGGGGCTGCAGCCGCACGCGCAGCATATGGGTTTGGTCGGCCACTTCAGCCACGTCGACGACGGTGTACTGTCCTTGGGCGACTTTGTCTTTTGCGCCAGAGTTGGAGCTGTCGCTGGACTTGCCGATCGATGCCGAAGAGCTTCCCACGGAAGTAGATGATGCGCTGGACGCTGACGACGTGCTGTCCGCCAGCGCGGGTGCGGTACCCAGGCACAACGCCAGTGCTGCAGCCATGGGGAGTGTGGTTTTCAGAATATTTTGCATAGGGATCCTGCCAAGTGAATGGGTAAATCAGAGTTACAGAAATTGACCAAGCGAGGATAGCCGCATTTGCATTCAGACCCACACCACAGGCAGGTGCCTACTAAAATTCAACCCGCCGGTCTGACGGCTGATTTTGAAAGTGCATCCATGCAGGTTCCATTCTCCGTTCCACCGCAGTGGCTGCGTCGCGGCCGCTGGTTTCTGGGTGGTCTGCTGATTCTTTGGGTGCTGGCATGGCTGGCAGTACCGCCGCTGGTCAAGCGGCAGATCGAGAAAGAGGGCAGCGCCGCGCTGAGACGCACGCTCACCATTGGCTCGATCGACTTTCAACCCTGGTCGCTGGAGCTCACCGTGCACGACCTGGCCATTGCCAGCGCTGACGGCAGCGGTAATCAGCTCAGCATTGCGCGGGTGTACTTGGATGCTGAGCTGGAGTCGCTGCTGCGCATGGCACCGGTGGTGGACGCCATCACGGTGGACGCACCCACCCTACGCCTGACCCACCGGGGCGATGGCCGCTATGACGTGGACGACATTCTTGCCCGGTTGAACAAGGACAGCACGTCCGACGCAGCATCGGCACCGATGCCATTTGCGCTGTACAACCTCACCGTCAACGGCGGTGCGGTGGATTTCCTGGACCAACTGCCCTCCGGCGAGCGCCGCCACACCCTGCGTGCGCTGCAGCTGGCAGTGCCGTTTTTGAGCACCCTGGACTCCAAGCGCGACATCAAAGTGCAGCCCCACCTGGCGTTTGAGCTCAATGGCAGCCGCTTTGACACGGCTGCCGAAGGCACGCCGTTTGCCCAGGTCGATAAGGGCGACGCCACCATCAAGATCGCCGAGTTGGACTTGGCACCGTATTTGCCCTACCTGCCCGCAAGCCTGCCAGTTCGGCTGCAAAGTGCTGTGGTCGATGCCGATGTACGCCTGGGCTTCGAGCAGGCGGCCAAGACCAAGGTCACGCTCAAGGGCACCGTCAAGGTTTCCAACCTGGCCGTGGCCGACGCGACCGGCAAACCGCTGCTGGGCGCAGAAACCATTGCCATCGGCTTGGCTGATGTGCGCCCGCTGGAGCAGGTGGTGCACCTGGCGTCGCTGGAGGTCACTGCGCCCAAACTTCGGGCCACGCGCAACCGTGCCGGCGTCACCAACTTCGAAGCGGGAAAGTCCAAGTCAGATAAGTCTGCTACAAAAAATAGAGCTGCTTACGCAACATCCACGGGGGCTAGCGGCACAAAAGACTCAAAAAATCCGGCTTTGAATCCTGTGAAACCCACGGCATGGACCCTCTCGTTAGATCGTCTGGTGGTGCACAAGGGCGATGCGTCTTGGACCGACGACAGCCGCCAACCCCCGATTCAAATGGCTTTGGCGCAGCTGGAGTTGCAGGCCAAGGCCTTGCAGTGGCCCCAGACCGCCACGCCACTCACCTTTGAGGGTTCGGCAATGCTGCCCTGGAGCGGCAAGGCTGCGCGACTCAGTGCAAAGGGCGAAGCCACTGCTACCAGCACCACCGTGCACGCATCAGTCAACGAGCTCGACCTGGGGCCAACTGCTCTGCAGGCGGCTCCATTTCTGCTGCCCGGCGTGGTGGGCGTGCTGGATGCCGAACTGAACCTGAAAGCCCAAGGCGAAGCACTACAGCTGGCCGTACCCCACCTGACGGTGCGCGATTTCTCCCTCAAGGGCGCAAAAGGTTGGACACCGGCCGTAGCGGCCGCCGCCACCAACGCCGAGCGCGCCGCCAACGAAATGCCTTCGTTCAAGCTGCTGGAAGTCACCGATGCCCAGCTCGACCTGGTCGCCCAAACCGGAATGGTTGGAAAAGTTGCATTGCGCGCGCCCAGCGCCACCGTACAACGGGATGCGCAGGGGCAGTGGATGTTTCAGCGCTGGATGAAGGCCAGCAACCCGCCAGCAGAGCCTGCTGCACCCACCGAAGCGCCAAAGCCGTGGCAGATCACATTGGGTGAGCTGGGTATTGCCGACGGCACCCTCAAGCTTGACGACCGCAGCTTTGCACGCCCCGCACGCCTGGAAGTGTCGGCCCTGCAATTGCAACTCAAGGGTGCCACACTGGACGGCACCAAGCCTGCACCGCTGACACTCTCAGCGCGCCTGAAGTCGGGCCGCGCCGAGCCAGGAAAGTTGAGCTACCAGGGCACTGTGATGTGGGCGCCTCTGGCCCTGCAGGGCAGTGTGGCCGGAGTGGACCTGCCGGTGCACGGCGTGGCCCCGTACTTTGCCGACCAGCTCAACATTGCCATATTGCGAGCGGACGCCAGCTACAAGGGCCAAGTGCGCTACACCGCCAGTGCGGCCGGGGCCCAGGTGCAGCTGCAAGGCGACGCCGCGCTGGAAGACTTTCGCGCCAACAGCGTGGCCGGCACGGCTGCAGCCGGTGCGCCAGCGGCTACCGCCGTGTCAGACGACCTGGGGGTGGCCGAAGAGCTGCTGAGCTGGAAGTCGCTCAACGCGCCCGGCATTACCCTCAGCATGGCCCCCGGCACCGCCACCCGCGTGCAGGTGCGCGAAGCCACGCTGTCCGACTTTTACGCCCGCGTCATCGTCAACGCCTCCGGGCGTGTCAACTTGCAAGACCTGTTAAAGGCAGCGCCTGCCAGTGCAGGGGCGCCCGCAGCCCCACCTGAGGCGGTAACGGCAACTGCAGCTGCACCTGCACCTGCACCCTCTGCACCAGCCGCCGTCGTTGTCATGGGCCCCATCACCCTGGTCAATGGCCGCGTGCTGTTTTCCGACCGATTCATCCGGCCCAACTACTCGGCGGATATGAGCGAGCTCAACGGCAAGCTCAGCGAGTTTTCTTCGCAAGCGCCGGATGGCAGCGTTCAGCTGGCCGACCTGGATCTCAAAGGCAGGGCCGAGGGAACTGCCGCGCTGGAGATCACCGGCAAGATCAACCCCCTGGCCAAGCCGCTGGCGATGGACATCAAGGGCCGCGTGCGCGACCTGGACCTGCCACCGCTGACCGCCTACTCCATCAAATACGCTGGCTACGGCATCGAACGCGGCAAGCTGAGCATGGACGTGCACTACACCGTGCAACCCGACGGCCAGCTCGTGGCCACCAACAACCTTGTGCTCAACCAGCTCAGTTTTGGTGACAAGGTCGAGGGCGCGCCCAACAGCCTGCCGGTCAAGCTGGCCGTGGCACTGCTGGCTGACCGGCATGGTGTGATCGACCTCAACCTGCCGATCAGCGGCTCGCTCAACGACCCGCAGTTCAGCATTGGCGCCGTGGTGTGGAAGGTGATCACCAACCTCATAGCCAAAGCGCTGACTGCGCCGTTCAGCCTGCTGGCCAACGCATTTGGTGGCAGCAGTGGTGAAGACCTCAGTGCGGTCGCCTTTGCGCCAGGAAGCAACGCGCTGGCACCCGATGTGACGCAAACCCTGGACAAGATCGCCACCGCGCTGGCCGACCGCCCGGTGCTGCAAGTTACGGTTGTCGGCACCGCCAGCCTGGGCCTTGAGCGCGACGCTCTCAAACGCGAACGCCTGAAAGCCTTGCTGCTGGCCGAAAAACGCCGCCGCGCCGCCGTGGGCGGTCAAGACGCCAGCGCTGTGGCCGTGCTGAACGATGCTGAATACCCGGTGCTACTCAAGGATGTATACCGCCGCGCCGACATCGCCAAGCCGCGCAACCTGGTGGGTCTGGCCAAAGACCTGCCTGCTGCCGAGATGGAAACCCTGCTGCTGGCCAGCATTCCCATCACCGAAGACGCCATGCGCACACTGGCGCAGCAGCGCGGCGTGGCCGTGAAAGACTACCTGGCCAGCCGCAAAGTGGGGCCTGAGCGGCTGTTCCTGGGGGCACCCAAGACCGAGAATCCTGATGCCACCCGTACAGCCGATGCGACGTGGAAGCCCCACGCCGAGTTGAGCGTGACCAGCCGTTGACACGAGGTCAGCCCAAGCGATTGACTGAAGTGGGCCGATGCGGCCATGTACCGGGCCAAAGATTCAGGTAGAAACGCAATTCGCTTCCATCAGTCCATGGTGGATTAGCCGGCACTCACAACACCATTGCGACCCTGGCTCTTGGCTGCATACAGACGCTGGTCTGCCGTCCGAAAGACCTCCGCCAACTCGCCATTCACTTTCTCGACCCGCGCGCCGCCAATTGATACAGTGGCAACTCCCCATGCGTCATTGCGTTCGTGCGCAATGGCAAGCTGGCGAACCGACTCCAGAATGGACGTTGAAAGCGCTTCAACCGCCTGCGGGTCCGCGCCGGGAATGATCACCGCAAACTCTTCGCCACCATATCTGGCAGCAAAGGCCCCGCTGGTTGTGCCCAGCTTATTGCCCTGCGTTGTCGCTTCCTCTATGGCCTTGGCGACCTTGCGCAAGCAATCGTCCCCCATCTGATGTCCATAGTGGTCGTTGTATCTCTTGAAGTTGTCGATGTCGATCATGAGCAACGCAAACGGCAGGCCCCTGGGCGCTGACTCAAACCAGATCAGATCAACCTGCGTGTCCATGCTGCGACGGTTGACCAGCCCGGTCAGACCATCGTGGTCCGCAAGGCTTTGCAACTTCTGGTTGGCGATGGAGAGACTCTGTCGAAGGTTCGCGATCCGTCCCATGGCCTTCATCTTGGCGTGGAGCACAGGTTCGGGCACAAACTTTGACATGAAGTCGTCGCCCCCGGCTTCGATGGCAGTCACCAGGTTTTCCACCGTGTCAGACGATGTCAAAAAGATGATGGGCGTCCAGGCCCAGCGCTGCTGCGCCTCTAGCGCACGAATCCGATTCGCCGCCTCAAAGCCATTCATCACCGGCATTTCGATGTCCATCAGCACCAGGTCCGGCGACGTTTCGGCAAACCGGTTCACCGCGACCTGTCCGTTCTCTGCATGCACCACGTCGTATCCGTAGCTCTTGAGCCGCGACGTCATGACCAGAACAACGGAGCGCGCGTCCTCTACCAACATTATTTTCATTATTTACATCCTGGGATGTGTGGGGTACTCGCCTGTTGCCGGCGCTGATTGAATCCCCTTTTTCAAGACCGGTTGACTCAGTAGGGCTTGAAGTTGCCCCCGCTGGAGCCTGATCCCGCAAGCCGTGGAACGGCTGCGGCACGGCGCTCGCCCAGCGATGCTGGCTGGCGCCCAAGCTGCCGGCTGGCCACCTTGGGTGCGGCGTCTCCGGTGTTGAAGAATGCAACGGACTGTTGCAACTGCTCGGCCTGGCCCGAAAGCTCTTCGCTGGTGGCCGCCAGCTCTTCGGAGGCGGAGGCGTTTTGTTGCGTGGCCTTGCTCAGTTGCCCCATGGCGCCACCAATTTGCACCACCGATTCACTTTGCTCGGCACTGGCCGCTGCAATCTCTTGCACCAGCTCCGATGTCTTTTGGATGCTGGGCACGATTTCATCGAGCAGTTTGCCCGCACGCTCGGCAGTGGATACGCTGGAGCCCGCCAGTTCACCAATTTCCCGGGCCGCCTCCTGGCTGCGTTCGGCGAGTTTGCGCACTTCGGCGGCCACGACGGCAAAGCCTTTTCCGTGTTCTCCTGCTCTGGCGGCTTCGATGGCGGCGTTCAGGGCCAGCAGGTTGGTCTGGTAGGCGATGTCGTCGACGATGCCAATCTTGGCGGCTATCTGCTTCATGGCCACTACGGTCTGGCTGACGGCACTGCCACCGTCAGTGGCTTCCTTGCTGGCTTTAGTGGCCATGCCGTCGGTAACACGGGCGTTGTCGCTGTTTTGGCTGATGGATGCCGACATGACGTCGATCTGGGAACTGGTCTCTTCGACACTGGCGGCCTGCTCGCTGGCGGCCTGGCTCAGGCTCTGTGCGGTAGCGCTGACCTGGTTGGCCGCACCGGTGAGAGCGTCCGCTGCCGAGCGCACCTCATCAAGCACACGCGTGAGCGACTCTGCCGTGGAATTGGCACTGTCTTTGACTTTGCCAAACAAGCCCTGGTAGTCCCGCTCCATACGCCGGGTCAGGTCGCCTTCGGCAAAGGCAGCCAGCACATCGGCTACATCGGTCAGACCCTGCTCGCTGGTTTCGATCAGCTGGTTCATTCCGGTGGTCAGTCCAATGAAGAAGCCGGTCTTGCCGACCGGGTTCAGGCGCTGGCTGAAATCGCCTCGGGCGGCGGCTTCCACCACCGCGGCAACCTCGTGCTCAACGCCCACCTCGGCGGTGCGATCGCTCCACTCGACGACTGTGCCAACGCGCACCCCGCTTGAATCGATGATGGGGTTGGCGATCAGACCAAAGTACAGTCGTCCCACTTGAATCTGGGTTCGATAGGTCGTCCGCAAGGCGCCCAGCATATTGCGCTGGTGGGCAGGGTTTTTGTGGAAAACATCGATGTTTTGGCCAATGAGCTTTCGTGCGTCGAAGTGGGGGAGCGACTTGCGCAGCTCAGCCTCGTTGCCCTGCATCATGGTGGATACGGTCTCATTCATGTAAAGGATGACGTTGTTGGCGTCAGCAATCATCACATTGGTGCTGCACTTGTTCAGGGCGTTGAGCACCCGTAAGTTGAAGATGGCCGCCTCCGCCGCGGCGGCCAATTTGGCGCGTGTCTCGCGCGCCGTGTTGGTGATGCGGCGCATCAGGCCCGGCAGTTCTTCCATTTCTTCCTCAAATTTGCCTTGCGCATAGTGCTCAATCAGGTCCAGAAGACGTGTCTGCACATCCATTTGCGCCTTGACCAGATCGTTGATGGACTGGGCCATCACGCCATAGGTTCCGGGCAGCGTTGACACGGGCATCACTGCGTCAATAGCGCCTGCGGCATGGGCCGCCGCCATGGAGGTCTGTGCGGCCTGAAAGTCTGCCAGCACACCATGCACAGCGATGAGCGAGGTCAAAACCTGCGCAGTCTCGTCTTTGCCGGAGGGTGGACCCGGGCGGTTGCTCAGATCGCCATCGGCCAGCTCCTGCAAATGTCTTTTAATAGACATCATTCCGCCATTGGTGATCAGGAAAAAACTATAAAACAAATAGCCTGCGATCAGCAGCAAAGCGGCCACCAGCACCGCGGAAACGATTAACTTCTGCTTTAGACCATTGATACGTGCTACCAGGATGTCATCCAGTGCGGGCAAGCCTTAGTCGTAGAACGATTGCAGCTTCATGACAGCTTTCTCACCCTTGCCATAGAACTGTGCCGCAGAGTCTGACCCTTTTGCCAGTACCTGCACGTCTTTGGCCATGTCATGAAAAGTTCGGACATCGTCCATGACGGTGAGGTCGATCTTTGCCTTCAGCGACGGGTTATAGGCAAATACTTTGTCCAGGTAATCTTTGGAAGTGGTCAATGAAGATTTGACTCCCGCAGACCAGACGGCATAGCGCATCAGATCCTTCTGATCGAGTTCTTTCTTGGTGGTTTGGTTCATTGCCAGCGCATAGGTGCCCCAGCCCCACAGCTGCCCCAGGTTTTCACTCATTGAAGACAGGCCGTACAAGGTGCTGAACATGTAGTAACTGTCGATGTCAGGATCCAGCGCGAGATTGGATTCGTCACCAATGGATCCCACCAGCTTGTCCAATGACGCCGCCAATGGTCCAAAGACCGTGCGTCCTGATTCGTCAACACCATTGCGCGCCTTGACTGCGGTTGCCCAAGCGTCCCTGAGTTTCCCAAACTCGGATTTGAGCGCCAAGGGGTCACCCGACTCAGACAAGTACTTGTCGAAGCCATTTAAGGCTGCATCCGTCTCGGTTTTCGCTGCTTCGAACTTGCTGACACCATCAAAGCCTCCCAGAATCGCCCGCGTAGCGTTGCGAATTTTGAGCACACCGGTCGCAATGGGTTCAACGCGCTGTAGCGCCGCGACACCGAGTCGCTCCTTCGCACTGAAGGCAATCTGGTCGTTCTGGGCGCTGACAAAAAAGTAACCCAATAGCGCAATTGGCAGCAGGAAGACCAGACTGACTATCAGCGCTTTGGTAGGAAAGCTGACGTTGCCCATCAACCGTACACCCGGACTCCAAAGAAAGCCGGGACCTGCTTGCGTTGATTTTTTCATATGGGATTCTTCTATAAAGGAGGTGTTTCAAGCTGGCTTCATTTTTCGGAGTAAGTCAGATGACGACGGATGAAATGAGCGGGTCCCCAGTTATTTCGGGCTCGGGGTTTCCGCGGTTCCATTGATGGGCAGCACGACCCTGAAGGTCGAGCCCTTGCCGGGTTGTGACTCCACTTCAATGGTTCCCCGGTGACGCTGCACAATGCCCCAGGCGAGCGACAGCCCGAGCCCGGTGCCCTTGCCCAGCGCCTTGGTGGTGAAGAACGGGTCAAAGATGCGGTTGATGTTTTCCGGAGGTATGCCGACGCCAGTGTCAATCACCTCCACCCAGACCTGTTGGTCGTTCCACCCGGTGCGAACCCGAATGACGCCCTGGCCCTCAATCGCGTGTGCCGCGTTGACCAGCAAGTTCATGAAGACCTGGTTCAGCTGCGACGGAATGCAGTGCACCTGGGGCAACGTGCCGTACTCGCGCTCCACCGTGGCCTTGTATTTGAGTTCATTCCAGACGATGTTCAGAGTGCTTTCCAGCCCCTGGTGAATGTCAGCCCAAGCCCATTCGGCCGAACCCACGCGGGCAAAATCTTTCAGGTCACGCACAATGGTTTTGACCCGCTCCAGGCCATCGCGCGACTCTTTGATGAGCTGGCGCAGGTCTTCGACCATGAAGGCGTGGTCCGATTCCGTCTTCAGTGCATTCACCGACTCAAAGGCCAACTGCACACTGGGTTCCAGAGCGCGCTGCGCGCTTGTGTAGGCAGCGTCGATTGCGAGCAGGGACTCCACGTAGCCGCCCAGCGTGCCCAGGTTGGAGTTGATGAAGCCAATCGGATTGTTGATTTCGTGCGCCACTCCGGCGGCCAGCTGGCCGATGGATGCCAGTTTTTCGGACTGCAGCAGTTGAAACTGGGCCTCCTCCAGCTTGCGGTTGGATTCGGTCAATGCGGCCAGTTGTTGGCTCAGCGCAGCAGTGCGTTGCTGTACCACCTCCTCCAGCCTGGCATTTTGGTTTAGCAGCTGTTGCTCGATGGCTTTGCGCTCGGTAGCATCGCTGAACGAAAAGACACGCCCGATGATTTGCTCTGCGTGGCGCGCGGGGCGCGATCGGCGCTCAAAAATGCGGCCATCCGCCAGCTCCAGCGTGTCAAACGACTCCTGGTCGGAGTCCAGGTGAATGGCCGCCAAATTGCGTTGGTAGGACTCCTGATCGGTAAAGAAACTGGCCATAAAGGCAAAGGCCTCTTCGTCTATGCGGCGTGCCAGCAGTGCATCCGGAAAACCCCACATCCGGGAGAAGCACTGGTTCATGTTGAGGATCTTGCCCGCGCGGTCCAGCAGCAAAATGCCCTCCGCCGTGGCCTCCAGCGTGGCCTGCAGGCGCGAGCTGATGCTGGCCAATTCGCTTTCTGCCTGCTGGCGCTGCTCCAGCGGCTCCGCCCGGATCACCAGCCAGCTCGTGCTGCCGCTCTCAACCTGCAAAACTGTTTTTGAGGCCAGCAGAATGTCACCGTTGCTGCACAGGTAAGAGCACTCGGTGTCGGTCACATTGGGGCTGCCGCCTTGGCGCACCTCGTCCCAGTAGAACAGGTCTGACAGGGCGCACTCGATGTCGGTGATAGAGCGCCCAAGCAGTGCATCGTGGGTGTAGCCCAAACGCTGCAGGGTGGGTTTGCTGACCTCACCAATGACCAGCGTGATGGGGTCGACCAACAGCAATATTTCGCGCGTTTGATCCAGAAGAATAGATTCGTACATGAGTCAAGCCCCGTGCGTTTCGCTGGTCGTCTTTCCGTCAAAAAAGTAGGTCACACGCTTGCGTGGACACAGGTAGGCCTGCACCGCCGGGTGCAAGGTGTCCGGGCGTATGGCCTGGCGAATGTTCAGGGATGGCTCCATCTCCAGATCCAGCATGATGGCTTCGTCTTTGGGCACACTGGGGTCATAAACAAGAACCCAGGGGCGCAGCGCCTTTTTCGGATTGACGGACATCACCATGGCAATGGCATCGTTGGACAGCTTGACAATGGAGCCGGGCGGATAGACGCCCAATGAGTGCACCAGCACTTGCAGCACATCGGGGGCAAACTTGCTGCGGCGCTGCGCGTACATGTACGACAGTGCCTCGTGCGGGGTCATGGCGCTGGCAGGGTCCATGGGGTTGCACAGGTTTTCATAAAAGTTGACCAGCGAGACGATGCGCGCCAACGGCGATATTTTGTCAAGTGTGGTACCCAAGGGGTAGCCACTGCCGTCGGCCAGTTCGTGGTGTTGGGCGATGATGACCAGCACGTCGGGCGGGAGTGCAATTTTCTTGCCAAGATTGACGCCGAATTCCACGTGCAGCGCCCGCAACTCGCGCTCGGGCTTGGTGAAGTGTTCTGGGCGCTTGCGAAGCACTTTGTCGGGTATTTCACTCAGGCCAATGTCATGTAACAAGGCACCGGTGCCCAGCAGCCGCGCCTGGTCCGGCGCAAGCCCCAGTTCCTTGGCCAGCATCAGACAGAGGATGGACACATTGAGTCCGTGGTAGTAGATTTCTTCACCACCAGACTTCTCGCCCAGTACCTGCAGCGTCACTTCAGGGCGCGCCAGAAAGACGTCCACCATTTCATCCACCATCAGGTCCATTTCGGCCAAAGACTCTTTGGGGTTCGACACCAGGTTTTTGTTGAGGCTGCGCATCACGCCAGAGGCCTTGGCAAAGGATTTTTCAACTTTTGCAATATTTTTTCGCTGCTCGGTCAGCCGCTGAATGCGGGCTAGCTTTTCAATCATTCGTGCATCCGGTGGGGCTGGCGCAACTGGTGGCTTGAGGATGGTGTGAGCCGGCTCGGGTGAAGCGCTTGCCGGCGCCGTGCTGCGTGCCGGGTCGAACCGAAAGCGCGACTCGCCCAGTGTCTGCAACTCGCGAATTTGTTGTTCTGACGAGATCTTGAAACTGTTGAGTGTGAAGTTGTGGCGAAACCACGGGATGTCCAGAAAGATGTACAAACCGATACGCAACTGATCCGGAGCCACGAAATTCAGTGCAGGGTCGGTGTCGGGGGTGGTGGGCATGGTCAACCTTCACTGATCTACGCACACATAGGCGAACAAATTCAACTCGGCAGACTTTTCAAAGTCCACGATTTTGTGAATCATGCGGTCATCCAGCAGGTGCTGGGCCGACAGCATCATCAGCCCGCTGGGCGTTATCAGGTCGCGTGACAGCACCATACCGGCTTGCAATTCATGGACTCCCACCTTGCGTTCGGCTATCGCTGTTTTGTGCGGCGCCTCCCTTGCCATGCGGTCGAGCACTGCCAGCAGCGCATCCACCACTTTGGGGTCATAGCGCTTGCCCCGGTTTTTCTCGACCAATGCCCTGGCGTCCTCTTCGCTCAGCTTGCGCTTGGCCAGCGCGCCTGAGAGCATGTTGTCGTAGTCACTGGCTAGCACCAGAATGCGTGCCCCCATGGGAACGGCGTCGTGCGCCAGCCTGCGTGGGTGGCCGTTGCCGTCAAACCGTTCGAGTTGAGCGGCAATCAGCTCGGTGGATCCCTTCAAGTCGGGCAACGGCGTTAGCAGTTGCTCGGCACGCGCCGGATGCCGCCGGTAGAGGTCGAGCTGGCGTGGCGTCAGGTTGACGATGGCCGTGGTGAGCATGTCGTCGCCAAAACCGACTTTGCCGATTTCATGCAAGAGTGCGGCAACAAAAAGTTCGTGCGCCTGTTTGCTTTCCAGTCCCAAGTGGGTTGCCATGCGCCGAGCCAGGTCGGCCACCCTCCGGGAGTGGCCCGCCAGGTTGCCACCCCGCAGTTCGACCAGTGAGCTGAACACCTTGATTGATGTGATGAAGTTGCTTTTGAGCTGCTCATGGGCGGTCTGCAACGAGGCGTTGGCGCTGGTCAGCTCGGTGGTGCGCAATGCCACCAGGGACTCCAGGTGGGCATGGGCTTTTTTGAGTTCCGCGTTTTGGACTTGAGCAACGGCCTCCAGCCGTTGGTTCTCCAGCTCCAGGGTCCGGTGCTCCAGCGCATCGTGAACAATCAGCAAAATGTCTGCGTCGTCCCACGGCTTGGAGATATAGCGATAAATCTCGCCCCGGTTCACTGCGCCAATGGTGGACGCAATATCGGCGTAGCCGGTCAACAGCAGGCGCACCGTATCGGGCCAGCGCTGGCGCACCTGCTCCAGAAATTGCACACCGTCCATCTCCGGCATGCGCATGTCCGATATGACCAGATCAACTGCCAGCTGCTCCAGCAATTCCAGCGCCGCTTTGCCTCCTTCAGCCAGATGGATCTGGTAGCCCTTGGGGCGAAACAGCCGTTTGAGTGACGACAGGATGCTGGGCTCATCGTCCACAAACAGAATCGACATGACGCCCGTTGTCACGGTCGCTGCGCCGATGTTCTGAGTGGTTGGGGCTTTTACTTGCATGGGTGGCTCACAGTTTGGCGAAAACCCGGGCCTCTTCCAGCATCGGGGTAAGGTCGCCCAAAGACTGGCGAAGTTCACCCAGCGAGCCGCACAGACGATGGCTCACTGTCACGGGTAAGGCATCCAGTGACGGGCTTCCGCCAAAATCGCAACCGATGTGCTTGCAAATCTGGTTGGCCGCAAAGACGCAGGCAATCATGTCGGTATCTTTGAGGTTGGCCGTGTTCAGGCAGCCAATGGTCTCGATCAGCTGGGGCGCAAAACGCCAGCGCTCTACCAGCATGGCACCGATGGCAAAGTGGTCCACCCCAACCACCTGGCGCAGGGCGGCGTGCAGGGATGTTTCGTTCCACAGGCTGATCTCCACGGCGCGCTGGTACTCGGCCGGCATGCACTGCGCCACGACCACCTTGCCAAAGTCATGCAAAAGTCCGGCAATGAAGCAGTCATTGGGGTCTGCGTCCTGCACGCGCAGCGCCAGTTGCTTGGCAATGCCGGCGGTCACCAGGGAGTGCAGCAGGTACTGCTGGGCGTCAAAACCCGCCAGGTGGTTTGCGGGCAGCATGCTGATGGCGGCAATGCTAAGCGCCAGGTTCTTGATGGTGTTGAACCCCAGAAACACCACCGCATGGTCCATGGAGGTGATCTGGCTGGACAGGTTGTAGTAGGCCGAGTTGACAACCCGCAAGACCTTGATGGTAATCACCGGGTCTTTGCCAATGACCTGTACCAGGTCTTTGGGCGAGCAGTCCATATTGCGTGTCAGTGCCAGGATGCTTTGAACGCTTTTGGGAAAGGCCGGCATGCTTTCTACCGCGGCGGCCAGCCTGAGAGCCAGATCGGTGGTCATGGCGGGCCAGGACTTTCCAAATTCGGCACATTGATCGGTCCATTGATCGGCAGGCGAAGCGCGAAGCAAGCGCCATGGCCAACGGTGGACTGCACATTGATCGAGCCCTGGTGGCGCTGGACGATGCCCCACACCAAGGTCAGGCCCAGCCCGGTGCCTTTGCCCACGGGCTTGCTGGTGTAAAACGGATCAAAGATCCGGGAGAGTTTGTCAGGCTCTATGCCGCATCCGTCATCTTGCACGGAGATCCAGACGGAGTCTCCATCGACACCGCAGCGCAGCGTGATGGTGCCGCGTTCTTCAATCGCCTGCGCCGCATTCACCAGCAGGTTCATGAAGACCTGGTTGATCTGCGCGGGTATGCATCTCACTGGCGGCAAGGTGGCCAATTCACGAACAATGTCAGCCTTGTATTTGATCTCGTTGCGCACGATGTTGAGTGTGCTGTCCAGGCCTCTTTGCAAATCAGACCACTCCCAGCTGGTGTCGCCCGTGCGTGAAAAACCTTTCAGGTCTTGCACAATGGTTTTGACGCGCTCCAGGCCTTCACCCGATTCACGCAGCAGATGGCGCAAATCGGTCACCACAAAGGGGTGGTCGCAGGCGGACTTCAATGCGCGCACACGCTCCAGCAGTTGCGGGGCAACACTTTGCAAATGGTCCTCCACTTCGCTGTATGCGCTGTCAATGTCCAGCAGGTCGTCCACGTATTCAGTCAGGGTTGTCAGATTGGAATAGACAAACCCCACCGGGTTGTTGATTTCGTGTGCAATGCCGGCCGCCAGTTGTCCGATGGCCGACAGCTTTTCGGATTGCAGGAGCTGCCCCTGGGTTTCTGCCAGTTTGGTGTTGAGCGCGCCCAGCTCAACCAGCTGCTGCTGCAGTTGCCGCTCTGCCCGGTTGCGCCGGGCAATGCGCCAAAGGTCGTTGCCAATGAGTTGAACGGCTTCCAAATCAAAATCGTCGTAGTCGATTGGCTTGTTGCCAACACCCAACATCAATCGCACGGCACCGCTTTCAATCACAGGCACCGAAATCAATCGCTGCAACGGTGCATGTCCAACCGGCAAACCTTGTTTGTGTGTGCAGGCTGCATAGTCGTTAAAGACCACAGGGCGCTTCTGGCGGAAGCAATCGGCCCAGATGCCCGCTTGGCTGATGGGGTAGTGGGCATCGTGCACTGCGGTGCAGCCCTTCAGTGCGTTGGACGTCCAGGTGATTAACTCCAGCGTTTCCTGGTCGTCGTTGACGAAGTGCAGGAAACCAATGCCGCTATTGGTCAAACGCTCCGCCAATTCAAGGCCACGGGTTAAAAAATCTTTCTCGCTCCATAGTGAGCCTATTTCGTTAACTTCCAGCAGTGCCTGGGTCAACCTGACGTGCCGTTGGCGTGCCGTTACGTCCAGCGTGATACCGCCCAACAGGCGTTGACCGCTCTCGTCATCAATTACAAATTTTGACGTCTCAAAACTGCGGCCCGCCAATTCTTCCTGCATCAATTCAATCTTGCCGTTTGCCAGAACCCGTTGGTCGTCCGCTGTGACCTTTTCGCCGAATGGCTCGGGCAGCATCTCCAGATTGGTTTTTCCGATCATCAAGGCGGGGTCAAGGCCAATCATTTGAAAGCCCCGATTGGCCATTAGCACGCGGCAGTCGCTGTCTTTGACGTAGGCCATGCCGGGCAAGTGGTCCAGAAAGCTTTGCATCAGTTGCGCGCTGTCGCGCACTTTTTGCTCGGCTTGTTGACGCCCCAGCGCCTGGATTTGCACCGTTTGTTCCAGATTGCGCAGACGCCGTTGATAAAAGCGCAGACTCAGCGTGCTCAACAACGTCAAACCAAGAAGGATGCCTGTCGCCAAAATTGCTTGCTTGTGCCATTGGTCGAAGATCTGTGCAACGTCGCGGCTAACGACAACGATGAGCGGCTGGTCCATGGCGAGGGACGTGGTTTGCACTGTGGTCATGGCCACCATCCGAATGGCATTCGTGTAGGGGCTCAAGCCAGTTTTCACGCTGGTCGGTTGCGCGCTTTTTTTGTGATCCGCATAAAAGGTTTGCATGAGCGCAAACTCGCTGGTGGGCAGTGCCACAGATGCAGGCGCAAACAAGAAAACCTGACCGTTGCCGTGCACAATGCCGGCGAACGCGTCGGGTACTTCGCGGGCCCCTTCCAGGGTGCTTTTGAAGTCTTCCGGGTCCAGCGTGGCAGTCACAATGCCAGAAAATTCACCATCTGCGCCCACTATGCTTTTGGTCAATATGACCGAGTAAACCCCCAAAATGGTTTTAATTGGGGCGCTGACATAGAGCCTGCCGGGGTTCCTTTCTGCCTTTGGCAATTTGAAATAGGCGCGGTCAGCAAAGTTCTGCCCCACGATTTCCGGGCGGTTGGAGGCGATCATCGTGCCAGTGGCATCAAACAGAGCCAAGGTGCGTACGCCTTCCAGAGAGTTGCTGAGTGCCTTTAATTGCCGGTTCGCAATTTCTAACCCGCGCTTGTCCGTCTTAAAAAAGGGTGAGCTCGCGCGAATGCCGTTCAAGGCCGTGTTGAGTGACTCCAGACGCCGCTCCAGATCTGCCGCACCAGCAGCCGAGCGGAAGCTTAAAGACGCCTCTGCATCTTTTTCGATGCGCGAGTAGTCGTAGTAAAGAATGCCGCCCAACAAAGTCCCGAGGAACAGCAGCACCGCCCACAGCAGATGCCACTGCGCACGAGTTTTCCAGGTGGGCAGGTCAGTCTGCTTCATGGTTGTTTAGTGTGCTGGCAGGATTGCGCTCGCGGTAGTAGCGGAAGGCCTGCGTGACATCCTGTTTGAACATGGCGTCATCCCACGGCTTGGAGATGTAGCGGTAGATGGCGCCTTTGTTGATGGCGTCCGTCAGGGATTCGAGTTCAGAATAACCTGACAGAACCAGACGCACCGTGTCGGGGTAGAGGTCTTTGACGCGGCTCAAAAACTCGGTACCCGTCATGACGGGCATGCGTTGGTCGGAAATGACCACGTGCACGCGGTGCGTTGCCAGCAGGTCCAGCCCCTGGGCTGCGCTTTCCGCGCACAGGATGCGGTAGCCCTCACGGCGCAACAATCGTTTGAGGGCGTTCAGAATATTGGGCTCGTCATCCACCAGCAGCAGCGTCATTTGCGCCTCGCCCTGGTCCAGGCTCAAGTTGATTCCGGCACCGCTGCGCAGCATGTCGCTGATGGTTGGCGCATCCACGGGCCGGGAGAACAGGTAGCCCTGCATTTCATCGCACTCGTGGCGGCGCAGGTAAGTCATTTGTCCCTGGGTCTCTACCCCTTCGGCGATGACGGTCTTGCCCAGTTTGTGGGCCATGGCAATGGTGGCCGTGGCAATGGAAGCGTTCACCGGGTTGGTGGTGATGTTGGCTACAAAAGACTGGTCAATCTTGATGACATCAATGGCAAAACGCGACAGGTAGGCCAAAGACGAGTAGCCCGTGCCAAAGTCGTCCAGAGAAATGCGAAGGCCCAGCATCTTCAACCGGTCCACGATATGGATGGCCGCTTCCGCATCACGCATCATGACGCTTTCGGTCAGCTCCAGTTCGAGCAGCGCGGCAGGGACGCCATGGTCGAACAGCAATTTCTCAATCGCATCGGGTAGGCCTTTTTGACGGAAATGCGGCGCTGACAAGTTGACTGCCACCCGCACCGGTGTCAGGCCATCGGTCCGCCAGTCTCTGATTTGCTGCACGGCCGTGCGCATGACCCATTCGCCCAGGGTGATGATCAGGCCACACTCTTCAGCCAATGCAATGAAATGAAAGGGCGCCAGCAAGCCGCGCGTGGGGTGCTGCCAGCGCACCAGGGCTTCAAGACCAATAACCTGGCCCGAGTGCAGGCTCAGCTGCGGCTGGTAGTGCAGGCGCAGCTCGCCCGCTGCGATGGCATTGCGCAGTTCGGCAACGGCTTGCGCGTGCGAGGCCCCGAGATTTCCAAGCCCGGTGACAAAGTGGCCTATGCCGCCATCGCCCGCTTTCTTGGCCTCCCGCAGCGCCATTTCAGCGCAGGACATCAGATCATCGACGTACCTGGCATCGGTAGGAAAAATGGCAGTGCCAGCCGTCAGGCTGAATTTCACCGTGCAGGCTTGTGTGACCAGATCCACTTCGAGGTTGCGGATCAGGCGCTCGGCAGCCTCCCTCAGGTCTTGGGCGTCAGTGCCGCCCGACAACACCAGCGCGAATTCATCACCACCCAGACGTGCCAGCAGGTCCTGCCTGCGGGAGGCTTCCCGCATGCGGTCAGCCACGGTGAGAAGCACCTGGTCGGCCACGGCATGGCCCATGGCGTCATTGATGGTGCGCAGGTGGTCCACGTCGATCCACACCATCAACACAAAATCACCGTTGGCACTGGCGCTGCTCAAGAGTTGATGCAGGTTTTGCAAAAATTGCGCCCGGTTGGGCAACAAGGTCAGTTGATCAAAGCTGGAGATGTGCTGAATCTTGTCAGCAGCGTGCTTGAGGTGGCTGATGTCGTGCAGGAAGACACACCAGCGTGTGGAGCCGGTACGCGCGTCCTCGACCGGAACCAGCTGAAAGTCGCACCAAAACTGGGTTCCATCCATGCGCTGGATCATGGTCTCCATACCCCAACCGCAGCCATTGGCAAGGCCATTTTGCAAGGCGGTATTGGCTACGGAGGCCAGATCCTGGGCAAACAGCGTTACACAGTTCTTGCCGACCAACTGGGTTGGCGAGCAGGCGCACAGGGTTTGCGCCAACGTGTTGACAAATTCGACCACACCCAGGGTGTCTACCACGATCAAACCGATGGCGGACCGCTGCATCAACACATGCAGCAGTTGGCGTTCATCCACGAACTGCTCAATTCCGGCGGAGTCGGTTACCTGAGCGGGAGTTGTAGGACTTGACATATTCAGTGGCTAGTGGGTGCTACCGGTTCTATGGAATGGCGCGGCAGGATCACCCGAAATGTGCTGCCCTTACCGATGGCACTTTCGACTTCCATGCGGCCGCCGTGCTTCTTTTGCACGATGTCAAACGCAATGGACAAGCCCAGGCCGGTGCCTTTGCCAACCGGCTTGGTGGTGAAGAAGGGCTCAAAAATCCGCTTTTGTATCTCTAGGGGTATGCCTTTGCCGTCGTCACGGATTTCAATCCACACCGCTTTGTCCGAAAAGCCGGTTGTGACCGTGATTTCACCCGGTCCATCCAGCGCCTGCGCCGCATTGAGCAGCAGGTTCATGAAAACCTGGTTGAGCTGGGAAGGCAGGCAGCGCAGCAACGGCAATGGGGCAAAATGCTTGACCACATTGGCCCGGTACTTGAGCTCGTGGGCGATCACGTTCAGGGTGGATTCCAGCCCGGCGTTGAGGTCGGCATCCTGCCATTCAGCCTGGTCCACATGGGAGAAGTCTTTCAAGTCCTGAACAATTTTCTTGACACGGTCCAGACCCTCTACCGACTCGTTGAGCAGGTTCACCACGTCGTGCTTGAGATAGTCCAGGTCGGCATCTGCGCGCGCCTGATTCAGGTGCTGCTGGCGGGCCGCAATGGGGCGTGATTCGACTCCCATCTCCTCATACGCCGATATGACGTTGAGTAGCTGGGTAACGTAATTTTTGAGCGAGCCCAGGTTGGAGTTGACAAAGCCAATCGGGTTGTTGATCTCGTGTGCCACGCCTGCGGCCAATTGACCGACGGCGGCCATTTTTTCGGACTGCAACAGCTGACCTTGTGTCAGTTTCATCTGCTCCAGCGCGGCGGTCAGTTCCTGGGTGCGTTCCTCCACCCGCATTTCCAGCTGGTCGCGTGCCTGTTGCAGTTTTGCATTGGCCTGGTGCAGGGTTTTGTTGTGCTCTCCCAGCACCACATACAGGTCGCCCAGTGCAGTTTCCAGCGCGGCGCGGGCGGGGTCGACTGCGCGGTTGTTTTTAGCGATGGTGTTGTAGGCACCTTCAGGGGTCTGGCCACCCTCAACCAGCGCGACGTGCCGGGCAAAACGTCGGTCTTCGTCAAGAATGTGAATCGTCAGCCAACTGGTCATGTATCGCAACAGCGACGGGCCCACTTCGAGAGCTCCGTCGCTTGCCAGAAGCGTTCGCATGCCCACGATCTGCTCAACAAACTGTGCGTGAATCGCGCAGTGGTGGGCAACGTATCGTTCATCGAGCTGGTGCAGCTCCATCAAGCCTTCTTCAGTTTTAAAGTGAATGGCCGCATAGTTAAATAGTTTGTCGAGTACGGCACCGATGCCTTGCATGTCCGGGCCACCAGGGAGGGCCAGCATGGGGGCTGCCTCGTTGATGATGGCGACCAAGCCCTGGTGTTGCTGGTCGACAATCGCAATGCCGGTTTCGAAGTAAGACTCCCATTTCAGGTTCATGGCAGGCTCGCAGTCTGAGGGGCAGCGTTAAACCGCTTGTCCGTTCGAATACTCACCATCAGGTGAATGCCCTCGCGCGTGGCGTAGGTTTGAATCTGGCGCACGATGACGGCGTCCAGCACATAGTCTGCGGCCAGCAACAGGGTGCCGTCGCGGCTCAAGATGTCCTTGCCGGACACCATGCCGGGCATCAGCTCTGAGGCTGGCAACTCACGGTAGCGGCCGACTTCCTCGCGGGGCTTGCCGATGACATCCAGAAAAGCGTCCACCACCTTGGGGTCATAGCGTTTACCGCTGCCTTGTTGCAGCAGGGATTTGACTTCGTCAGCTGAATAGCGACGCTCGGTCAGCGTACCGATCTGAAATCCATCGTAGTCATTGGCGACGGCAAGAATCTGTGCACCCAGGGGAATCGCGGTGCCCAAAAGGCCGTCCGGGAAGCCCTCGCCGTCAAAGCGCTCGTGGTGCGACCGAATGATTTTCGCCACGCCCTGCAATTCAACCAATGGCATCAGCGCTGCTTCGCCTGAAAGAGCATGCTTGCGGTAGCGGGCAAGGTCCTCGTTCACCAATTTGGACACTGGCCTGGACAGCAATTCGTCAGAGAACCCAATTTTTCCGATGTCGTGCAAAAGTGCCGCAACAAACACGTCTTGTTGGCCTTGTACGGGCAGCGCCATGCGCTTGGCGATGCGGCGTGCCATATCGGCTACGCGACGGGCGTGACCTGCCACTGCGCCCTCGCGCAATTCGATCAGGCCCGAAAAAACCTTGATAGAGACCAAAAAGTTTTGCTTCAACTTGTCATTGGCCAAATTGAGAAAGCTGTTGACTTGCTCAATCTCGGAGGTCCGCTCCTGCACGCGCTTTTCAAGCCCGGCATTGAGGTCTTTGAGCTCGTCATTTTGCCGCTGGGTAAGGGCCAGCAGGCGCTGGTTTTCGCCGCGCAATGCTTTGTGTTCCAACGCCTTTTTGACGATCAGCACAATGTCGTTGTCGTCCCAGGGTTTGGAGATGTGTCGGTAAATTTCGCCTTTGTTGATGGCGTTGATGGTGGAGGTGACATCGGCGTAGCCGGTCAACAGCAGGCGCATGGTCTCGGGGGTCTTTTGGCGCACTTGTTCAAGAAACTGCGCACCATCCATTTTGGGCATACGCATGTCCGAGATGACCAGATCCACCGGATGCACGTCCAGCACGGCGAGCCCGGCTTCGCCGCTTTCGGCTGTCAATATCTTGTAGCCCTTGGGACGAAACAGCCTTTGAAGCGAGCTCAGAATCGACGGCTCATCGTCAACAAACAGCAGTGTGGGAGGAACGTCCACAGCCGCAGCCGAACCATTTGGAACAGGGGTTGTTGAGTCGTCGGTTCGCATGCATCGGGTCCTGGTTGCTTCAGGCGGGCGGATCAATCGGCAATGTCAATACGAAAGTAGAGCCTTCGCCGACTGTACTCTCAACTTCGATTTTTCCGTAGTGTTTGCGCACGATGCCGTAGACGATGGATAAGCCCAGGCCGGTACCCTGGCCTATGGGCTTGGTCGTGAAAAACGGGTCAAAAATGCGCCCCAGATGTTCCGCCGGAATTCCGCTGCCGGTATCGGAAATGGATATGCGGATGGTTCCGGGCGTCAGGCTTTGGGTGGTGATGGTGATTTCGCCAGCGGCCTCAATGGCGTTCGCTGCATTGACCAGCAGGTTCATGAATACCTGGTTCATTTGCGCAGGAATGCATCGAACCTCCGGCAAGCCGGATTCATAGTGCTTGACCAGTGTGCACTTGTACTTGAGTTCGTTGGCAATAATCTTGAGGGTGGAGTCCAGGCAGTGGTGAATGTCCGCCCACTCCCATTGGGATTCACCCACACGCGAAAAATCTTTCAGATTTTGAACAATGTCCTTGACCCGCATCAGCCCGTCCTTGGACTCCGCCAACAGGGCAGGGATGTCGGTCTTCAGGTAGTCGAATTCCTTTTCCGACTTCAATTGACGGATCGCTTCCACATCGTGTGGGTTAGCAACCTGGCTGATCACTGCGTCCAGTGCATCGGTCACTTCAAAAATGTCGGCCAGGTGGGTTTCAAGCACGCCCAGATTGGAGTGAACGAACCCAATCGGGTTGTTGATTTCATGCGCCACACCCGCTGCGAGCTGGCCCAATGAGGCCATTTTTTCGGATTGAAGCAACTGGATGTGCACCTCTTCCAGCTTTTTGTTCAGCACGGACATTTCTTCCAGGCGCGTGGCTAGCTCGGCAGTACGTTTAGTGACGGTTGATTCCAGCGTGTTGCGATGGTGCTCCAGAGCCTTCGATGCAAGTTGGCGTTCCGTGAAATACGTGGCCAGCGGCAGGCCCACAGCGGCCAAGGTCATGGTGTAGAAAAAATAGTTGGCAAGATGGGTCTTTTCCAGGTCATTGGAAAAGAACCCTACGCCCAATGCGGCGCCGGCAAGGCCCTGCAGCGCGACCATGGCCACCACGAGCACGGTACCGTGCGCACCCAATCGCACGGCGGTCCAGGTGATAAAAAGGTAGAGCCAGTAGCCCCGTGCAATCTGACCCAGTGAGTCGTGGAACCAATCCAGAAAGACAACCTGGCCCACAAGAAACGTAGCACCCAGAATGAGGAACACCTCCAGCCCACGCTCGGGCTGTGCCCAGTCCCGCGGCAATTTGCGCCACACCAGTATCAGAGGCATGAGGACGACGACGTTCAGGGTATGTCCGCTCCACCGCTGGTTGAAACTGTTTTCACCGATCACCAGGCCTGGAGTCAGTGCGGCCACCGGCAGAATCGCGAGCGCGACGATGAAGCCAAAACCAATCGCCAGCGCGAAGATGCGAATCGTGTCGCGCAAAGTTTTCAAATCCGCATCCAGTTGGGTCATGCGGTTGAATAGCCACATGCAAACAAACAGGGTGCCAACGTGGCGCATAGCGGAGACCACCGCAAGGCCTGACGATTCTCCTATGGACGCAAAGCCCGCAAGGACGCCCAGGAACAGGGCCGGCAGAAAACGAAAGCCTTCCAGCGCCAGTATCGCGAGCGCGCCGCCGCTGGCAAACAGCATGAAACCAATGACCGAGTTGCTGCCCAGCAGCAGCCTGACCAGTTGCGCCAATAGCACATAGGTGATGACCAGCCCTGCCATCTTGAGAAAGTCGGAGCGGGTGTACGAAGTGAACATTTTTTCTGGGAAGTCTTGGCCCCATGCTGGCACTGCTATGTCGAACGCGACTTGATCTGGGTCATTTAATTGTGACAGTTCTGCGGTTTTGAGAATCTGTCACCATGAGCCCCTTTCAAGGACAGCTGATTTGAACCACGACGAACCCAAAAAGAAGTCCACTGCCAATACGCTGGCCGTGCCGAGCGGGCGTGGCTCGCGCCTGATGCGCCTGGGCTGGATGGCGACCGGTATCGCTGGTGGCATGGTGGCAGAGGGTGCACGGCAACTGGCACAGGGCAACCGGCCCAGGATGAGCGAACTGTTGCTAACCCCAGGCAATGCCATGCGCGTGGCCGATCAGCTGGCCAAGCTGCGTGGCGCCGCCATGAAGGTGGGGCAGCTGGTGTCCATGGAGACGGGCGACTTGCTTCCGCCCGCGCTGGCCGACATTCTGGCGCGCCTGCGCTCGGACGCGCGGGCGATGCCCAAATCGCAGGTGACCAGCGTGCTGCAGAACAATTGGGGTAAGGGCTGGGAGCGCAGGTTCAAACATTTTTCGTTCACGCCAATGGCGGCGGCATCCATCGGGCAGGTGCACCGGGCGCAGACCCTTGATGGGCGCGACCTGGCCATAAAGATCCAGTACCCCGGCGTGCGCGAAAGCATTGACAGTGATGTGGACAACGTGGCCGGCCTGTTGCGCATGTCGGGGCTATTGCCCAAAGAGATGGACATCAAGCCCCTGCTGCGCGACGCCAAACGCCAGTTGCATGACGAGGCGGACTATTTGAAGGAGGGCAACTACCTGGCACGCTACGGCGAGTTGCTGGCCGATGCACCCGAGTATTTGCTGCCAGCGCGGCATGACGACCTGACCACCCAGAGCGTGCTGGCCATGGACTACGTGGGTGGCGTGGCGGTGGAGTCGTTGGTGAGCGCGGAGCAGGGCGAGCGTGACCGGGTCATGACCTTGCTGTTTGCGCTGCTGCTGCGCGAGCTGCTGGAGTTCCGCCTGGTGCAGACCGACCCCAACTTTGCCAACTACCGGTATGACACGGCCACGCAGCAGCTCATCTTGCTCGACTTTGGCGCCACCCGGCCCTACAAGGCCAGCATGTCGCGCGACTTCAAACACCTGATGCAAGGCGCCATGGCGGCGGATCGCGAGGTCATGGCCCAGGCCTGCATGGCCATTGGCTACTTTGATGACACCAACCAGGAACGGCACCGTCAGGCCGTGCTGGATATTGGGCAACAGGCTTTTGAGCCGTTCAGCCAGTCTGGCGCCTACGACTTTGGCACCTCAGACCTGCCGGAGCGCATTCGCGCCACGGGCCTGGCCTTGGGAATGGACCGGGAGTTCTGGAAAATTCCCCCGTCCGACGCCATGCTGCTGCAACGCAAGTTTGGCGGCCTGTATTTGCTGGCCATCCGGCTCAAGGCGCGGGTGGATGTGCATGCGCTGGCGACAGTGGCGTTGCAGCCGCGCAAACGTAGCCAAAAATCGGACCCAAACTTATAGGTTGAATTGACCTCTAGACCCCGTGGAATATGCGCAAGCAGCTATTAAAATAGTAGCAATCTTCAATCCACCCGCGCACCGGATACTTTGACCACCTGCGCCCATTTCTTGTGTTCGCTGTCGATCAGGGCGGCGAATTGCGCCGGTGTGTTACCGCTGGGGATAGCGCCCTGCGACAGCATCTTCTCGTTGATGGCCGGGTTGTTGAGTGCCTTGGCAACCTCCTGCTGCAAACGGTTAACCACATCCGTCGGGGTGCCTGCTGGTGCCAGCAGTCCGAACCAGCTGGTGGCTTCAAAGCCCTTGAGTCCCGCCGCGTCTTCAACGGTCGGTACATCGGGCAGAGCGGCAGAGCGGCTGGTGCTGGTCACCGCCAGCGCCTTGAGTTTGCCGCCCTTGATGAGCTGCATGGCAGACGGCAGATTGTCAAACATCACATCCACCTGGCCGCCCACCAGATCCAGCAGGGCGGGGCCGGAGCCACGGTAGGGGATGTGGGTCATGAAGATGCCGGTCTGGCTTTTAAACAGCTCACCCGCCAGGTGAATAGAGGTGCCGTTTCCGCTGGAGCCCATGTTGAGCTTGCCGGGTTTGGATTTGGCCAGCTTGATGAAATCCTGCGCCGTGTTGATGCCGTTGGCGCGTGCAAATTCGGCAGGAACCACCATCACATTGGGCACGCTGGCCACCAGGGTAATGGGCGCAAAGTCCTTGAACGGGTCATAGGGCAGCTTGGGGTAGAGCGCGCGGTTGATGCCGTGCGTGCCCACCGTGCCCATGAGCAGGGTGTAGCCATCACCCGGCGACTTGGCCACCACCTCGGCGCCCAGATTGCCACCGGCGCCCGGCTTGTTTTCCACCACAAACTGCTGGCCGAAGGCTTTGGACAATTCGGGCGCTACGGCACGCGCCAGGATGTCCGTGGTGCCGCCGGGTGCGAAGGGCACCACGATGCGCACCGGCTTGCTGGGCCAGGTGCTTTGCGCGTTGGCGCAGGTGCCGCTCAGGGCCAGCAGTGCGGCTGCGGCGGTTAGCAGCAGTTGGCGTCGTGAATTCGCTGGGGTCATGGCATGTCTCCTGTTGGTGTGGTTTGTGGATCATCATAGCGGTGCGGCTCGTGTGAAAGAATGGTCACATGGATCAGCTCCGCTCTCTTCGTGTTTTTGCCCAGGTCATTGCTGAGGGCAGCTTTGCTGGAGCTGCCAGAACGCTCGACCTCGCCCCGGCGGTGGTGACCCGCGCGGTGTCTGACCTCGAAGACCATCTGGGCGTGCGCCTGTTGAACCGAACAACGCGAAGCCTGGTTTTGACGGAGGTTGGCGAAGAGTACCTGGATCGTGCAAAACGCGTCCTGGCAGACCTGCATGATGCGGACAGCCTGGTGCGCGATGTCAATAGTGCTCCCAGTGGCAATTTGCGCATCCTGTGCCCTCCGGCTTTTGCTACGCACCAACTCGTCCCGCGCATCCCCGTATTCCGGCAGAGATTTCCCGGCATTCAGCTGGAGTTGGCTGCTACAGGTCCGGTTGACGCTGCAGATGAGAACTTTGATGTTTCGATCGTCTCTATCGGGCAGCAGCCTTTGCAGGGTGATTTTGTGGTCCGTCTACTGGCGCTGTCGCAATGCATCATCTGCGCAGCACCGGCGTATCTGGCGCTGCGCGGGCATCTGCAAGAGCCGCACGACCTGCTCCAGCATGACGGTTTGCTACCGGATGTAGCCGCGGTCCGGCGGGAGCTAACTTTGTTTCCAGCAGGGGATGGCACTGTCCTTCCAACCCAAAAGATACTTCGGCTGAGCCTGCAGCCACCGGCACTATTGACCAGCCAACTGGAAGTTCTCTACGCGGCCGCGCTGGCGGGTATGGGGGTCACCGGCTTGCCGACTTTCATGGTGGCTGATGCGATCCGGGATGGTCGCTTGCAGCGTGTGCTGCCCCAGTGGCATGGCGGCACCTTGCAACTGTATGCCGCCATGCCCACCCGCAAGCACGTTCCAGCCCGGACACGGGCCTTCGTCGATTTTCTGGTGGAGACATTTGGCGGGAAACAAGAAGACCCCTGGCTTACCACCATGGGGGCTTGACTCCTTACTGCGCCAAGGGACGCACACGCTGACGAAGGGTCTTGAAATGGGCGTCAACCAGTGCCACGTTGGGGTCATGGCCTGCATCGGGAACTATCAAGAACTCCTTGATGGGTGCTTGGATGCTGTCAAAGTAACGTTGTGCTACTTCTGGTGTTGCCACTAAATCTTGCGCTCCGTGAATCAGGAACACAGGAATACCAAAGTTGCTACCCAGTGCCGGTAAATCCACTCTGGAGAACATTCCGTTGCCCTTGAATCCCACAAATTGCAGAAAGGAGAAGTCTTCGCCGCCTTCGTACTCTGCGAGCCGCTGCGGCGTGTTGTATTCGGGTGCGCGCTCCCACCAGGTGGAAGGCGCCGGCGTCGAAGTCGCTGCCTCGTAGGGTCTGGTGATACGGCGCAGCTTGCCGAAGCTACGGGGATCCACCCAAGGGGGCGGACCGATCGATTCCAAAGTGGCAATCGAGACCTGATCGTTCTTTGCGCGCGCCAAACCCATCAGCCTGGTGTAGCTTGCGGTCAGGTTGTCGCGGTAATGGACCACTTGAGAGACACC
>CAJAVE010000086.1 GCA_903945325.1 uncultured beta proteobacterium | reverse complement strand
GGCAGAATAGCGCCCCGGTCTTTGCCTGAAATGGCAACCACCCTGGACAACGGGTTGGCCCGGCGGAGCACATCGCCCACGGTCTCCACCTTCAGGTTTTTGGGGCTGGTGCCGTCCATTGGTTTGGTAGCGTGGCCGATGTAGCTGGCCGATGTATCACCCGTGCAATATTCGCTTTGCCCAGTCTGGCTGTCACGCCATTCGTTGCCAATGATGCCGGTGCGGTGCGGATAAGCACCCGTCAACAGTGTTGCGTGGCCTGGTGCGGTGACGGTGAAGGCGTGACCGTAATGGGCGTTGGCAAACCAGCTGCCACGCTGCAGAAAACGGTTGAACCCGTCGGGCGCCAACTGGTCGCGGTAGCTCAGGATCTGGCGCTGAGGCAGGCCGTCAATGGTGATGAGTACGATGAGCTTGGGTCGGCCCTGCGCAGGAACCGCTTCGCCTGCGGCGGCCAGGTTTGTGGAGGAACAGATCGCCAAAAGGCCGCATAACAGCGTAGCGAAAAAGTGTCGCAAAGGTCGCAGCTTCATGCAGTCGTCAGCGTTCGGACCAGCCACTGGCATACGGGGCTGTGGGAATCCTCCAGCCCGTGGATCACGGTGAAGTGGTTGGCTCCCGGCTGTGCCTGCAGCATGGAAGTGTTGCCGACTGTCTGCCAAGCGTCATGGTAGATCTGTGACTGGCGTGCAAATTCGGTACTTTCAGACCCACCCCAGGTAAGCCATAGCGGCGTCTTGCAGGGGCGCACCATAAAGGCGGGCGAGTTGCGCCGGATGATGCCGTCGTCCAACTGGATCATCGGTTGCAGGTAGCTGTAGCGCAGGGGCTCGAGGTCGTACAACCCGCTGAAGGCAATGGCCCCGGCCAGCGGGTCTTGCGGCAGGCCATAGTCTCGCGCCCATTCGGTTTGCAGGCACATGGCTGTGAGGTGGCCGCCGGCTGAATGCCCGCCAATGGCCACGCGTGTCGGGTCGCCGCCATATTGGTCAATGTTACGCAGCACCCAGGCGGTGGCTCCACGCACCTGGCGGGTGATTTCGTCGATGGTGACAAACGGGCACAGCGCGTAATGGATAACCACCGTAGTAACGCCCAATGGGTGCAGTCCCAGAGCCACGCCACTGAAGTCTTTGCTGGAGAGGGCGCGCCAATAGCCGCCATGGATGAAGACGAAAACCGGCGCGTTGGGCGCGTTGGCGGGAAAGATGTCCAGCGTCTCGTCCAGCGTGGCGCCATAGGGCACATTCAGCTCGCAGCGCAGTGAGGCACGCGTATGAGCTGCGCGTGCTGCGAAATGAAGCATGGGCTGGTCGGACGGGTCCAATCCCAAGCTCGGGTTGTACTGCGCATCGATGTGCGTCTGGTTGTCAAAGTCGCGGTAAAGGGTTCGCATAGGGTGATTATCCCCATACCGATCCCCGACCTGAAACCGGTTTGTCAGTTCAGGTACGACTCGGCGCGGGCCTCGAAATCTTCGGCGTCGATGGCGGCGTCAAAGGCGGCACGGCTGGCCAGCGCTTCCTGGGTGTAAGGAATCAGCGGCTTGTCCAGAGGACGCAGTTTGTGGCGGCGCAGGCCGCGTAGTTGCTGGGAGCGTTCCATGGTCTGCAAAACCAGTTCGGGCTCCATCATCAGGCTGAAGGGATTGAGTGCGAGTGCTGCGAGTGTCATGGTGGTTCTCCGGTTGCATCAGTGCGCCAGGTGAATGGTTTGGCGCTTGAGACAACTGTAGTCACTGTCTCGCGAAACTGGAGTCAGCAATCGGCTGGAAAGCGTGTAGGAATTTGCCCTACACGCTGGAGCCCAATCTATTGGCTGTCCGCGACCGTCATCAGGCGAACCCGCACGCTCTTGCCCTTGACTTTCCCTGCGTTGAGCTTGGCGCAGGCTTGCGTGGCCACATCGCGCGACACGGCCACAAAGGTGCAGAACTCAGTGACCTGGATCTTGCCAATCTGCTCCCGGGTGTAGGCCGGGCCGCCTTCATCGTTGGTGAGTGAACCCAGCACGTCGCCCGGGCGAATCTTTTCCTTGCGGCCACCCAGAATCTGCAGCGTCACCATCGGCGGCAGCAGCGGACCGGTGCCAGTGGGAGTGAGCTCATCGAGCTTGTGCCAGACGGATGGCTTGTTCTGGTATTGCTCGATCTTGCCCACAGCGCCCATGTCATTCATCGCAGCCAGACTCAGTGCCAGGCCGGATGCGCCCGCGCGTCCGGTGCGCCCGATGCGGTGCACGTGCACTTCGGCGTCGGGGGTGATGTCCACATTGATCACGGCTTCAAGCTGGTTGATATCCAGCCCGCGGGATGCCACGTCGGTGGCCACCAGCACCGAGCAGCTGCGGTTGGCAAACTGGGCCAGCACCTGGTCGCGCTCGCGCTGCTCCAGTTCGCCGTACAGGGCCAACGCATGAAATCCTTCGGCTTGCAGCAGCGTTACCAGTTCCTTGCACTGCTGCTTGGTGTTGCAAAAGGCCAGCGTGCTGACCGGGCGGAAATGGCGCAGCAACTGGCCCACGGTGTGCAGCCGGGTGGGGCGGGTTACCTCATAGAAGCGTTGCTCGATCAGGCTTTCGGTCTTGGGCGCGGCCACTTCAACGCGCTGCGGATCGCGCATGAACTGCCTGGCCAGCTTTTCAATACCCTCGGGGTAGGTGGCCGAGAACAGCAGAGTTTGCCGGTTGGCGGGGCACTGTTTGGCCACCTTGGCGATGTCGTCAAAGAAGCCCATGTCCAGCATGCGGTCAGCCTCGTCCAGCACCAGGGTATTCAGGCCCTCGAGCGTCAGGTAGCCGCGCTCCAGGTGGTCCATGATGCGACCGGGTGTACCCACCACCACGTGCGCACCGTTTTCCAGCGAAGCGCGCTGGCCGCGCAGGGCGATGCCGCCGCACAGGGTGACGACCTTGATGTTTTCTTCGGCACGGGCCAGGCGACGAATTTCTACCGTCACCTGGTCGGCCAGCTCGCGCGTGGGGCACAGCACCATGGCCTGCACCGCAAACCAGCGCGGGTTGAGCTTGGCCAATAGCGCCAGCGCAAAGGCGGCGGTCTTGCCGCTGCCGGTCTGGGC
>CAJAVE010000085.1 GCA_903945325.1 uncultured beta proteobacterium | reverse complement strand
GCCAAGACAATATGGAAGTGCTGGAACTGAAGATCGAGCTACCGGAAAGCAGATAACGATCTGGCCCGGCGGTTTAACAATACTTACGCCCGCACCAGCCGCAGGTGCGTGATCTCGGAAGGTGCGCCGAAGCGTTTGGGCGGTCCCCAGTAGCCGGTTCCCCGGCTGGTGTAAACCCACAACTCCTGCAGTTTGTGCAGCCCGGCGGTAAAGGGCTGCTGTAACGGCACAAAATGGTTCCAGGGCCAAAACTGGCCGCCATGGGTGTGGCCGGATAGCTGCAGGTCAAACCCCGCATCCGCTGCCGCTTGCGCGCTGCGCGGCTGGTGGGCCAGCAATATTTTGAAAACCGCATGGTCGGGTGCGTTGGCCATGGCCTTGTGCGGGTCGCTGCGGTGGGCTTCGTCAAAGTGGTGGGCGCTGAAGTCGGTTACACCGGCCACCACCATCAAGGCAGTCTCCGGGTCCTGGTCATCAATGCTGTGGTGCACCAGTACATGCTCGTTCATCAGTACCTGAACACCCAACGCCCGCAGGGCGTCGATCCAGCTCTGCGCACCCGAGTAATACTCGTGGTTGCCAGTCACAAAAAAGGTTCCGTGGGTTGATGTCAGTTGGGACAGCGGCGCGATATGGTGGCCCAGATCCTTGACGCTGCCGTCGACCAGATCACCGGTAATGGCCACCAGATTGGCGTTCAGGCCGTTCACCCTGGTCACGATGCGCTGCAGGTACTTTGTTTTGATCGTAGGGCCGACATGGACGTCACTGATCTGCGCCACGGTGAACCCTTGCAGAGCTTCGGGAAGATTGACGATGGGCACATCAATGCGAACCACCGTGGCGGTGCGCCGTGCGTTCCAGAAGCCCAACAGGGTGACCAGCAGAGCCAGCACAGGCAGGGCCTGGGCGGTGTCCATGCGTAGCACCGCCATCGATACGACCTCGGGCCACAGCCAGTCGAAACCGGCCGCAGCCACCAGCACCACTTCACGCAAGACCGTCAGCACCAGCAGGGAGGAGAAAAAGCCCATGCACAGCAGACCCATCCAGGTCAGAACGCTGGAAAGTGGGGGCCTGGTGAGGCGGCGGGCCACCAGGCCCATGGGCATCAGTGTGGCGGACAGGGCCAGAACCATCCACAGCGCGATGCCCAATGCGTCGTCAACCGAAGCCAGATCGGGCGCAACGCGCCAGCCGATCAATGCATGCAAAGCCAGAGAAAGCAAAAATACCGGGGCCAGGGCCATAAGGTGAGTCGAGCGGATTGATCGCGCGACAGAGTGTCAATGCCTTTATTTGGTGGGCTTTGGCCCGTCTTCAAGTCCTTGCGCAAATTGCTGGTGGCTGGTGCCCAGCAAGCCGTGCGCGCCGTAGCTTTGCTCGGTAAAGTCAATATGGGTGGTGTGGATGGCCACCACGCTGCACGCGCGGGTGCCGTATTCGGCGGAGGTGATGAAGGTGGCTGACAGCATGCGCTCCAGTGGCAGCGGCACACCGGTTTGCGGCAGGTCTTCGTCCCTTGCCACGCTGCGGTCGTGTAACAAGGGCAGCAAACAGGCTGCGTCACTGTGCCCCAGGGCCACTTGCGATTCCAGGCCATTCCTCAGTCGTGTGAGTTTGGGCCAGGGCGTGTTGAAGCTGGCGTTGGAGACCGCGCCGATGCCTAGCAGCATATTCAACACCCGGGCGCTGCGGCTTTCCAGCCCCATGAGTTGCCGACCATCAAAGACCAGCAGGTTAAACGGGTTGTAGTCGTCGCAGTGTTCGGCAAGTGGTCGCAAATACGCTTCTGCGCTGGATTGGCTGTTCAGAAAATCGGCAACCAGTTCGCCACGCGACGGTGTGTCGGTGCGCGCGGGTACTGTGGTGCGGTAGTTGGTGAGGGCGGCGAGGCGTCCGTCACGGCTGACGCCCAGCCAGGTACCCCCGGCCTGCAGGTCCTTGCCCGCCAGAACACCAGACCCACCGCTGTTTTGATTCCACCAGTGCAGGGGCTCGGCAGAGCGGGCATAAAACTCGTCGCGGTTGGAGAGCAACAGCAGTGGCGTGGCGCTGTGGGGCTGCCAGTTCCAGGCAATCAGGCACATGGCTTCAGCATGCCCGGTGCGCGTGGCGGTTGTGTGTCAATTTTGGTCCCCTTTTGTCCGTTGAAAACGCAGTATGCAGCAGCCAATGCCAACAGTGCTGCGACTGCACTTAACATGGGCGCATGTCCCATGAACCCCGCCTCACCATTGCCCTGCGCACACTGCTGCAGACCCAACGCGTGGCCGCTTTGGCTACGCTGGATGCCGACGGCTACCCCTTTGTTTCCATGGTCCCGTTTGCGGTGGAGCCTGGGTCTGCCCAGCTGGTGATCCACGTTAGCGGCCTTGCCGCTCACACCCGCAACCTGCAGACCACGCCCCGCGTGTCGCTGCTGGTCATGCAGGCTGAGGTGGCAGGTGAACCGGTGCATGCCCTGGCGCGTGTGACGCTGGAAGGCGCAGCCGCCGTACTGGAGCGTGACAGCGCCTTATGGCGCAAGGCGCGGGACGCTTATCTGGCGCGCTTTCCGGACGCTGAGCCCATGACGGAGTTGGGAGACTTCATGTTTGTGGGGATTGCCGTGCAGGGCGCCCGTCAGGTGGCGGGTTTTGGTGCGGCGCGCTCGCTGGATGCTGAAACCATGGCAGCCGTTCTGAGGCCTGCGCTCTGAGCGGCGGGTCAGTGCGTCGGCGCAGGAGCTTCCAGAAAAGTCACCACCATGCGGGCAATGTGTTCGCCTTCGTGACCGTGCTGCAGGCTGGCGCTGGCGGCGGCGTATCTTTCTTCTCCCAGTATGCCGCGGCGCTTGTCCATCAGGTGGGCGCTGATTGCAGTCTCAAATTCGGGGTGGGGCTGGATGCAAAACACCTGCTGCCCCACCGTGAATGCGGCTACCGGGCAAAACGCGCTGCTGGCCACCAGAGCGGCACCCTTTGGCAATTCGAACACCTGGTCCTGGTGGCTGGCGAGCAGGGATATCTGGGTGCGCCCCGCTGAATGGGGCAAATCAGGGCGGTGCCAGTCGTAGGTCATGCGTCCGACGCCCCAGCCCTGTGGCGCACGCCCAACCGGCGCACCCATGCACAGGGCGATGAGCTGGTGACCAAAGCACACACCCACCATCTTTTTGCGCGCCTCCAGCAAGGCGGTGACGCGCCGGCGCAACTCGGCCGCCCAGGGCGCATCCGAAAACGCATCGGCGCGGCTGCCGGTGAGCAGCACGGCATCGAATTCATCAAACGACGCCGGATACCGGCCCAGTTGGGTGTTGAACACCTCCATGGTCCAGTCGGCTCCTACGCCTTCGAACATGCGAATGAACAGGGCACCGAAGCTGGAGTAGGCCTCGGCGAGATGGCCGTCCAGAATGTCGTTGTCGAGGATGCAGAGTTTCATTGCTATAAAAATAGGAGCTACTTGCGCAATATTGACGGGGCCTAGAGTGCTCTACGAGTCCTAACTGCGGTTGCCAGCTGTTGCAATACGGGTACCGTCTGTTCCATGCTGATGCAGGCGTCAGTCACTGACACACCGTGCTGCAGTGGTGTGCCCGGTACGATGTCCTGGCGGCCTTCTTTCAAATGGCTCTCGATCATGACGCCAGTAATGCGTGTGTCGCCTGCGGCGATCTGCGCCGCCACTTCACCGGCCACCCCGATCTGGCGGGCGTGTTGCTTGCTGCTGTTGGCGTGGCTCACGTCGATCATGACCTGCTCGCGCAAGCCTGCGCCCTTGAGCAGCGCACAGGCGGCGTCCACATCGGACTTGGCGTAGTTGGTGGACTTGCCGCCGCGCAGGATGACGTGGCAGTCGTCATTGCCGCGCGTCTCAAAAATGGCGGCCTGGCCCATCTTGGTCATGCCCATGAAGGCGTGCGCGGCCTGCGCGGCCTGGATGGCGTCCGTAGCCACCTTGATACCGCCATCGGTACCATTCTTGAAGCCCACCGGGCAACTCAGACCGCTGGCCAGCTGGCGGTGGCTTTGGCTTTCGGTGGTGCGCGCGCCGATGGCACCCCAGCTGACCAGATCGCTGATGAACTGCGGGCTGAGCAAATCCAGAAACTCGGTGCCCACCGGCATGTCGATGGCCAGGATGTCGAGCAGCAGCTTGCGCGCCAT
>CAJAVE010000084.1 GCA_903945325.1 uncultured beta proteobacterium | reverse complement strand
TTTCATTTCAGCGCAGATTTCTTTCAGCGTGGCCTCAGAATTCAGCTCGCAGGTCAGGTCCACCACGGACACATCGCTGGTGGGCACGCGGAAGGACATGCCGGTGAGCTTCTTGTTCAGCGAGGGGATCACCACGCCCACTGCCTTGGCAGCGCCAGTGCTGCTTGGGATGATGTTTTCCAGAATGCCGCGGCCGCCGCGCCAGTCTTTGTTGGAGGGGCCGTCCACGGTTTTCTGCGTCGCGGTGGCTGCATGCACGGTTGTCATCAGGCCGCGCTTGATGCCCCACTTGTCGTGCAGCACTTTGGCAATGGGTGCCAGGCAGTTGGTGGTGCAGGATGCGTTGGAAATGATGGCCTGGCCGGCATAGGTACTGTCGTTGACGCCGAAGACGAACATGGGGGTGTCGTCCTTCGAAGGTGCCGAGAAAATAACCTTCTTGGCGCCAGCAGCGAGGTGCTTCTCGCCGCCCGCCTTGTCCAGGAAGATGCCGGTGGATTCGATCACGATGTCAGCGCCGACTTCGCTCCATTTCAGGTTGGTGGGGTCCTTTTCCTGCGTCAAACGGATCGTCTTGCCATTGACAACCAGGGTGTTGCCTTCAACGCTGACAGTGCCCTTGAAGCGACCGTGCACGCTGTCGTATTGCAGCATGTAAGCCAGGTACGCAGGCTCCAGCAGGTCGTTGATGGCAACGACTTCGATGTCTGCGAAGTTCTGGATAGCGGAGCGCAACACGTTGCGTCCAATGCGGCCAAAGCCGTTGATGCCGATCTTGATAGTCATATGCTTCTTTCGTAAATAAAAAACTAAAAACCCAAACTCAACCTCAATCTGTCACGCTTTGCGCTGCAGAACCGATTGCACGGTGTCTGCCACATTCTCGGGCGTGAAACCAAAGTGCTTGAACAGCACGGGTGCGGGAGCGGACTCACCGTAGGTGTCGATGCCCACCACCGCTGCCGTGCCGTATTTCCACCAGCCACCCGTAGAACCCATTTCAACCGCCACGCGGGGCAGGCCAGCAGGTAGCACGGACAATTTGTACTCGGCGCTTTGCAGATCAAACGTGGTGGTGGACGGCATGGAGACCACGCGCACCGCAATCTTGCGCTCGGCCAGCAGCTTTTGCGCATGCAGAGCCAGTTGCACTTCAGAGCCGGTGGCGATGATGACCGCCTGGAGCTTCTTCTTCAGGCCCACCTCGCTTGGCTCGGCCAGCACATAAGCACCTTTGCTGATGGCGTCCAGTCCACAGGCGTCTGGAGCCAGCGCGGACTCGGCCTTGGGCGCATAGCTGATGTTCTGACGCGATAGCAGCAGAGCGGTGGGCTTGGCCTTGTTCTGCAAAGCCACCGTCCAGGCGACAGCGGTCTCGGCCGTATCGCCCGGGCGCCACACGTCCAGGTTGGGGATCAGGCGCAGGGACGCGGCATGCTCGATGGACTGGTGCGTGGGGCCGTCTTCGCCCAGGCCGATGGAGTCGTGGGTGAACACGTGGATCACGCGCTGTTTCATCAGCGCAGCCATGCGAATGGCATTGCGGCTGTAGTCGCTGAACGTCAGGAAGGTGCCACCGTAGGGAATGAAACCACCGTGCAACGCAACGCCGTTCATGATGGCAGCCATGCCGAATTCGCGTACGCCGTAGTTGATGTGGCGCCCCCCCTGTCCCGCTTCGTTTTTGACGACCGCACCGGTCATGGCATCGAAGCGCAGGTTGGGCGTGCTCTTGGTGTTGGTCAGGTTGGAGCCCGTCAGGTCGGCCGAACCACCCAGCAACTCCGGCAGGGCCGCCGTGAAGGCTTCGAGTGCCAGTTGCGAGGCCTTGCGCGACGCCACGGTTTCAGCCTTGGTATGTGCGGCAATGACGGTGTCTACCGCCGTTTGCACAAAGTTTTTCGGCAGATCGCCCTTCATGCGGCGCAGCAGCTCTTTGGCCTGTGCGGGGAATGCGCTCTGGTAGGCGGCAAATTTCTCTTTCCAGGCAAGCTCGGCAGCTTTGCCTGCTTCCTTCGCATCCCAATCGGCATACACCTCCTTGGGGATGACGAAGGGCGCGTGGCTCCAGTCAATGGCGGCACGGGTGAGGGCAATTTCTTCCGCACCCAGGGGCTCGCCGTGGGCCTTGGAGGTGTTGGCGCGGTTGGGCGAGCCAAACCCGATGTGGGTCTTGCAGATGATGAGAGTGGGGCGGTCTGTCGTCTTCTTGGCGTCTGCAATGGCAGCAGACACGGCTGCAGCGTCTTGGCCGTCTACCGGGCCAATGACGTCCCAGCCATAGGCCACAAAGCGCTGCGCGGTGTTGTCGATAAACCAGGGCGCAACCTGGCCGTCGATGGAGATACCGTTGTCGTCGTACAGGGCAATCAGCTTGCCCAGCTTCCAGGCACCGGCCAGTGCAGCGGCTTCGTGGCTGATGCCTTCCATCAGGCAGCCGTCGCCCACAAACACATAGGTGCAGTGGTCCACAATTGCGTGGCCTTCACGGTTGAACTCGGACGCCAGCAGCTTTTCCGCCAGCGCCATGCCCACCGCATTGGTGAGACCCTGGCCCAGCGGGCCGGTGGTGGTTTCTACACCGGGGGTCACACCCACTTCGGGATGACCGGCGGTTTTGCTGTGCAGGGTGCGGAAGTTTTTCAACTCGGCCATGGGCAGCTTGTAGCCGGTGAGGTGCAGCAACGCATAGATCAGCATGGAGCCATGGCCGTTGGACAGCACAAAGCGGTCACGGTTCAGCCAGTTGGGGTTGGCCGGGTTGTGGCTCAGGTGCTGACCCCACAAGGCTACGGCCATGTCAGCCATACCCATGGGGGCGCCGGGGTGGCCGGAATTGGCGGCCTGAACGGCATCCATTGCAAGGGCGCGAATGGCATTGGCCATCTGTTGGGTGTTTTGCGTGCTGGCCATGGGCTGGGCGACTCCGGAAATGGTGAGAGCTGGGGTAAGCCCTGCATTTTACTTTGCGAATAAGAAGGCCCCCACGGTCGCCCACTTCGTGTGGCTCCCTGCCCCCCAGAGGGTTGCCCAAAATAATCTACAGTGCTGGGTATGCAAGGCCTTCACCTGACCGCTGATCTGAGCCACTGCCAATGCGATACGCAATGGCTGACGGACGCAGTGCAGCTGCTGGAGCGCTGTGTGCGCGAGGTCAAGGCTGCCGGTCTCCAATCCGTCAACCAGTTGGCGCACACCTTCCCCACTACGGAACATGGCCCGGGTGGTGTCACCGCCACCGTGCTGCTGGCCGAATCGCACCTGTGTGTGCACACCTGGCCGGAACAGGCCGGTGTGACGGTGGACGTGTATGTGTGCAACTTTGGCGCCGACCACTCTGGCAAGGCAAACGCGCTGATGGATGCGCTGATTGCCGTGTTTTCTCCGGGGCACGTGGTCCGACAGTCGCTGCAACGCGGATCCGTGGGGGCGCATTGAAGCAACGTGGCAAGCTTGCCACGCCACACCAACACCGCTTTCGTGCATACACTGACCAGCATGAAAACGCAAAAGCCAGCTCCAGAAGCCATCCATAGCCCCTACGCTGTTAAGCATCCTAGTCAATTCAAGCGCCGCATACTGCTGGCCGTCAGCGGCCTGTCCCCGCAGATCGTCACCGAAACCATCTACGCATTGGCCGCCAGCCCGGACGCGCCGTTTGTGCCCACCGAAGTCCACCTCATCACCACCCGCGAAGGCGCACAGCGGGCTGAACTCTCACTGCTCAGCGACGATTTGGGGTGGTTCCACAAGCTGTGCAAAGACTACGATCTGCCCGGAATTACGTTTAGCCGAAAGAACATCCACATCATGCGTGATGCCAATGAGCGCGGCATGGACGATATCCGCACCATCGGCGACAACCGCGCTGCTGCCGACTTCATCACGGCGCGCGTGCGTGAATTCAGTGCCGACCCAGACTGCGCATTGCATGTATCCATAGCCGGGGGTCGCAAAACAATGGGCTTCTATTTGGGCTACGCGCTCTCGCTCTATGGCAGGCCACAAGACCGCCTCAGCCATGTGCTGGTGAGCGAGCCATTTGAGAACAGCTTTGACTTCTTCTACCCCACGCCCTACAGCCGCGTGCTTACAGTTACCAGGAACGGCATTAAAAGTTTGGCTGACGCAGCAATGGCCGAAGTCACGCTGGCAGAAATTCCGTTTGTGAGTTTGCGCCACGGCCTGCCAGCCAAGCTGCTGTCAGGGCACGCCAGCTTCAACGAAACCGTGATTGCTGCGCAAGCGGCGCTGGCAGCGCCTGAACTTGTGGTCAATTTGGCCACCCGTAGCATTCGCGCTGGCGGCCAGGCTATCGAACTGCCACCTGCGGAGCTGGCACTTTTAGCCGTTTTTGTACGCCAGGCAATTCAAGGTGGACCAGCGCTTCCTGCGCCTCCAAAAGGCTCGCCCGATATGGCATGGGCCAAACGATTCTTGCGGGAATACCGCTCTTGCCACCACACCCTGGTGGACATTGAAGCCACCGAGCGGGCACTCAAAGCGGGTATGGATGGCGAATATTTCTCGCAACGCAAATCCAAGCTGGAACGGCGCCTGAATAGCGCCTTGGGTCCGGCAGCGACGCACTACAGAATTGACGACGGTGGCACCCGTCCGCGTAAATACCGACTGACGCTGTCGCCAGAGTCGGTTAGATTCGAGACTGATGCGGTGACAAACATGCCGCACGGGGAGGAAATGAGATGAGCATGACCCAATTGACCTACCAGGTCAGTTTCAATACGCCCGCCTTTTTGGGCAATGCCGAACAACAGGCCCAGTGGCGCACGCCGCCGTTCAAAGCGCTGCTGCGGCAGTGGTGGCGGGTGGTGAAAGCCCCAGAGGTGGGTTATGACCACTGCAAGCTTTTGTCGCTGGAAAACGAGCTGTTTGGCAGCGCTGGGGACGACGATGGCGGCGGACGGTCCAAGGTGCAGTTGCGCTTGTCACGTTGGGATACGGGCACGTTGACCGAGCTTCCCAGGATGGCTACGCACCAACACCCAGAAGTCAAAGACAAACAAACCGGACAACTGCGCCCGATTGGGACGGGTGTCTATCTCGGCTTTGGCCCAGTCACCACCAATGGCAATCGCAACGCCATTGCGCCAGAAGCCCCTGACGTCACTTTCAAACTGCGTTTCCCCACATCCGAAGAGAAAACGCTGCGAAAAGCCATGCAACTGGCCGCCTGGTTTGGCACGCTGGGTTCCCGTGCACGCAACGGCTGGGGCTCTTTGCAAGTCGAAGGCGAAGGCATTCTGGGCTGGGCCGAACTATGTGATTCCAAGTTGGCAGAACAGTCACCGCTGCGCAGCTTAGCGAACGCTTTGGGCGATCGGTTTGCGAATGAATGGCCGCACGCAGTGGGTTTGTGTGCTGATGCACGGCCGGCTGTGTGGCGTGTGGTGGCTGGCCGCGATGCAAAAGAAGGCAAGTACTTGGGTTTCGACAACTGGCGCCTCGTCATGGAGCAACTCGCCGCCCTCAAAATCGGTTTTCGCACCCAGTTCAAACTCAACAGCGGCGCACCCCACGGCCGGGTGGAAGATCGGCATGTATTGGCCTACCCGGTCACCAACCACGGTTTGGCAGGACTGCCCAACGCACGCCTGGCCAGCCAGATGCGCTTCAAGGTTGCCAAAAGCAAGGACGGTAAATATTTTGGCCTCATCACGCATTTGCCCAGCGCCATGCCACGGGCGTTTTTTGAGCGCAGCACTGTTCACCCTCCCGAAATCAAAGACCAAATTGCAGTCTGGCAGCAAGTGCATCTATTTTTGAATGCACAAAGCCCCACGCTACTCAACCGCATCCGCAAGGGTTAAGCAATGACACACAAGACCGACTACACCAAAAAAATCGCTGCTTGGCTGCACGACCCGGCTGAAAAGCAACTGGTCTTGATGCGCGACAAAGAGGGCCACGAGGGAGGCACATCGCGCCGCTTGCGCCAGGCGCTGGAGATTTCATCCAAGTTATTCGACAAACGCGCCGACCATCTGGCCGCCGCTGCCGACCGGCCCAACTGGCCGCGCGGGGATGATGCCAAACGCTACCCCAAGTTCGAGGCCGTGCACTTCACCAAAGACCCCGAGCTGATTCACCCCTTGTCGGGCGAATGCCTGAAGCTGGGGCCGCTCAACCTGGACATTGGCGTAGACAGCATCAAAGCCGTCAGCCAAAACCACTTCGAGAGCCTGATTCAGGAAGACGACGAAAAGGCGGGCGAAGAACTGCGCAAGACCTTTTTGGCCTTCTGGCGCTTTGGCCCCGAGGCGGGCAAAAGTGCAGACCAGCTGGGCGTGCTGTGGAACATGCTGCCCGCCGACTCGCGCACACCCGACCACAGCATCTGGTCGCATGTGGATACGGTGTCCGCCATCCACACCGCACTGGCGGGTGACGAGACCGGCCCGGATCAGCCCGCACTACTGGTGATGAGCTTTGGCCCGGTGCAAGGCTTTATCGGCCAGGCCCGGTCCACGTCGGACTTGTGGGCGGGCTCGCACCTGCTCTCCAGCCTGGTGTGGGAGGCCATGCAACCCATTGTTAGCCACCTGGGGCCAGACTGCATGGTATTCCCGGCCCTGCGCGGCGTGCCGGTGGTGGACCGATGGCTCATGCAGCGCGACGTGGGTGGCGATGCCTTTGTGCAACTGTTTGAGAACATTGATTCCGAACTACTGGCCGACCGCACCGACACCAACCCGCTTTTTGCCGCCAGCCTGCCCAACAAGTTCATGGCGATTGTGCCGTCAAAACAGGCTGCAGCCCTTGCAGAACGTGCGGTAGCAGCTATCAAAAATGCAGCAAAACTCTGGACACGTGAGGCTGCACAACGTGCCTTTGACGCCGCTGGCGTACCCATGACCGATGCCACCCATGCGCAGATCGATCAACAACTCAGGGGCTTCCCCGAAGCCTATTGGGCGGCAGCCATCTGGCCCGTGGGCAGCGCAGAAGAGCAAGACAAAGGATTGACCACCGCCAGCGGGCAACTGCACGCCGCCCTCGACCAGATTCACCCTGATCTCAAAACACAAGGCGTGTTCCAGGAGTCGACCTGGAAGGTGCTGACGAAAGAACTCAAGCTCGACGGCCTGCAGTTCTGGGCACCCAACACCGGCATCCTGTATCCGGCGGTGTACGAACTGGTTGAGCGCACTTTGGGTGCGGCCAAAGCCACACGGCCCTTTGCACCATTGTTGGAAGCAGGCCACCGCTGCACTCTGACAGGCGAGGCCGAATGGCTCACCCACGACCGGACCTTGCTCGGCTTGAACCGCAAAGACCGCGAGGCTCAAAGCGTTTGGGGCCGTCTTGCCAAAAAGAAAAAATCCTGGGTCAAACCCGGCGAACATTTGGGTGCCATTGCCACCCTCAAACGCCTGTGGCCTACGATGTTTGCCGAGCGCATCAGCGATTTGACTGGCGGCACCGTGCGGCGCTTTGTGGTCAGCACCCATGCACTGGCCTTGTCCACTACGCTGGAGAAGCTGGCCGACCCCGCGCAGCCACTTACCACCGACCAGCGCTCCGCCCTGCAAGCGTTGGCGGCCACGGCTGCGGACTATGACAACGTGACCCTGCCAAAAGCCCTTTTGCGCACGCTGTACCAGCGTGGACAGCTATCAGAAACAGAGCAGGTGACGCTGCGCAAACTGCCCGACATGCTGGATAACACGCCCGATGATGCTGCCCAAGCGCAGCATCTGGAGCGCACTATTCACCAATTGCTGGGCGACAGCCGCCCCGAGACCTACTACGCCCTGATCCTGATGGACGGCGACCGCATGGGCGGCTGGCTTGCCGGGAATGAAGACGACTACAAGCTGAAGTACCGCGAAACTTGGCACAGCAGTGTGCTGGCCGAGATGCAGAACCTGGAGACGCGGGAGAAGCACCTAAAGGAACAAGGCGACGCGGTACGCCGATACCTCGACACCAAGCGTCCGGTATCACCCGGCCGCCATGGTGTCATTTCGCAAGCGCTGAACGACTTTTCCACCCACCTGGCCCGCCACGTTGTGGAAGACTGCTGCAAAGGCAAGCTGCTCTATGCCGGGGGCGACGACGTGCTGGCGTTGGTGGCAGTAGATGATTTGTTTGACTGTATGCAGCTTCTGCGTCTGGCCTATAGCGGTATTGCGCCCAGTGATGCGATGCAGTTGGGTGAGCGCATTGGCACCCTGCAGCCCGGTGGCAACGCCAGGCAACGCAAGCTGTTGCTGGCAAAAGGCTTTGGCTTGCTGGGTGGCCGCCTGATGACGCTCATGGGCCACAAAGCCACTGCCTCCATGGGCGCGGTGGTGGCGCACCATAGCGCACCATTGGGGCTGGTGCTGCGTGAATTGCGGGCGGCAGAAAGCCGGGCCAAGAACACCCCGCGTGGCAAAAACGGTAAGGGTGAAGACATCAACCGCGATGCCTTCTGCCTGCGTGTGCTCAAACGCGGCGGCGGCGAGGTCAATGTCACCAGCCCCTGGTGGCCCGTGAATACCGCCACCCAGCAACCCGACACGTCGCAAAGCGCCTTGGCCTTGATGAAGCAACTGGCCGAGCAACTGGCACTGACCGACTTTTCACGCGGGGCCATTTTTAAAGCACAGCTTTGGTTTGAAGGCTTGACGGACGATGCGAAGGATTCAAAGAGTGTGGTCTGGCGCGATCAAATGACAAGCTCACTGGCCTACCAGTTCAAGCGCCAAAAGGGCAGCGCAGAGTTAGCCCGCCAAGTGGTTGACTTTGTGTGCGATGTGATGCACCCCGCGCACCCCAAAACGGCGATCGAAAACTTTTTGGTCACCAGCGAATTCTTCGCCCGCGAGGCCCGTAGCTTTCAGGACATTGCCCGGCAAATCAAACACGAAGCCAAAACGCAAAACCCACGCGAAGAGGCCGCAGCATGAGTACCACCCACAAAGACACAACCTATTACTACGTGCGCCCCACCGACAGCCTGTTTGTGCGTGGCAACCTGGCCTTTGGCGACAGTGGCGAGCACGGTGCCTGCCTCATGCCGCCACCGCCTTCGCTGTTCGCAGGGGCATTCCGTTCGGCGCTGCTCGGCAAAGACTCGGTACAGATGACCGCATTTTTGAAGCAGGGCCAATGCAGCGATGCGGCGCTGGCCCAATGTCTAGGCACACCAGAGTTGCCGGGGGACTTTTGCATAACCTGGCTTTCTATGGCGGGCCAGTCTGGCCATCAAAGCTCTGCGCCCGAGACCATTTCGCCCCTGCCCGCCGACTTGGCTCTGCTGGGCAGCCACTTTGCCACCCTGCAGCCCCGCGCGCACTCGTCTGGCGTGCAGTCCGCAGGCGACCTGCCGCTGCGTGCCACCTTGGTGTCCGCCAAGCAAGAAAAACCCCAAGGCGGTGTATTTCTGCGCGGCAAGGGTCTGACGCACCACCTGCAAGGCCATGCAGCAGAGCAAATGGACAAGGCCCACAGTGTCGAGAGCAAACACATTTATCAGCGCGACCCTCGCTTGGGCATTGGCCTCAACGCCGATGCCCGCACTGCAGAAGAAGGGCAGATATACACCACCGAAGGTTTCGCTTTCAACCCGCAAGGCATCTTTGCCAGCACCGGCTTTCTGGTCGGCATTCAAGGCGTGGGAAACCTGTTGCCCGATGCCGGTTTGCTGCGCCTGGGTGGCGATGGCCGCAGCGCGCAGTACCGCAAAGTGGCGTTCACTGCGCCTGTGGTTGCCAACATCCCCGGCTCTACAAAGCAGTTTCGCCTGCTGCTACAAACCCCTGCACTGTTCAGTCAAGGTTGGTTACCCGAAGGCGTTACCCAGCACGACGATGGCAGCTACCGCCTGCAAGGCGATGGCTTTAGCGCCCGCCTGGCCTGCGCTGCCTTGGGCCGCCGCGAAGTGGTCAGCGGTTGGGACCTGTACCACTGGGCACCCAAACCCGCGCAAGCTGCCGTACCCGCAGGCAGCGTGTATTGGTTTGACGAATTCGCGGGCGATTCGGGCAAGCTTGCCGCGTGGGTCGCCAAAGGGCTTTGGCCTGATGATCTATACCCTAACCAACAGATGCGCCGCGCCGAGGGCTACAACCGCGCCTTGCTGGCGGCCTGGAATTAACACCTTTTTTGCTGTCACGTTTACTTGAGGATTCCCAATGTTTGAAGCTTCCCAACTCGTTTTTTACTATGCCGTCAGCCCCGTCCACATGGGCGCGGGCAGCGCCATTGGCGCCATTGATAGCCCGATTCAGCGCGAGGTGCACACCTTGCACCCCATGTTTGCGGGCAGTGGCTTGAAAGGCGCTTTGCGCCACCACTTCAACCGCGCCTGGCCGCGTGCCGAGGGCGATAGCAGCAAACCCAACAGCTTAATTAGCCGCATATTTGGCCCGGACACCAGCGCGTCGGACTTTGCCGGTGCCTTGAGTCTGAGCGATGCGCAACTGGTCGCCCTGCCCGTGCGCTCACTCAAAGGCGGCTTTGCCTATGTCACCAGCCCGCTGGCGCTGGCCCGGCTGCACCGCATGGCAACGCAAGCGGGCATGGCGCTCGATTGGTCGGTTCCGTCGGTCGACGCCGACAAGGCACTGGCTGCCAGTGCCAACCTGCTGCAAGGCAAGCAGCTCGTTCTGGAAGCGTTTGAATTCCCCGCCGAGGTGGATGACAAGCTCAAAGCCATTGCCCTATGGATTGCCACCCGTGCCCTGGGCGGCAGCGGTAGCAACTTCTTTGCCGACAAGTTCAGGGCCGATATGGTACTGCTGCACGACACCGACTTTTCCCACTTCTCCCGCCACGCCATGGTGGTAGAGCCGCACGTGCGCATTGATGATGCGTCAGGCACCGCATCGGACGGTGGCTTGTTTTATGTAGAAAATCTGCCGCCCGAGACGCTAATGGTGGGCCTGGCGCAGGCCAGCATTGAGCGTTTCAAAAAGAACAGTCGCAATGCGGAGTCCACCGCGTTGCTGAACGCACCAGAGGTACTGGCACACGTGTTTGCCGGCGCCAGCTCGGCAACCTCGGGCATTGGCGGCAAGCTCTTGCAGATTGGCGGCGATGCCACCACCGGGCGCGGACTGGTGATGGTGCAGGCTGCCTAAGGTTGAAGGAATTTTCATGACCCAAACACTTGACCAAAAACGCGCCGCACTGGCCTGGGGCTATGCCACGGCAGGCATACAGCAGCACGGCAAGAAATACAAAAACCTAGCCAAAGGCGCGCCTGCGCTCATCATGAACAGCGGGCTGATGCCCACGCTGGCGTTTTACAGCGGCAAAGATGCCGAGCACCGGCAATTACTGCATGACCTGATGTCTGGCCTGCTTCAGCGTCTTGCACCACAACCTGCGCCGCGTGACTTTTTGTCGTTTATGGTCATGCTGCAAAAAGGTGAGTCACGCGACTATCTGCGCTATACCGACGAAGCGTTGGAGCTGCTGAAATGGATTCGGCAGTTTGTGGATGCAGTTGACAAGCAAGGGGTCTGACCATGCCACTTCCGCAACGCATCGCTGCAATTCCAGACTTTTTCCCCAAAGATTTGAAGGATGCAGCACCGGGACATCGGTTTAATTTGTATTTAGAGCATTGGCAGGGGGCCAATGGCAACACCTTCGAGCCCTATAAGAAATCACGCCCTCAAGGCAAAGACGAACGAGCCATCTTCGATCGGGAGTGCGCGGGCGTTCTCAAGGATCTTTGCCCATTCTCGCCGTCGAGCGTGAATGTATTGAAAGGCATCCGCGACCGCCAACTGGCCCTTATCAAGCACTACGGCAGTAACGGCTATCGCCTCCCCACCACTTCCACTGCCCCCTTTGCCACGGGCCTGGGCAACGAGCACCCAATCGAAAATGGCTTTGCCTTCCTCACGCCCTACGGCTTGCCGTACCTGGCGGGTAGCGGAGTCAAAGGTATCGTGCGACGAACCATGCAAGAGTTGGCGGATGATGGTGAAGAGGGTTTTACCGCTGATGCGATTGACGCGCTTTTTGGCCCCGAAGAAGTCAACCAACCCGAAGACGCCAAACGCGGTGCGCTCGACTTTTGGGACGTATTCCCCAGCCCCGCAAGTGGCAAGTTGGCGGTCGAAATCATGACCCCGCACTACGGCAAGTACTACCAGGGCGACGAAGCGCCCCATGACTCTGGCGCACCCGTTCCGGTCAGCTTTTTGGCTGTGCCCGCCAAATCCCAATTTGACTTCCATGTGGTGTGCCACCCCAGCCGCTTACCTGAGGCGCTGGTAAACCAATGGCGTTCACTGTTGGATCGCGCTTTTCACCACGCCTTTGAGTGGGTGGGTTTTGGAGCCAAGACGTCCGTGGGTTACGGGGCCATGGTGGCTGCTAGTGTCCAGTCAGTCGCGGGTACCAGTGCCGCTGCACCAACTGCTACCGTCGCTCCCACTGCGCCAGTAGAAAATTGGCCCGCTGCACGGCTCAAGTTCAATCGAGGAAACAACACGCTGACCGCAGAAGCGAATGGAAAATCTGCCAATGCCTACGCACCAAATGGTGAGGCATTGCTGCAATCGCTTCCGGTAAGCTTGCAAAACAAAATCCGCCAGAACCAATGCTTTGAAAAATTTGAAGTCCAAGTGGCAAGTAACGTATTGATAGCCATCAAATCATGAACGTTGCAGCCCCCCCACCTCTAGACCTCACCCCCCTGCAAGGTGCCCTGACTTCCCTGCGCCGTGGCCTAGCCCGCTGGCAGGCGGCGGGGGAGCAAGACGAAGAACTGCGCGACGCTTGCATTCAGCGCTTTGAGTACACCTTTGAGCTGAGCTGGAAAATGCTGGCGCGGCGCTTGGAACGCGACTTGGCGGATGCCCGCAGCGTCGATGCCATGAGCTTTCGCGAACTGATGCGCAGCGGTGGCGAGCGTGGACTGGTGCGCGATGTGGCAGCCTGGATGATTTTCAGGGACAAACGCAACACCACCTCGCACACCTACAACGCCGCCAAGGCGGCGGATGTAGCGGCCGTCCTGCCAGCCTTTGCCGACGAAGCCCAGGCGCTGCTCACCCAACTGCAAAACCATGGCGCTGCCGATGCTTGACATCACGGCTGCACAGCAAGAGTTGGTTCAGCACCTGCTGCACCAGCGCCTGCCTCACGCCACGGCCATGGTCTTTGGTTCACGGGTGCGCAATTGGCCCTTTGGCCGTGGCGCTAAACCCTATTCCGATCTGGACATCGCCTTGTTTGGGTTGACCGCAACTGACGCATTGGAGCTGGCCCATTTGCGCGCCGATGTTGAAGAAAGCGCGCTGCCCTGGCGGGTGGACATCAGCGATGCCAATGACCTGCCACCCGCGCTGCACGCGCTGGTGTTGCAACACGGTGCTCTGTTGCAAGGCCGGGCAGTTCCGCCGTCATCCCGCACATGACCCGCATCTTCACCATCCCCCGCCCCCAAGCCCCCGCCTTGCCTGACACAGGCTGCTGGCAGGTAGCGGAGCCAAAGGCATCACTGCATCGTGACACACCTATATCAAGCTCCTATAAAATGACATTTACTTCACTAAATGGTAATTTGTCATGATTAGCATGAAAATGTCAGATGGCGGCAGAGTTGTCATACCTGCTGAAATTCGCAATTCCATGGGACTCAAGGAAGGTGACACCATTCTTTGGGAATTACGTGGGGGCGAGGCAGTGCTGACGACACGTTTGGCGCAGATGCGCGAAGCGCAAGCAATGGTGCGGCAATACGTGCCCGCAAATATCTCTTTGGCGGACGAATTGATTACCGACCGCCGGGCTGAAAACGCGCGAGACGAAACACAATGATCGTGTTGGACACCTCCGCCGTGCTGGGCTATCTGCAAAACGAACCGGGCTGCGACATCGTGGCAGCCGAAATCCTGGCTGGGCAGGGCAGCATCTGTGTCGTCAACCAGACGGAGGTTCTCAGTAAGTTGTGCGACAAAGGAATGAGCTGGCCAGAGGCTCAAAAGGCCCTGAGCAAACTGGCCTTGCTGGCAGAGCCCTTTACGGCAGACACTGCTTTGGAAGCTGCGCGCCTGCGCCCCCTAACGCGCCAACACGGCTTGTCCTTGGGGGACAGAGCTTGCCTGGCAGCGGCGCGCTTACGGCAATGCCCCGTGATGACAGGTGATCGGGATTGGCTTTTAATTGCCGACACGGTTGGATTGAAAATAATCTCGTTCCGACCCTCTGCGCATTGAGACGCAAGCGAAGCCTTCCACCATGTCTGCATCACGCCTGGACCTTACCCCCGTGGAAGATGCCTTTGCCTCGCTGCGCCGCGCCTCGACCCGCTGGCAAGCCCAGCTTGAGGCAAAGGGCCCTGCGGATGTTTGACATCACCGCGTCGCAGCCCGAGCAGATTCAAAGTCTGTTGCGCCTGCGCCTGCCGCATGCAACGGCACTTGCGTTTGGTTCGCGCGTGCTTGATTGGCCTTTTGGGCGCGGCCCCAAACCCTATTCCGACCTGGAGGACAGCCCGTTACCCTGGCGTGTGGACATCACCGATGCCAACGACCTGCCACCCACGTTGCGCGCGTTGGTGGAGCAACGCGGCGTTGCGCTGCAAGGCAGTGCATGACCACCTACTTCGTCTCCCGCCACCCAGGTGCCATTGAATGGGCAAAACGCCAAAAATTGAACGTGACCCAGTTTGTGGCGCACCTTGACACGGCCCAAGTGCAGCATGGTGACACCGTCATTGGCAGTCTGCCCGTCAATCTGGCCGCGCAGGTGTGCGCCATAGGCGCTGCGTATTGGCATGTGAGTGTGGCGCTGCCCAGTACTTTGCGCGGGCAAGAACTCTCGGCGGACGACCTGGATCGGCTGCAAGCCCGCGTAGAGCGGTTCCACCTCCAAGCAATTGAATAGAGACCCCAACATGTCCGCATACGACACCCACCTCTGCCTCGTCTCGGCGCAGGCCACGCCCAACTTGTTACCACTGATCGACGAGGTCTGGCGGCCCAAAAAAGTGGTGTTGGCCTGCAGCGCACAAATGAAACATGCCGCGCAAGCCCTGCGCGCAGTCATTCAGACCAAGGCCAGCGGCATGGTCGTAGAGACGCTGGAGTTACCCAATGCCTATGACTACGGCGCGCTGTCTGACGCGTTTCTGAGCTACCTGGCCGAGCATGAGAGCGACAACATCGCGCTGAACGTCACCGGCGGAACCAAGCTGATGGCGGTGGCAGCGCAGGAGGCATTTCGCTCCGCAGGCAAGCCGGTGTTTTACGTGAATGTGGAGAGCGACCAGGTACTCGTCATCGGTCAAGATGCCAGCGGTCAGGCGCCCCAGCCCCTGCGCGCCAAACTCAAGGTGCACGAAATGCTGCGCGCCCACGGCTACAGCGTCACCACACAAGAGCATCCGCAGATTACGCGTGAACTACGCGACCTGACCGCGCGCTTGGTTGACCGTGTGTCCAGTGCCGGTCGCGCATTGGGGGCGCTCAACGCGCTGGCGCGTGCTGCGCGAGACAACAATCTGCGTGTCGAGTTGAACCGTGATCAAAGCTCGATGGCGCTGGGCGATGTGGTTGCCTTATTTGCGGACGCGGGCCTGCTGCGCCAACAGGGTGACACGCTCATTTTCAAAGATGAAGAATCCCGATTTTTTGCCAACGGCGGCTGGCTCGAAGCCCATGTGTTTGAAGCGCTGCAATCCCTGCGCGCCCAGCATGACGGCCTGACCGACGTCGCCATGGGCGTGCGGGTCGCCTTTGGCGGGCAGGATGCACGCAGCAAGGCCAAAGACAAGAACGAAATCGACGTCGCCTTTTTGTTCCGCAACACCTTGCACCTGATTGAGTGCAAAACCGCCAACCTGGCCCAAGGCGGCAAAGGCGACGACAACAAGGCCACCGAGGCCCTGTACAAGATGGAATCACTCTTGAAGCTCGGCGGCCTGCGCACCCGTGGCATGGTGGTGGACTACCGGGGCCAACTCGCAAACAGCGAGGCCGACCGCCAGCGGGCCAAAGAGTCCCACATCGAAATTGTGTCGGGTGCCCAACTGAAAGACCTGAAAGGTGTCATTGCCCGTTTGTGGCTGTCGGCCCGGCAAGCCTGAGCTGGCCCCTGCCTTGTAGTCAAAAATAGCCACAGCCCCCATAAACATTGCGCAACAAGCTACCAAATGCATAGCAATATTCCCCTCGCCCGCTACCGGTTCACCGCCCGCGTGCAGCAGTCCCTGGAGCTGCCGCACTATGCAGGCTCCCTTTTGCGCGGCCAGTTTGGCGCGGCCTTGCGCAACGTGGCTTGCATGACGCGCGCGCCCACTTGCCCTGGCTGCCCCTTGCTGCAAACCTGCCCCTACACCCGCATCTTTGAAGCACCGCCGCCGCCCAAGGGCACACACGCGCTGCAGGACTTCAGCCAAATCCCCAACGCCTATGTGCTGGAGCCGCCTGCGCCCGGCGCGCGGGTACTGCAGGCGGGTGAAGAATTTGAGTTTCATCTCGTGCTCGTCGGGCACGCCACCGACCAGCTGGCGCTGGTCACCTTTGCCCTGCAGCGCGCCCTGGCGCAGGGGCTGACGCGCGACCGCATTCCCGCAGACCTGCTGCAAGTGGACTGCGTCGACGCGGGCGGCACCGCGCACCCCGTGTGGACAATGCTGCAGCCCACGCTGACCGATCACAGCGCCAACCTGGCAGTGCCATCGGCTGCGATATTTACTACTCAATTGATAGCTGGTCGCGCACATTTCACGGGTGTTGCAGGCCAAAAAGACTATAAACTTTCGCTGCACATCCACACCCCAATGCGCCTTCAGAGCCAAGGCAAGCCACTGGGTGTGGGGCAACTTTCCCCGCGTGCGCTGGTCGCCGCCATCGCACGGCGTACCGCCTTGCTGATGGAATTCCACGCTGGCAGCCCCCCTACTTTTGGAGGGCACAGCAGCTGGGGTGAGGCCGCCAAACACGCCACCGCGCTGGCCGACACCCTGACCGACACCCAGGAACTGCAGTGGTTCGACTGGACGCGCTACTCCAGCCGCCAGCAGCAGGCCATGACGCTGGGCGGCGTGCTAGGTACCTGGACGCTGCACGGTAGCGCCGACACCCTGGCTGAGCTTTGGCCCTGGCTGTGGCTGGGCCAGTGGCTGCATGTGGGCAAGAACGCCACCATGGGGTTGGGCCGCTACACACTGAAAATGCAAGAAACTTAGCCATGTCTTCTCCTCCAATTGAAGCGACGTTGCCGGTGCGGGTGGTCGTTTTCGCCAGTGAACAGCTGTTTCCGGCGCTACAGTTTTTGCTGCACACGGCGCACCAGTTTGGTCGCCATTTGCAATCGGTACATATCTACTGCACCCGCGACGATAGGCGCTCGGGTGCCCCTGCAAGGCGTTTGCAGGACGTCATGCGCCGCTGGGCACACCGCAATGGTCTGACTTTTGCGGTGGATATTGCTGTAGGAGAAATGTGGCCTGCCGCCGTACGCGATGGCCTGCTTGACTGGTTTGAAGCCCATCCCGATAGCCACTGGCTAGTCAACGTCACCGGGGGCACAAAGCCCATGTCAGCCGCCGCGATTGAGTTGACGCTCTCCACCGACCTGCAGTCTCGCAGGGTCATCTACCAGGAGATCGACGGGCAATGGGTAGAACTGGTGCATGACACGCATGGCTTTTTGACGGTACAGCAATTGCACGCCACTCTGGATGCCATCGTCCCGCTGCCTGACACCCTTGACTGGATTTTGTCTGTGGACGACCTGGTGGCGACTCAGTTTTCTGAGGCGCACCAAATCACGACCCAGTTGCTTGAATCAATGCCGCTGGACGAAGCAACCCGCCAAGTCATTGCGCTGCGCTGGAAGTGGCGCGACATGCTCCAGGCGTTGGGCGTTGCCTGTATCAGTGGCGGTGATGCGTTTGAGCGTTACATCGGTGCTGGGCTAATCGAATGTGGCGTTCATATCAAACACTCCCTGAAGGTTGTGGACAGTGCCATAGAAGGCAAAGTGGTGCGCGAGGTGGATTTGGTGGGCTGCCATCGCGGGCGACTGGTGTGTATTGACATCAAACTACCGGGTGCGCAAGACCATCTCAAGGGCACTCAACTGGCGGATGTAGCGGAACTGGCCCACTCTTTGGGTGGCCGGGGTGCGCTTGCCATTGCTCTGCGTCCGGGCTGGCGCGAGGACTTGGGCACCCGACGCCTGGCTGATGCCTTGGGCGTAAAACTGTTAACCCAGGCACAAGCGCCGCAAGTGTTTAGTACGCTGTTGGGCTGGATTGACTCAAAACTCACACCAAGTGCAGCGGTTTTAACGGCCGAAATGGCGCTGCGAGCCCACCAATCCAACGGCAGCGATGTGCTGAGCAATGGCGACGTTATTAACATCATGACCGATGAGCGCGGAACCCTGCACCTGTCAAATGAGCTTGAACGCATGTGTGAGCAGCGGGGTGAGTGCTGGGCTCTTGTGCAAATGCTGGATCAGTCGCAATACTTGTTGGCGATTTCCAAGAGATCAGCGCACGCCCCCGCATCCAACGCCTGGCCAAGAGTCATCGGTGCGCTGCATGTCGAGCTAAGCAAAATAGCGCTTCCCGGCACGAATGGCGATGACCGACTGACGGAAACAAATTTGTGGGTGTTCGGCCAGTTGAAGCCGAAGCCTGGCTTGGGGTTGGCAAACCTGCAGTCCAGCATCCGAAATGTTCTGGCAACTTTCAAAAAATCGAGGTGACTGCAAGCTACCTGAACTTGTAAGCCCCACTATTGCGCGGCCCTGGCTGTGGTTGGGCCAGTGGCTGCATGGGGGCAAAAATGCCACCATGGGTATGAGCGGGTATACGCTACAACTTTCATAGCTAGTTGCGCAATACTGACGAGGCTTACAGCCTATTTGTGCATCCGATTTATACACCGGCAAGCTTGCCACACCCCGCCAAAACCCCCAAAGCGCCAACAATTGGCGCATGCCCCACCGCGACCTGCACCTTGCCTGCTACGACGTTGCCGAACCCCGCCGCCTGAGCGCGGCCCTGAAGCTGGCGCGCCGCTACGCCACCGGTGGCCAAAAGTCTGCACATGAACTGTTTTTGACATGTGCAGAGCGCGAAGCGCTGGTGACCGACATGCGTGCCCTGCTGGACGCCGCCACTGACCGCTTTCTGCTGCTGCGCCTGGACCCACGCAGCAAGTTGTTTGCACTGGGCAAGGCCGTAGCACCGGCAGACCCTGACTACTTTTACGTTGGATAAACACCATGGGACTCTTGCTACTGGACCGCGCACAACTCGAAGTCAAATCCGAGGGCGAAACCCTGGCCCTGTATGAAGCGGGTGAGCGCCGAGGCACCGTACCGCTCAAACTGATTGACCGCTGCGTCATCCACGGCAGCCAGACCCGGCTGGACAGTGGCGTGCTCATCAAACTGGCCGACGCTGGCGCCACCACCGTGCTGATGAGCCCGCGCCACCCACGGCGCGTGGCCATCGTACTGGGCCCGCAGCACAACGACGCCGCCGTGCGCCTGGCCCAAGCCCTGCGCGTGATGGACGACGCCTGGTGCCGAGCCTGGGCGCTGGGTGTGGTGCGCGCCAAGCTGGCCCGCCAAAGCCGCGCGCTGCGCCTGCTGCAAGGCCAGCGCCCCGACGCCCGCAAGCCCACCTTTGACGCGCTGCAAACACTGGACGCCATCCGCACCACGCTAGACAGCTATGCCGCCGAGCCCAGCCACACTGTGCCACCGCTGGACACCCTGCGCGGCCATGAGGGCGCAGCCGCCCGAGCCTACTTTGGCGGCCTGGCCGGGGTGATGCCACCAGCCCTGCACTTCACCGGGCGCAACCGCCGCCCGCCGCGCGACCCGGTCAACGTCTGCCTGTCGCTGGGCTACACCCTGCTGCACGCGCAAGCCGTGCAGGCCTGTGGCGTGGCGGGGCTGGACCCGCTGCTGGGCTTCTACCACCGCCCCGCCTTTGGCCGCGAGAGCCTGGCCAGCGACCTGATCGAAGCGCTGCGCCCGGCGGTAGACCTGTGGGTGTGGGAGCTGCTGCGCAGCCGCACCCTGAGTGCCGACCACTTCACCACCGCGCCCGACGGGAGCGCCTGCCTGCTGGGCAAGGCGGGGCGCGGTGTTTTTTACGCCAGCTGGAACGAGCACGCCAAACCCTGGCAACGCTGGCTGCGCGCCCAGGCGCAAGCACTGGCGCGCGACCTGCGTGGCACCGGTATGCACTGGATGGCCCCCAACGACGAGGACGACGAGCCATGTTGAGCCCATCCCACCACCACGCAGCAGTTGGCGCGCCCGGCCCCGGCGCCCGCGCGCTCTACCTGGGTACGCGTGACAAAAAGCACATCAGCTGCACCGCAGAGGCCCTGGTAGTGCGCAACGACCGCGCCCAAACCCTGCGCTACCCGCTGGTGCGCGTGGCCCGAGTGGTGAGCAGCACCGTGGTCGACTGGAGTGGCGCAGCACTGGCACTGTGTCTGCAACACGGCATCGGTATCAGCTGGGTGAATGCACGCGGCGAGGCCTTGGGCACCTGCTACCCCCACCAGCGCCAACACCCCAAGCTTGCCACCGCACTGGAGCTGTGGCTGGAAACCCCGGACGGCCCCGAGCGCTATCAACTCTGGCTGCGTGCCCGGCGCATGGACGTGCTGATGCGCTGGGGCCAAACACAGGCAGAAACCATCAGCCCCGCCATGTGGGAGGCCACCAAGCGCGACTGGGTCTACGCAAGGCAATACCGCCAGCACCTGCCCAGCGCGCTACGTGGCCACCTGCTCGCCTATATTGGCGCCCAACTGGCCGCACACGGTGCGCCGCCCTTGCTTTGGGACGCGCAATCCGACGCGGTAGACCTGGACACCGACCTGTGCGAGCTGCTGTGGGCCGAAATGAACCTGTGCACCGGCGACCTGGCAGACACCACCAGCACCGACAAAGAAACCATTGCCCTGTTTGAGCGCTGGATCGCCCGCAACGGTGCAGCCCTGCTGCTGCACCTGAACAGCCTCTACCGCACCGCCATGAAAGCGACCAAGGAATGAGCCTGCACCAAACCGCGTCATGGCTGGTGACCTACGACATAGCCCACCCGCGCCGCCTGGCCCGCGTCTTCAAGCATCTGAAAAAAGAGGGCATACCCATGCAATATTCAGTATTTGCAGTGGAAGCCAGCAACGCCAAAATGGGCACGCTGATGGCGCACATTGCCACGCTGATTGACGCACGCGAAGACGATGTGCGCGCCTACCGCCTGCCAGAAAACGGCTGGCGCGCCACGCTGGGCGACGCCATGTTGCCAGAAGACCTGTGGCTTGCATAAATTGCAGCAAACGCGCGGCAGGCTGTGCGAAGATACTCACATGATGGCAAATACTTGCCTTGGAACATAGGTTTTGAGAACTTCGAAAATCCCCCAAACACCCCCGCAAGTGCTTGTCGGAATTGAAGTTTTTGATGCCTGGACTGATATTGAATGCCCTGATTCAAAAGGGATTAAGACAAGAATTAAGCGGTGAGGGGAATCAAGCGGACCCTGATATTGAATGCCCTGATTCAAAAGGGATTAAGACGCGCATGGTGCTCAAAGTTTGCTGTCCACGGACCTGATATTGAATGCCCTGATTCAAAAGGGATTAAGACGCTTCCAAGGTCTTTACAGTTTCAGGTTTCAGCCTGATATTGAATGCCCTGATTCAAAAGGGATTAAGACCGGCTAGGTCGTAGATTGTTGCTTGAAGTAGTCTGATATTGAATGCCCTGATTCAAAAGGGATTAAGACGCACTGATAACTGCGTCTACAAACTGAGATATCTGATATTGAATGCCCTGATTCAAAAGGGATTAAGACTTCTTGAATTCCGTGAGATTCTGCTTTGCCTCCTGATATTGAATGCCCTGATTCAAAAGGGATTAAGACTTTCATGGCGCAGAGTGTATCCAGTGCGATGGCTGATATTGAATGCCCTGATTCAAAAGGGATTAAGACGTTTAGATAACCAAACCCGTTGTGTGTCTGCCTGATATTGAATGCCCTGATTCAAAAGGGATTAAGACTGTCGCTGTCGTTCATCTTACTGATGATAGCTCTGATATTGAATGCCCTGATTCAAAAGGGATTAAGACTGCACCGCCTTTCAACTTTGCCTGCAAGTCCCTGATATTGAATGCCCTGATTCAAAAGGGATTAAGACTCAGCCATTTTCTGCCGTAGCAGTTCACCTAAGCTGATATTGAATGCCCTGATTCAAAAGGGATTAAGACGCGAAATCGGGACGGTTTGCTGCGGGATTGACTCTGATATTGAATGCCCTGATTCAAAAGGGATTAAGACGCGCAAATAAGTTTGAACGGCTCCAAGGTTTTGCTGATATTGAATGCCCTGATTCAAAAGGGATTAAGACTTGCGACAGGTCATCACCGATACCCGATAAACCTGATATTGAATGCCCTGATTCAAAAGGGATTAAGACTCTTGCGCACGATCTTCAACTGTATGTCAAAGCTGATATTGAATGCCCTGATTCAAAAGGGATTAAGACCAATGGCGGTCTTGCCCGCGCCTGCCTCGCCCTGATATTGAATGCCCTGATTCAAAAGGGATTAAGACACTCCCCTGTAACGCTCTGCTGTTTCTATCGGCTGATATTGAATGCCCTGATTCAAAAGGGATTAAGACGGATAATACGCGGGTCACTTCGCAAGGTGTACTGATATTGAATGCCCTGATTCAAAAGGGATTAAGACTCACAATAGTAGTCTACCCACTCAGCAGGGACCTGATATTGAATGCCCTGATTCAAAAGGGATTAAGACCGCAATGGCTTTGCTAGCGGCCGTTTTGACCTGATATTGAATGCCCTGATTCAAAAGGGATTAAGACTTGCGCATCTTCACGATCGTGATACGGTTACGCTGATATTGAATGCCCTGATTCAAAAGGGATTAAGATCTACGGTAAACTAGAGCGTTACATACTTGCTCCTGATATTGAATGCCCTGATTCAAAAGGGATTAAGACAAGGCGGTTTCTGCTTTGCTGATCACATCAGCTGATATTGAATGCCCTGATTCAAAAGGGATTAAGACGAGTGCTGCGCGCACCTGCCCCGAGAAGTACTGATATTGAATGCCCTGATTCAAAAGGGATTAAGACAACTTACCATTGGCCATGAAACCAGCTTGAATCTGATATTGCATGCCCTGATTCAAAAGGGATTAAGACCCTAGCGGCAGGGCTTGTCCGCGATCTTCATGCTGATATTGAATGCCCTGATTCAAAAGGGATTAAGACACGTTTCGGTCCACCATTTTTCTACTCATAGTCCGATATTGAATGCCCTGCTTCAAAAGGGATTAAGAGATGACATTTCCAGGATCGACTGCTGCCAAGGCTGATATTGAATGCCCTGATTCAAAATGGATTGAGACTTAATCCTGGTTAGGGAAAGAAGTGAGACCTAAATGGATGACCTTAAAAGAAAGCTCTCCAGCTTGCTCTTCCCGGCAGGAGTAGCCTTAGCGTGGCTGATATTGATGCTCCTGTCCTGGCTAGAACTGCTGTAGAAGAGACTATGAACTGATATTGGAGCCCTGATTCAAAAGGGATTAAGACTGCTTTGCCGCCCAATGCGAATGTCAGACGTCGGATCCAGACTCCGAGAGCTTTATTAAAAGCTGACACACTACCATGCAGGTCATTCCTATCAAGAGATAGTCAGCTGCTGCCATTGAAGGCGACGCTAGCGAGGCAAGGGTGCCATTTATCAGAACCAAAATAGCTGTGCCCCCTGCTATTATTCCAGTCACATGGAATATTTTTCGCATTTTTTTCCTTCAGTTGTCCACATACTTGCCTGTTCCATGTGCCAGTGAATACTGGGATACTTGTCAAGTAGCGTCTTGCGAATCACAAATACTGGTCCTCCAGTATTGCTGGCACAGCGCCCCACCACAGCGAGTGCTACGGGCGACCCTAAGCACAAGGCAAGGTCCAAACCTCTTGTCTCCATCATGGATTGAAGATCGGCACAGCCAGACATGTCCATCATTTTCAAAAAGTCTTTGCGCGTGTCTTCAATCAGATAGTAATAGCCACCCAGAAGTGTCTCAAGATCGCTGTCTGGGTCTAGCGCATCGGGGGAGCATTCTTTCATGTCTGCGAATAGCAACTGGGTTTCATTTGAAGATTCTCATAATAATTACGAGGGTGGTAAATATGGAAACGACGATAAGGGCTTTCAAAATATACGAAGCCAGAATGAATGCAGCAATACCCATAGCAACAGTGCGAATCATGATTTCTTTTGTCCTTTTTTTTCAAGCCACTCGGCGCGATGCGAGGCCTTGCGCTGGGCGCTGGCTTGTGCGGTGTCAAAAGAATGGATGAATGCGTCGCGCCTCGCTCTTACTTTTGCGATTTCTGCCTCAATGGATATCGTTCCCGTGCGGTATTTGGCGGCGGTTATGAACTCAACTCGGTTGACTTGCAGTTGGGCAATATCCCTCTTGGTTTGGTCTAGTTCTCTTGTGCAGTCGACAACGGCCTCATGAAACGTGCGCGCGCTGCAGCCGTGTGCGCGTAGGTCACGCATTTGCTGTTGGTCGGCCTTGACCTGACCGATGCGATCTTCAACTTGCTTGATTTCCAGTCGCTTTGAGGCCAGTGCCTTTTTGCAGGCGGCAATTTCACTGCCTGCCACGTCACGGTCGTCTTTTAGTGAATCACGGTCGCCCAGGCTTTGCCCAAAGACTGCGCGTTTAGGAAGTGCTTTGCCGCCGTTTCCAAAAAAAGTGCCGCTTGACCGGGAGTGCCAGTCATCCAGATCGTCGACGGCGCTTTGCAGATCGTCATAGGCTTCTGACTTGGCGCTGTTGATCGAGCGGCATTCGTCGATAAGTTCCCTTCTCTTCGCATGCAGGGAGTGCAGCTCACGCGGGTAGTCCCGCTCAAAAATCGCAAGGCGTGTGGCACTGGTGTGAAGTGCCGCTTGAATGCGGACGACCTTGATGTTTAGTCCAATTTCGGGCTGCACAAACCTTTGATCAGCGATGGTGTGCGTGGCTTCCATTCTTTTGTAGGCATCGACTTCGAGCGCGCCTGTTGAAAAACGACGTGCAGCGCTGGCCAAGTGCTGCGCACGCGCCTTGTCTTCAAATGCCGAAAACGTGTAGGCAATGCGGGCATTGTCCAGAACGTCGCTGATTTTTTTGAATAGTTTCACAGTGCCTTCCCCCAGCCTTTTGGCGTGGATTGATGGTTCATACCAAGGTCTCTTGCATTTCATGGGCCCGGGTTTGGCTGTAGCGCGAGAGGTATTTGCGTGCTGAAAACGTCAGGTCCGAGAATGCCGCATCGGCTCCGGCTTCGACGATTGAACGGCTGTAGTGGTAGCCCGCAGCACCCAAAGCGATGGAGTTCTGGAAAAACCGGCCTTTGGGGTCGACCATGATGTAGGACTCGGTCAAAGAGTCGTTGTCTTCCGCACTGATGACGGTGTCATGCGCTTGGTGCCGCGCCAGGAATGCGGCGAACTGCGAGTCGGTCACCTCAAGCTGATTGGTAAGCACGGGGAGCATGCGCAGCACTTTCCATTTGTCTGGTGCAAAGCTTTTGACCAGTGCGGTCATGTCTTCATCGCAGTTCAATTGGTTAACCACGGTATTGACCTTGAGGCGCAAGGCGGGGTGTGCAAGGCGCGCCTCGCGCAGGGAGCTGGAAAGCGTCTCAAGATTGAGCATGCGGCCTTTGCTGTCCTTGCGCCCGATTTCACGCATGGTTGTGGTGTTTGCCGAGTCAAGGCTGATGCCGATCATGGACGTCAGCGGTGCCAGAGCGCTGAGCGTGGGGGCATCCAGACGGCTGGCATTTGTGATGATGGATACGTCAAAGCCAATGGCCTTTGCCATTGCGACGATGGCGAGCGTGCGTTTTTGGTTCAGCAACGGCTCACCCCCGGCCAGGTTCAGGCGAACAGAGTCCCATTGCATCTCGGCCCTGAGTGGGTTAGACGGGTTCTGCGAAAAGAACGCAAACAGTTGGGACAGTAAGCGTTGTGTGAGGTCGGCGTTGTGCATCACGTCGCGCCCGCTTTCGGGCTTGGTCCAGTGCGCGTAGCAATAGCTGCATTGGTAGTTGCAGGCTTCTGTCATATGCCAATTGATGACAAGTTGACCTTGGTAGCGGGCCGCAGTGTTGGAGGTGTTTGTTCGCATTGACGGAATTGTGTTTCTCAATCCCGAAAATGCGAGGCGCGGCAAGCTTGCGGCCAGCTTTTTGCGCTGACCCGTGGCGCCGCTGCCGCGGAATATTTGCTACATTTTCAATAGCTGCTTACGCAATACCGAAGGGCATTGCGGTCCTGTAGGGCTTACGAATTTCCTTGAAAATCGCCACTCCACTGCGGCAAGGCGGGCAAACACGCCACCCAACTGGCCGCCACCCTGGCACACCCATAGCCCTGGTTGTGGCTGGGTTGCTTCACGCTTTCGGAGTAATCCGGCGCACCTGGAGGCCCGCCACCCCGTCAAAACGTGTGTCAGCAGTCACAAACAGCACATCGTCGCCCCCGTCTTGCCAGGTCAGCGCACTGGCGGCCTGCAAGGCATCTGGCGTTTTCAAGCCAAATCGCGCACGGATGCTGGTTGCTGCATCCACCACCGCCGCATCCAGTTCAATGATGTCTAACACCGCAAATAGATCGGTATACCGCTGTAACAGGGCCGCATTGCCCTCACGCAACGGTTTCACGCAACACTCCAGCACGGACAAACGAGACACTGCCACATCCACTACGGCTTGGCCTGCAGTCAGCTGTGCCAACAACGCCGTGGTTGCCTGACGGAACTCTGCACCCCCCTCAAACCGATAAATCAGGGCACAGGCATCCATAAAAAGCCTCACCGTTCGCCCCAGCTTTCGCCCATTTCAGTCAAGCGCGCGTGCATTGCCGACGCACTCAAACCCTCGCTAGCGGAGTCTTGCGCCAACAGGATGTCCAAACCCGCGTTAACTGGGGCCACTGCATTGCGACGCGCCTGTTGAACCAACAGGTCGTAATCGGAGGGACTCAACAGCACAGCACTGGGGCGATTGCGCTTCATCAGGTGCACAGGCCCACGCGCCAAGGCAGCCTCCAACACCGAAAAACCGCTGCGCTTGATGTCTGCCACCGTGACAAAATTCATAAAAGCTCCTTTTTCGATACCGAAAACAGCATCAATAGTATCTTCACTTCCTTGAATTGCAAGGCAGGCTTTCCGCAGGCTCCGAAATGCGTTTGGCCAGCTCATCCGGCTCGTGAGAGGAAAGGCCTCTCGCGTGTGGGCTCAGCGCAAAGCGCAGCATCAGAGCGTACGGATGCGGCAACGCGGCAAATGGAGCAACCCTGCAGTTGCTACAACTTCAATAGCTGCTTACGCAATACCGACGGGCTCTACAGCCCTGAATAGCTTGCAAATTCAACCCAAAGCATCATGCAGCGCCACAAACTCATGCGTGAGCGTGTGGCTGGGGTCCAGAAAGATCATGGGCAGCGATTGCTCGTGCGACTCTCGGATGCGCACCGACGAGCGCAGGTAGGGCTGTAGCACCGGCAGGCCTTCATCGATCAGCTCCTGCACCATGCGCTGGGGCAGGTTGGCGCGGGCCTGGAACTGGTTGACGATGATGCCTTCCACCTTGAGTTCAGAGTTGTGGTCGGCCTGGATTTCCTGCACGTTCTCCAGCAGGGTGTAGAGCGCGCGGCGCGAAAAGTCGTCGCAGTCAAATGGGATGAGGCAACCCTGGGCCGCGATCAGCGCGCAGCGGGTGTAGAAATTCAGTGCCGGGGGCGTGTCGATGTAGATCTGGTCATAGTCTTCGGCCAGCAGCTCCAGCGCATCGCGCAGTTTGTAGATCTTGTGGCGCGACTCGAGCTTGCCGTGCAACTCATCGAGCAGCGGGCTGGAGGGCATGACGTCCAGGCCTTCCCACTGGGTGTGCACGATGTATTCGCTGGCCGACTTGTCGCGGATGGTGAATTTGAGGCTTTGCTCAAAGAACTCCGCCACATTGGGCATGTCGTCTGGCATATTGGCGCCCAAAAGGTAACGGGTGGAGTTGCCCTGGGAGTCCAGGTCGATCACCAGCGTGCGCAGGCCCTGCCAGGCGCTGATGGCGGCCAGATTACAAGTGATGGTGGATTTGCCGACGCCACCTTTTTGGTTGAAAACAACGTGCTGCATGAGAAATAGACCCTGGGTTATGAAAAAGAAAGGGGGCGATCAGCGCGCAGCCAACGCGCAATACGCTTTGCGCGTATCGGGCGCCACTGACTCCAGCACTTTGGCGTACGGCGTTTGGTGGCGCAAGACCATGCGTGTGGAGGCTACCGCCTTGGACTTGCAGTACCAGTGGCAGGTGTGCTGCATCAGAAACATCTCAGCCAGCACGGTAAAGGCTTTGTCTTTGGCACTGCACTGGGAATTGTTGGCGACGGCCTGGTCGATGCCACGCGCGTGGATGGACAGCATCTTGCGCAGATCGAAGCTCTCGTTGGGCAAGAGCTTGGCGGTGAAATAGATGGAAAGTGGCAGCTTGCTGACCCGTGCTGCGTCGCCGTCCAGCTTTGCCAAGTCGACGACAAAGCGCCTGAATTGTTCGCACAGCGCGGTCTCGGTGGTGGTCAAGATGCTCCAGATCTGCGCCTGGCGTTGCAGGTCGGGCTCGCCCAGGGCGCGCATGTAGCCTTCGGTCAGCGTTTCCATGAGTTTTTCAATCTGGTACTGGCCCAGGTAGTGGGCCAGTAAACCGATGCGCCGACGCTCGTCACGGGCCTGGAAGGTATACCCGACAAAAGCCAGAATCATCACCAATACTGCTATTTCCATGGCCGCTGCGGAGTTGCGTTGAAGAGGTATCGAGTGTAGTCAACCCAGCGAACTAAACTGAGGGCTCCACACACGTGGATCCCCAATTGACCAAGCCCACTCCATGCAATCCATCAATCTGCGCCTGACCGTCCACTACGGGCTGACTATTTTCCTGAGTGCTTTCCTGCTGTTTCAGGTGCAACCTCTGATCGGCAAGATGATTTTGCCGTGGTTTGGCGGTTCAGCGGCGGTCTGGACCACCTGCATGCTGTTTTTCCAACTGGTCTTGCTGCTGGGTTACTTCTATTCGCACTGGGTCATCCGTTACCTGAGTCCGTCCCGCCAAAGCCTGCTGCATGGCAGTCTGCTCGTGGTCAGTCTGCTGCTGATCCCGATTGCGCCCAGCCTGGACTGGAAACCCCTGGGTGCCGAAAACCCCACGCTGCGCATTCTGGGTTTGCTGACCGTGTCCATCGGGCTACCCTACTTCGTGCTGTCCACCACCGGGCCCCTGCTGCAAGCCTGGTTTGCCCGCGAGCGCTTTGGTGTGGTGCCCTACCGGTTGTTCGCCTTGTCCAACTTCGGCTCCATGCTGGCACTGCTGGCCTACCCCATTGCCGTGGAGCCGGTGTTTCCGACGCTGTGGCAATCCTGGTTGTGGTCGGGTTTGTATGCCTGTTTTGTTGCCGCTTGCGGCTTGCTGGCGTGGCGCGGACGCAAGGGCGAGCCGATCGTGATGCAGACCCACAACGAGGGGCCGGCCCCCCGCTGGACTGACAAACTGATGTGGGCGGCACTGGCGGCCTGCCCGTCCATCCTGATGGTGGCGGACACGAGCTTCCTGACCACCAACATTGCGCCCATTCCCATGATCTGGGTGGCGCCTTTGGCGCTGTACCTGCTTTCGTTCATCCTGGCCTATGAGCGCCATGGACGCTACCAGCGCCGGATCTATCTGCCCCTGCTGGTGCTGGGTCTGGGCGCAATGGCCTATTTGCCCACGCTCAGCATGAATGCATTGCCGATCTATCTGGCGATGGCCATCAATCTGTCCGCTTTTTTCGTCGCCTGCATGGTGTGCCATGGTGAGCTGGCCCGGTTACAGCCGCACCCCAGCCATCTGACGGGCTACTACCTGATGCTGTCTGTGGGCGGCGTGGTAGGTGGCTTCTTTGTCGGTGTCATTGCACCCTACTGGTTCAACAGCAACTACGAGCTGTCGATTGCGATTGTGCTGACCGCTCTGGTGGCTGCGATTGCGGTGATTCCCCGCATGACGTTTTCGCGAGCGCTGTGGCGGTACGCCAGTGTGGCGGGCACGGCCGTCCTGCTGCTCGGGCTGTCGTGGTTGCGCTTTGATGACCATAGGGAAGAGACCGAGGGAGCCGAGGTGACCCAGCGCAACTTCTATGGCACGCTGCAGGTGTTCAACAACGTGGAGGACGGATACCGCAGCATGTTTCATGGGCAGATTACGCACGGCAGGCAGTTCACCGCACCCGACCAGCTGGACCTTCCCACCACCTACTACAGCCCTGACGGGGGCGCGGGCAAGGCTATGCAGATTGCGCTTGTCGATGGGCCGAAGCGCATCGGCGTGATTGGGCTGGGTGTGGGCACGCTGGTGACCTATGGCCGCAAGGATGATTACTTCAGGCTGTACGAAATTGACCCACTGGTCATTGACATTGCCCACAAGAATTTCAGCTATCTGTCGCGCACGGCGGCCAAGACCGAAATCGTGCTGGGTGACGCACGCCTGCAACTGGAGCTGGAGCCCGCGCAGCAATTGGATGTGCTGGTGGTCGACGCGTTCTCGGGTGACTCGGTGCCCATCCATTTGCTGACCTACGAGGCTTTTGCCCAGTATTTCCGGCACCTCAAACCCCAGGGCGTGCTGGCAGTGCACATTACCAACCGCTTTCTGGACCTGCGCCCGGTGGTCAAGACAGCGGCAGATCACTTTCAAAAGGAAGTTCGACTGGTGGACGCGGTCGGCCAGCCCGAGAAACTGGTTTTGCGCTCGCGTTGGGCGCTGATCAGCAGTGACACGGCATTCTTCCAGAACCCCCTGCTGGGCAGTGCTACCCGCATCAGCCCACAGGCCAACTTTAGGCCCTGGAAGGATGACTACAGCAGCATTGTTGCCGTCATGGAGTAGGGTGATTCGTGGAATGCATCCCAGCCCCGTGCCCCGCTGTAAAGGCTTCTTCAAACACCGAGTAGCCCGCCCAATCACTGTGGGCAAATGCCAGGCGCTCCCAGGTCAGGCCCGGTCGGGCAGTATCTTGCTCCTTTTTTAGGAGCTGCTTGCGCACAGTGGACGGGGGCTGCAGCCCGATTTGACCATTAATATTCGGTGTGGGGATGGCCATGGCGTGGCCATAACGGGTAATGTCCATGCGGGTGGCTTTGGATGCCAGATCCGGATGGGCGCGTGACAAATCGGACAGTGTGTCGTCCCGCCAGGCACCCCACGGCCGCTCAAGAAGCCGCTTGCGCCCCAGGGCCGCATCACCAGAAAAGTCGCCCAGCGCGCGGTAGTGGGTCAGCACGGTGGCCCCAGGAGTCGACAACAGGCTTTGGTGCGTGGCGTCCACATAACCCAGGCCGCCCTGGCCCCGGGCATCGTCATACAACACGTTGTCCCAGCTCGGTGCGGCACCGGGGCGGTCGTGCAAGGGGCTTTGCAGATGGATATTGGCCACCAGCCACGGCGCATAGGCAATCTGGCGACTGGCCTGGCGCAAAAATTCGGGCGGGTTTTCAACCACGCGCGCAGCCACAAATATCGGCAGTGCCACTACAACCCGCTGCGCCTGCCATCGCTCCAGCGTCTGGGTGGCGGTGTTGAAGGCGTCCACCTCAGCGCCATGCCTGGCACTGGCGATGCGCACCACCACACGGCCGGTATGCAGGCGCTCACCCAATGGCGCGGCCATGCGGCGGGTGAGCCAGGCATTGCCCTCGGGCCAGGTGAGCAGCCCTTCGCGCTCGGCGCCCTCGGTGCCCGGCGCATGAAAGCCGTGGCGACTGGCAAAGTAGTGAATTCCCGCCCAGGCCGACACGGTGGCGATACCGGCACCATAGTCGTCGCGGCAGCAGTAGTCCAGGTACCAGCGCAGGTGGTGATCGTTCAGACCGTGTTGGTCCAGATACGCTATGAAAGTAGTAGCTGCTAGCGCATGTTGCACGGGGGCTAGAGCCGTTTTTTGCACCGGAATCGTCCAACGGGCAGTCTTGCGTGCCTGTTCCACCAGCCGGGCAAATAGTTCGTACTGCGCCAGGGTGTCTGCGCCCACGCCCTGCAGAGGTAGCAAACCATCTTGCCACTCGCCGTTGAAGAACAGGCGCTCTTGCGGGCTGTGGCACAGGTGGCGCTCGTCGTACTGCCAACGGCCGGCCACGCGTGTGCGCAGACCCAGCTCTTCCAGCAGGTCTTGCACCTCGGGAGCGTCGTCACCCGGCAGGGGCAGGTAATGTGCGCCCAGGGGGCAGGGCAGGCCCGCTATCTCACCGCCCCGGCTGTTGCCACCCGCCGAGTCTTCCAGCTCCAGCAGGGCAAAGTCATTCATGCCCTGCAGGCGCAGGGCGCGTGCGGCTGCCAGACCGGCCACACCGCCGCCTGCAATCAACACCCGTGTCTTCAAGGTCCTGGTGGGCGTGGGCCAGCCTTTGCCGCCCTGCACACCGTCGCGCAACCAATGGCCCCGCTCGGGCTGCACGCCGGTAAACCCGCCCTGGATGTGGGCGTTGGCGTGCGCAGCGGGTTGGCAACCGCTTGCAGCCCATGCTGCACCCAGGCCAGTGGCCAAAAATTGGCGGCGAGGGATCACAAGCCGCTCCACGCCGCCATGACTCAGACCGCCATGGCGTGTGCAACCACACAATCTGCAATGGCGCGCGTGTCGGTCAGGTCAAACCAGAGGGGCAGTGGCTGACCGTGCTGGGGGTCTGCCGGTGTGCCAATAGCGTCCGAAGCGATGCCCATGATGCCCGGCCACTGCGGCCACAGGGTTTCGCGGCCCAGCTCTGCGCGCCACACCTCAATTTTGGGGAAATGGCCTTCCTTAAAGCCCTCCACCAGCACCAGGTCACAGGGCTGTAGTCGGCCAATCAAATAGTCCAGCGAAGGCTCGGGCGCGCCGCGCAACTCGTGCATCAGCGCCCAGCGTTCATTGCCCAGCAAGACCACTTCACTGCAACCGGCTTCGCGCAGGCGGTAGGAGTCTTTGCCAGGGCGGTCGATGTCAATCGATTTATGGCTGTGCTTGATCAGCGACACCGACAGGCCGCGCCCGGTCAACTCGGGGACGAGCCGCTCCAGCAGCGTGGTCTTGCCCATGCCGGAGTGACCGGCGATTCCAAAAACTTTCATCGCTTCATTATCAGGGCCCAACCCGGCCCCACTCCTGCTCATAGGTTGTCACCAGTACCTGATTGGACAGGCGGTTGACTTCTGCCGGAACCCGCGACATGTCTTTGGGAAAGTCAAACAGCAGAGGCAGGGTATCCGTTCCCAGAAAACGCAGCCCGTCGGGTAATTTGGAAGGCCTGTGCCAAGGCCGATGGCTGGCAATGATGTAGCCCCATTCGCCAAAGGTAGGCACATTGGCGTGGTACGGCGTGGCTTGCAGACCAGCCGACTCAATGGTAGCGGCCACAGTCCAGAAACTCTGCCGTGCCACCAGCGGCGAGGTGGTCTGAATAACGGCATAGCCACTGCGTGAGAGGCGCTGCGCCAGCAGCGAATAGAAGCTGTTGGTGTAGAGCTTGCCGATGGAAAAATTGGTGGGGTCGGGAAAATCCACCACGATCACATCAAACATCTCTGGCTCCGCCTTGTCGTCAACCTGCAGCCACTGAAATGCGTCTGTATTCACGATGCGCAGCTTCGGCGAACGCAGAGCACCCGCGTTCAACGCGGCCATGGCCGGGTCGTTGGCGAACAGGCCGGTCATGTTGGGGTCCAGTTCCACCAGGGTCACACTTTCGACACTGGGATATTTGAGAATCTCGCGCACCGCCATGCCATCCCCACCACCCAGCACGGCCACCCTGCGCGGCGCGCCAAAGGCTGACATGGCCGGGTGAACCAGGGCCTCGTGGTAACGGTATTCATCGCGCTCGGCAAACTGCAGGTTTCCATTGAGGAAGAGTTTGTGCCCGGCTCGCCCGTTGGTGACGACGATGCGCTGGTAGGGCGAGGTGGCTGCCAGCACGATACGGTCGTGGTAGAACTTGTCCTCAGCCAGTGTGGTGATCTGGTCTGCCACGGCAAAACCGGCGGCCAGCGCGCCCACCGTGAACACGCAAGCCCATGCGTGCGCAGCGAAGCGGCGCAACTCATCGCGAAACACCCACAGCGTCCAGAATGCCACCGCCGCATTGAGCAGGCCAAATAGCAGGCCCGTGCGGATCAACCCCAACTGCGGCACCAGCAGTAGCGGAAAGGCCACGGATACCGCCAGCGCGCCCAGATAGTCAAAAGTCAGCACCTGCGACACCAGGTCTTTGAGCGCCACTTCGCGTTTGAGAATACGCATGACCAGCGGAATTTCCAGCCCCACCAGGATGCCAACCACACCCACCATGGCATAGAGTAAAAACCGGAAGGCTCCCGGCGTGTAGGCGTTTGCCAGGAACAGCAGAGCTGGCAAAAAACCACCAGCCAGCGCCACCAGCAACTCGATACGCAAAAAGTGCGCCGGCAACTGGCGATCAAAAAACCGCGACAGCCAGGAGCCCACGCCCATGGCAAACAGGTAGCTGCCTATAACCGTGGAGAACTGCAGGACCGAATCGCCCAACAGGTAAGAAGCCAGGGCGCCTGCCGCCAGCTCGTACACCAGACCGCAGGCGGCCACCACGAACACGCTGGCCAGTAGCGTGACTTCCAGCGGTCTGGGGCTGCGGCTCAAGTGGAGGCCTAATGGATAGCGGCGGCAATAATCACGCAGATGCCCAAACTCATGGCGGCCACCACCAGCGCCAGCGCCACGTTCTGCTTCTCGACGATCTCGCCCCATAAATCGTAGGGGGTGATTTTGTCGATGATGACAAAACACAGCCAGAAAACCGCTACGCCGATCAGCGCAAACACCAGCGAGGCGAGAACCGCGCCGGGTTTTAACATTTCAAAGCCCATGAGACTCTCCTACAAAACGAAAAAGGGATTGCATTACTTGTGGCCACCACCACCGGAAAAACCGCCAAACGATCCGCCCGAACTGCGTGAGCTGGAAGACGAGCAGTTCTCCACCCGCGGGTCGCAACGGGAGCAACGGCTGATCAGGGACAACAGTATCAGCAGAATGACCAGCACCACAATGATGGTACCAATCCCAACACTGCGGGCTGGACTGAAAGGGGACGCATCACTGCGGGTCAGCAATTCCTTCTTGTCCTCCAGGCCAAAGGCCTTGGCCACGACGTCGCTGGCCAGTTGGTCGCCACTGGACCACACCAGCTCGCTGTCGCTTTTTTCCATCGACAACAGGCGCCGGCCGTTGGCAAAGTCTTTGTTGGCGGTCTTCTGACCCCGGGTCACCGGCCAGTAAAACTCGCCGCACACGTAATTGGTCTCTGCCTGGTAGCTGTACTTCAGCGTGTAATTGGTGCCCATGTAACTGGCGCTGGTCGCACTGGAACTGGTCATTGTGGGCGCACCGGTGGTGGGACGCACCAGGCTCCAGCCCTCTTCGGAGTCCACCAGAAAACTGAAGCCCCGCTTCTGGTTGTAGAGCAGGTATTCGCTCCAGCCAAAGTGCTCGTCATCTCCCGGCGCCACACCCATGCGGTGCTGGAAGCCTACCACCTGCCATTGCGTTCCCTGCAACTGGCCCAGTGTCCCCAGGGGAATCAGCGGATTGATGGGCTCGTCCTGAATGGCGGACTTGAGTTCACCACCGATACCCTGGCTCAGATCAATCAGACTGTTGCAGCTACCGCAGGTGATGCTTTTGCTGGTGGCCAGCGCCACGGCGACTGGTGCGCCGCAATGCGGGCAATTGAATTGGCGGCCTGTTTCGTCTTTGACCGACTCGTCCTTCAGGCCCTTGAACGCGAGGTCATCCAGCAGGACCGCCTTGCCCTGGGAGACCACGGGCGGTGTGGCGGTGTAGTCGATGCTAAGTACTTCGCCACTGGCGCTGCGCAGCTCCACCACGTCAAAGGCTTGACCCAAAGGTGGCAGCTTGGGCAACTCACCCTGTGCACTGATGAGCATCGCCGAAACATTGCTGGCCACGCTGAAGGGTTTGCCATTGACACCGACCTGCTTGCCCAGTACATACCGGTCGGCCGGCGGCATGTTGCGCTGCACCGTATCGGGTTGGGTAAAGACATAGGCACCGTTGTCTTCGGCCAGCCAGCCTGACTGCCCGTCGTCAAACAGGGCGTTCCATTCGGCCCAGGTACCTTCGGCCGTTTTGTATTGCAGGCGCCCGATCAGCGTGAAATGGCGTTTGTTGTAGGTGCCAGAGGTAAACAGCTGCAAGGGGCTGTGGTCGTCAAACAGCTCGCCCATCTTGCCGATGCGCGAGAGCACGTCGCCATCGCGCACCACCGTGCTCTGGCAGTAGCCGCACACCGCATGCGTGGACTGGGCCGACCGAAACTCTACCGGCGCGCCACATCCCGGGCAGGGCGCCCGGTAAGCGCGTTGGGCAGCGGTGTTTTCGTTAGCCAAGGAGGTAGGGGCGGTAGAGCGTTATGCGAAGGTCAAGGAGGAGGCCGCAGGCCGGGGGACACGCAGCAGAACGCTCTGCCGCCCCTACCGGGCCCGCCCCCGAAACCCAGCTACACCAGCTTCTTCAACAACTCGGCCTTCTTGGCGTCGAACTCTTCGGGCGTCAGAATGCCCTTGCCCTTGAGATCCGCCAGCTTCTCCAGAGTGGCCATGATGTCTTCGGGTTTCAGCGCGGCCACTGCGGGCGCTGCTGCGACCGGTGCCGCATGGGTCTGCAAACCGGCCTGCAGATTTTGAGCCAGTACCTGGCCCAGTGCCACACCGGCACCCAGGCCCATGGCGTCACCGGCAATGCCACTGCCACCACCGCCGCCACCTTCTGCAAACTTGGGAATAGCCTGCGCCGTCTGGTACTGCATGAACTTGCCCATATCGTTGCCGACCATGCCCATGCCAATCTTCTGGTCCAGAATCTTCTGTAGCTCTTCGGGTAGCGAGACGCTCTGAACCGTCATGCTTTCGATCTTCAGGCCGAGCTTGGCCATCTCGGGATCGAGTTGCTCACGCAACGCCTTGGCAAACTCCATCTGGTTGGCCGCAAGGTCGAGGAACGGAATGCCGCTGCTGGCCACCGCATCGCTGATGTTTTGCAGCACCAGGCCACGCAGCTGGCCCTCGACGTCAGTTACCGTGTATTCCTCGCGGGTGCCCGAAATCTCGGTATGGAACAGCTTGGGGTCCGCAATGCGGAAGGCGTAGTTGCCAAAGGCGCGCAGCCGCACAGCGCCAAAGTCCTTGTCACGGATGGTAATGGGCTGGGGCGTGCCCCATTTCTGGTCGATCTGCTGGCGGGTGCTGAAGAAATACACATCACTCTTGAACGGGGACTCAAACAGCTTGTCCCAGTTCTTCAAATAGGTCAGCACGGGCAGGGTCTGGGTGGTGAGCTTGTGGGTGCCGGGGCCAAACACATCGGCCACCTTGCCTTCGTTCACGAAGATCGCCATTTGTGATTCACGCACCACCAGCTGTCCGCCGTTCTGGATTTCCATGTCGCGCATGGGGAAGCGCCAGGCCAGTGTGCCGTCACCGTCTTCGGTCCACTGAATGATGTCTATGAACTGTTTCTTGATGAAATCCATCAGTGCCATGGTGTGAACCTCCTAGGGGTGATTGGGTGAACCGATGGCAATGATACACAGCAAGGCGGCCC
>CAJAVE010000083.1 GCA_903945325.1 uncultured beta proteobacterium | reverse complement strand
TGTGGAGTTCGCCCAGCATCACCACAAACTCGTCGCCACCAAAGCGGGCCACGGTGTCCATTTCGCGCACACAGGCGCACAGGCGCCGGGCCACCTCGATGAGCAGCAGGTCGCCTACGCCATGGCCATGGGCGTCGTTGAGTGGCTTGAAATTGTCCAGGTCCAGAAACATCAGCGCTGCGAAGACGCCACTGCGTTTGCTGGCGGCCATGGTCTGGCTCAGTCTGTCGCCCAGCAGGCGGCGGTTGGGCAGGCCGGTCAGGGGGTCGTAGAACGCGAGCTGGCGCACCTGCTCCTGGGCTCGTTTGGTTTCGCTCAGGTCAATATCCAGGCAAAACAGTTCAAGCGGCTGGCCCGGTGGCTTGAGCAGGGCATGGCTGGAGAACACCGGCACGCGTGCGCCGCTCTTGGTTTGCAGCATCAGTTCACCAGCGGGTATCGGTTCACGGGTCTGTGCCATCTGCTGCATGGCATCGGCCACGCCTTGGCGCATCTCGGGCGGAATGATCAGCTCCAGCAGATTGCCGCCCAGGGCTTCGGCTGCGCTGTAGCCATAGAGGTGCTCTGCGGCGGCGTTCCAGAAGGTCACGGTGCCGTCCATCGCGTAACCCTGTACGGCGACGCCAGGAATTTTCTCCATCAGGGTGCGAAAGCGCTCTTCACTGTCCTGCAATTCGCGTTCCCGCTGGGAAAGCGTTTCCAGGAGGCGGTTGAAGCCGCCGATCAAGCGGCCCACTTCATCGTTCTGGGCGATGGGCAGGGCTTGCATGGGGTGCCCTGCGGCTGGCAATTTGGCCAATGTGTTGGCGGCGTCGAGCAGGGGCGAAATCTCGCGCCGCAGAATCCACCAGGTCAAACCAGTCGCGACCACGGTCAGAGCCAAGGTGGCCAGCAGCATGCGCTTTTGCATATCTTCAATGGGTGCAAAGACTTCTGCCGTGGGCAATATGGCCGCCGCGTACCACCCCGACAATGCCACCGTTTTGGTCGATGCAAGGACTTTCACACCCACCGGGTTGATGAAGACATCGGAGCCTTCGTAGCCGTCTATGAACCGGTCCAGCGTTGGGCTCACCCCCGCAGCAGGAAGCATTTCCAGCACGCGGCTTTTGTCACTGGCGGTGATAACCAGTCGCTGGAGCGGTGCAACCAGCAGGTAGCCGCCAGTGCGGCCATGGAAGTTCTGAATGCGTTTGTCCAGGAAATTAGGCAGATCAAGCCGGGTTACACCCACCAACGCGCCTATTACCGTGCCCAGCGGGTTGCGAATAGGCACGCCCATGGTGACCACAGGTTTTTTCAGAACAGGGCCAACGCCGGGCGGTCCGATCACGCTTTTGCCTTCTTTCAGGGTGTTTGCGAGATAGGCGATCTGGAGAAAGTTGAGGCCCAACCGCCCGTTGCTTTGGGGCGCATCTGCAATGGCCGTACCGTCGGGCGTGCCAACAGTGACGCCCGCATTGAAAAGCGTATGCAAGACTGGCCGCTCTTCGAGCACCGATTGCAGTGCTTTTGGGTTGGCCATCAGTGCCGGAGTGATCTGGGCGGCTATGGCCTCGAGTGCCTGCAACCGGTCACCCAGGTCATCATTGACGCCGGCTGCCAGAGAGCCTGCTGCCGTGCGTTGTTGCTCGCCCAGCAATTGCTGCATGTCGTCCCGCAGCATCCGGCTGGCATAGAACGCCACAGTCCACACGCTGCAGACGAAAATGACCAGCGTGAAAAGGGTAACCCGCGTCTTGATGGATCTCTGCTGAAATAGATTCCAGTGCAACTGGTACTCCCTGCCTGCTTTTGCCCATTGTGGTCAATTTGGCGAGGGCTTGCAAGTGATACCCCAGTCAGGCACTGGGGCGCATGGTCGGGGTTAGAACGTTTCCCAGTCGTCGTTTGACTGGGCCGCCGGGGCCTTCGCTGCGGGCTGCGGTGGTGCCAGTTTTTTTGGCGCCGCAGGCAGGCTGGGACGCTTTTGTGCGGGCATGGAGGTTGGGCGGGCCACTGCCAGCTTGCGGGTAGGTGGCAATGCGGTGCGAATGGGCGATGGCACCTGCCGAGGCGCCATGCTGGCGCGCAGTGCAGGCGTGTTCCCCAACTGGAATACTGCGACGGTCTGCACCAGTTCCTGGGCCTGGCTTTTGAGGCTGCTTGCGGCTGCGGCCATTTCTTCTACCAACGCCGCGTTTTGCTGGGTGGTCTGGTCCATTTGCGTGACGGCTTCACCGACCTGCGCGACACCTAGCGCCTGCTCGTTGCTGGCGGCGCTGATTTCACCCATGATGTCGGTCACGCGCTTGATGCTGCTCACTACTTCGGTCATGGTGGCGCCGGCCTGATCGACCAGGGTCGTGCCGTGTTCGACACGCTCAACGCTGGCATTGATCAGGCTCTTGATTTCTTTGGCTGCATCGGCGGAGCGTCCCGCCAGGGAGCGAACCTCGCTGGCAACCACCGCAAAACCACGGCCCTGTTCTCCGGCCCGGGCGGCTTCGACCGCTGCATTCAGGGCCAGGATGTTGGTCTGGAAAGCAATGCCGTCAATAACCTGAATGATGTCGGAGATCTTGCGCGACGACGCATTGATGTCGCGCATAGTCTCAACCACCTGACCCACCACGTTGCCGCCTTCTACTGCAATGGTTGATGCGCTCACGGCCAACTGGTTGGCGGTGCGGGCGCTGTCGGCGTTTTGCCGGACGGTCGATCCCAGCTCTTCCATGGATGCTGCCGTTTGTTCCAGCGCACTGGCTTGCTGCTCGGTGCGGGCCGACAGGTCGTTATTGCCCTGGGCAATTTCCGCACTGGCCGTGGCCACGCCTTCCGAGCCCTGGCGCACATTGGAGACGACTGATACCAACGACTGCGTCATCGCTTCAAGGGCTTTCAGCAGTTGGGCGACTTCATCTTTGCCATTCGAATAAATGGTTTGGGTCAAGTCGCCCTTGGCGACCGCATGGGCGATGTCCACCGCGTTGTTGAGTGAACGGGAAAGACTGCGCAACAGGGCCAGACCAAATATCCAGCCCAAGACCAATCCCACTACGATGGACGCTATCGCGATCAAGCGAAAGGATTCGTATCGGTCGACTGCGTTGTCGTATTCCCTTTTGGCCTCGGTTACCTGTAGTTTGACCAGTGGCTCGAGGGATGCGCGTAGTTTGGCATAGAGTGGCGCCAATAGTTCCACGTTGATGCGCGAGGTTTCTGCCCAGTCGTTGGCCTTGAGTGCTGCAATGGCGGGTCTGAGTCCTTGCTGCACATAGGCGGAGCGCGCTTCGGCTACTGTAGTGGCAAGCGCCTTTTCTCCAGCTGTAAGCTGAGATGCCATGTAGCTGTCCCACAGTTTGCCGATCTCAACAATGTTGGCCTCAATGGCAGCGCTATTTCTGGCGTAGGTTTCTTCGGTCGGGTCCAGCAGCGAGTCACCGATCAGCTGACGGTTGCGCAACTGCATGACCAGCACGTTCGAGAGTGTCTCCATAGGCAGCGTGCGGTCAACATACACAGTGTGCAGTGATTCGTTGGATCGCGCTATGCCGGTCAGTCCCATGACGCCAATTGCGACCAGCAGTAGGGAAAAAATGCTCAGCAGCAGGAGCAGGCGGGTCGAAATTTTTAGGTTATTCATGGTTTGAAGGCTGGCCGCTAATTGTTGGGCGTCGCTGCGCGACTCTAAACCCTGGCATGAATTTGCGCCAGAGTCTGCGGCTGGAAAAATTGTCGCAGGTCTATTTCTTGGACCCTGCTCGTACTTTGCGAATGTCGTTGATCCGCGACAATCCGGTGCATGAACGACACTTTGCGCCTTTGGTTTCGATTGGTACCGGCCTATGCCGTGGGCTACTTCCTTTCGTACGGGCTTCGCAGCGTCAATGCGGTGATTGCGCCGGAATTGATGCAGGAGCTGAGCATCACTGCCGCCGGTTTGGGAATGCTGACTTCGGCCTATTTTCTGGCGTTTGGCCTGTTCCAGTTGCCGCTGGGGCTATTGCTGGACCGCTTTGGGCCGCGCAAGGTCGAGGCGGCCCTTTTGCTCGTTGCTGCTGGCGGCTGTGCTTTGTTTGCGGTGGGGACCACTTTGCAGACCCTTGCCGTGGCGCGCGCCCTGATTGGCCTGGGTGTTTCGGCTTGTTTGATGGCCAGTTTCAAAGCCTTCAGCCAGTGGTTTCCCATGGAGCGCATGCCATCACTCACAGCCACCATCATGGTGGCGGGTGGACTGGGCGCGTTGACCGCCAGCGTTCCGGTGGAGGCGGCGCTGCCGCTGCTGGGGTGGCGTGGTGTGTTTCTGCTGGTTGGCGCGTTGCTGGTGCTGGCAGCGGGCTACCTGATGACGGTGCCTGACAAGTCTGCGGCGGGATCGGGCGAGTCTTTCGGTCAGCAGATTCGCACGCTGGGCAGCATTTATGGCAACCGCACCTTCTGGCGGTTTGCGCCCCAGGGCAGTCTGACCGTGGGAGGCTTCATGGCGGTTCAGGGTCTGTGGGCTGTTCCCTGGCTGATGGAGGTGAATCATGTTTCACGAAGCGATGCGGCCGGTGTTCTGCTGCTGATGTCCATTGCCATGCTGGTGGGTTTTCTGTTTGTTGCCACCTGTTCGGTCGGCTTGGCGCGCCGCGGCATATCGCCCATGACCCTGCTGACCGTGGGAATGGGTTTGGCGCTGGTGGTGGAGTTGGCCATCATCCTGGGGGTGGCGCCGGCGGTGTGGTTGTGGCCGTTGTTGGGCTTGTCTTTCAGCCTGGGAAATGTGGCGTATTCACAGCTGGCAGCGGCGTTTCCCGTGGCGCTGTCAGGTCGCGTCAACACCGCGCTGAATTTGCTGGTGTTTGTGGGGGCCTTCTTGCTTCAATGGGGCATCGGTGCCGCGGTGGATGCGTTTGTATTGGGCGGCATGGGCCGCGCGGATGCGTTCAAAGCAACGTTTTCTGCTTTGCTGGCTGCGCAGGTCGTTGCGTTTGTGTGGTTTTTGGTGCCTGTAAAGCGCGCGTGAGTAAAAAGTTTGAGCCAATCGGTGTTGACACGGGTCATTTGGTGAAAAAATTTAGAACCTGTTCCAACATAAACTTTCAGCACCATGAAGCATGTCGTCAGCATCAGCCTGGGTTCCAGCAGCCAGGATTTTGATTTCGTAACCGAGTTTCTGGGCGAGAAGTTGCACGTGCGGCGGGTTGGCACCAATGGCAGTACGCCGGCGGCTGTCAAGCTGATCAAACAGTGGGACAAGAAGGCCGCAGCGATCGGTCTGGGCGTGCTGAAAGACAGCTACAAGGTGGGGTCGCGCCGCTTTATCGAGAAAGACAGTGCGCGCCTCAAGGCCGTGGCGACCCAGGTTCCGGTGACCACGGGTGGTCGTTTGGGCGATATTTTTCAGGAGTGGGCGGTGCGCCATGCGCAAACGCACCTGGGCAGCTTTTTCAACAATGCGCGGGTGCTGTTTTTCTCGGGCATGACCGATTACAAGCTCGCCCTGTCGATTGCCGAATACACCTCCAACCTGCAGTTTGCCGACCCGCTTTTGCAATTGGGTGTGCCCAAGTTGCTGGGTTCCGTGGACGCGCTGAATCTGTATGCCAACGGCGCCCACTATGTCAAAAACTGGACGCTGCCCGCCGCCATGGCCTCTGGCCCTGTGAAGGAGTGGACGCGGTTTGTGCTACGCAAGGCCATGCAGAAAGCCACCGTCATTGTGGCGCCGGTGCATGAACTCGACGACTTTGGTCTGGAGGAACTGGCGGGCAAAACGGTCATTACCGCCACGGTGAATGACGAGCGCATTGCGCAGATGCGCGACAAGGGTGTTGCCACCATCATTGATGGGTCGCCAGTGATGCACGGCCATGTGCTGGGCGCCAATCTGCTGGACGCCATGATCATGGCTGCCACCGGAAAGCGGGGAATTGACATTCTGGAGGACGACTACCTGGAGATCATTGCCGGCTTGCAATCGGAGCCGCGCATCATCCACCCCAACGGTTTTCACCGGGTGAACCGATTTGCGTTTGTCATTCATCCGCTGTCGCAAGAGTATTTCAAGAAGGTCAAGCCCATTGAATTGCTGTCCCAGGTGTCACCGCCGGTATTGATGAATACGCTGGAGAAGGCCATGGCCTATGCTCCGCCGTTTGTCTATTCACGGGTAACGGGTATTCAATCACCGACCGGTGTTGAGGCTGAAGGCTGGCTGATCTCTGTGGGGGGAACGCCCAAGGAAATCATGCGCCACAGCCCGGAATTCACCTATCGGCGCCTGCTGGATGCGGCGGCCATGTCCAAGCGTCTGGGTGCCCAGATCATGGGCCTGGGTGCTTTCACCAAAGTGGTGGGTGACGCCGGATTGACGGTGGCCAAGCGGGCTCCGCTACCCATTACGACCGGCAACAGCTACAGCGCGTCGGGTGCCCTGTGGGCGGCGCACGATGCGTTGCTGCGCATGCGCTTGCTGCCTGCGCCAAAGGGCAAGCAGCGGGTGAAGTTCAAGGCCATGGTGGTGGGGGCAACCGGAGCAATTGGCTCGGTGTGTGCCCGTTTGCTGGCCAAAGCGGCCGAAGAGGTGTACATGGTGTCGCCCGAGACCGCCAAGTTGCTGGCGCTCAAAGAGTCGATTCTGCTGGAGACACCCGACGCCAAGGTCTTTCTGTCGGCCCGTGCGGACAAAGACATTGCCGAGATGGACATGATCGTTACCGCCACGTCTGGCGCGGGGAAGAAGGTTCTGGACATCATGAAGGTGAAGCCGGGATGCGTGATCACCGACGTGGCGCGGCCCCTGGACCTGCCGGCCTCTGAGGTGGCCAAGCGCCCGGACGTGCTGGTGATCGAATCGGGCGAGATCCTGTTGCCTGGCGATGTGCAGATGAAAAACATCGGTCTGCCCAAGGGCGTTGCCTACGCCTGCCTGGCGGAAACCATTGTGCTGGCGCTGGAGGGGCGGTTTGAGAACTTCACGGTCGGCCGGGCGATTGAGTGGGAGAAGGTGCGCGAGATTTACCAGTTGGGCCTGAAGCACGGTATGAAACTGGCCGCCATATCGGGCGTTAACGGGCCATTCAGTGATGCGGATATTGAGAACGTGCGTAGCCTGGCGCTTGCGGCGCGCGCCAAAGCTGCCTTGGAGGCGCCCACTGCCAAACTTAAACCCATGCCCAAGCCCGGAGCGAAAAGCGCGAAGAAGCCGGTTGTTGCCAAGGCCGAGGCGAAGGTCTAGGCGTCACGCATGCGGTGTGGTGCCAAAACACAACACATTGGGCGAGCTTATGGTGATCGTGTTACATTAGCCGATCGCTTTTGGCGACTGACCGCGCGGCAAACTCTGGTTTGGCGCAAGCACCCCCGGCAGAGGGGTTTTCAGTCCAGCCCCTCAATTGCGCTTTCACGAAGCCTCTCACGGCGTAGTGGCTTTTCCCCTCTGTTGTTGCCGCCCCTGCTATGGCGCAGACCCATTTCGCGGTTCATTGTGAACTCCCGGACGGGTGGACTGAGTGGATTCCCCGGCATGGGGCATGCCAATGTTGATCGGGTCCCAAGAGCCATATTGCTCACGGCCCATTTGAATTTTTGATGATTTTTACTAAGACTATTGAACAGACGCCCCTTACGATGGGCAAATACCGCATCGCAGCCTGCCCCCGTCAATTACCATGTGGGCAGTTTGCAGCACAGGTGTCCATCGCCAGCGGCCGCGGGAGCGCTTGCACGGACCGTGTGATGCGTTTTCACGAAGAATTTCCTTCGCACGATGCCGCCGCACAGTTTTCGATTGCGCAGGGCATTGACTGGGTACACGCGACCACGCGCACCCATTGAACCGATTACTTTTACAGGAGTTTCACCATGGCTAAAGAAGACTTGATCGAGATGATGGGCGTCGTCAACGAGGTGTTGCCCGACACGCGGTTCCGGGTGACGCTGGATAACGGTCACCAGCTGATTGCCTACTCCGCTGGCAAGATGCGCAAGAACCACATTCGTATTCTGGCGGGTGACAAGGTGTCGCTGGAGTTGTCGCCCTATGACCTGAGCAAGGGCCGCATCAACTTCCGCCACATCGAAGGACGTGGCCCAATGACACCCCGTCGCACCAGCTAATTTGCTATTAAGTTAGTAGCGCTTTACGCACTTTCTACGGGGGCTAGAGCCGGTTTTCATCGGTTTTTTTCAGCCGTTCGCCGATCGGGGTGGAAACGGCGCCAAGCGGTCGGGCTATCAAGCCCTCAAAGTCACACGAGACATCCATCTTGGATTCGGTATGGCGCGTGGTCGCGCTGTGGGCTGACTCCAGAGCCGACTTCACATCGCTGGCAACGGTAATGCCTATCTTGCGTTCATCGGCAAATATTTCGTAGATGAACAGATTTGCAGGGGCATTGGCCATATTTTTTGTGCGTCATTTCGGTCTTCTTGCAATGACAATCAAAGCAACTGTAACCCGTTTTGCCCTTGCCCAATTCGGGTGTCGTAGCGTTCTGGCTCTGTCAAATGTTCGCCCTTCTACGGCGAACTAGACCCCAGAAAAATATCAGATCGATGGTGCGCCAAGAACACGGGTTCAGGTCGAAATCTTTCGGGCATTTCAATTTGCTTGTTTTCAAGTGGCAAAAAGATGGCTTTCATAAAGGGCTCATCCTGCGCGCGCAAATCGTTTGACAAAATTATTCTCCAGTCGTCAGTTAGCGATATCAGCCCCTTGTCAAACGCTCGGTCATGGATGGCTGACAAGCAAAGTCCGTTGCTTGGGTTCAGTCTATTGGCCTTGTCACTGCGCCACGGCACGATATGACTGGCAATTAATAACCGCGAATCAGAAAGTCCTGACATACAGCACCGGCCGCGGTAGCTACTGAGCACAGCACGTCGGAAAAAGTGTTGTTTGACACGTTGCGTTGTCAGTACTTGTCGTGTCTCGCCGGTGAAATCTTCTGACCAAATCGAGTCGTTCTCGGTCTCCAGTTCTGGCGGGTCACCGTGATCCAATTGCTGACGCAGCAACTGACATTCGACCGCCAATCGTTCCCAGTCTGAATGGAACTCATCCCAAACAGCACGATCCAGCACGGACGCATTCCCCAACCCGGAACGCCCAGTGCTGGTGATGGCGGGATCGAGGCTGGCGATATTCAGCATCTTCATCGCCACCGCATCCGACGTTCGGCCAATCACCTTGGCAAGGGCCATGACCTCTGGGTTGCGGCCATAGATTCGCCCGTAGGGAATTTGGCAATACAAGTGGAAGGCTAGCTTGATTTGCTCTTTGGTCCAAAGGCCGGTTGCCATGATGTTGCCCGGCACGATGACGGTGGACGCCGCATCAGCCGATTCCTTTGGTTAAATGATTGAGTCAATCAGTTTACCGAGCGCTTGCTCGTGGCGTCAAAGAATACCGATTCTTGGTGTTCCATCCGCGAAACCTTGCACCCGTCCCAGCGCGGCGTATGTAATGTTGCTATCAACAATATAGCTGTCTACGCATATCCTACGGGGGCTAAAGGCCAATTTGATGGCGGATTCAAGTACAAAGTGCAACGGAATGCAGTGTAAGTGGTCTCACAGGTAGGTTGTAGAACACCTCATGCGGTGTGCGATAACCCAGGCATTTTCGAGGCCGGTGATTGAGCAGGTACACCGCTTCATCGACCTGAC
>CAJAVE010000082.1 GCA_903945325.1 uncultured beta proteobacterium | reverse complement strand
CTTGCCGATCTCGCAGGAGCAGACACCGCATCTGAACATGTTGCTGCGGCGCACCTTGCTGGATGCAGGCTTGTCCACCTATGCCGCCAAAGACAGCTACAACCGCAAGCGCCCCTTTGTCGCCCAAGGAGATTCCTCTTGCACACCTGCTGAAGAAGCGACTTTGAGCAAAGACGGCTCCTACCCTTCCGGTAACGCGGCCTTGGGTTGGGCCTGGGCATTGGTGTTGAGCGAAGTGGCGCCCGAGCGTGCCAATGCTTTGCTGGCCCGCGGATATGCCTTTGGTCAAAGCCGCGTGGTTTGCGGCGTGCACTGGCAAAGCGACGTGGACGCGGGACGGGTGATGGGTTCTGCGGCCGTGGCGGTTTTGCACACCGACCCTATGTTTACCGCGCAACTGGCGGCCGCCAAAGCTGAAGTGGCGGACGCCCGCAGCAAAAACCTGCACGCCAGCGGTGATTGCAAGGCAGAAGCGGCTGCGCTGGCACCCTGAGGCGTATGGCTCACGCAGTGCGTGCGTAGGCGGGAGTGCTGTCGACTTCCAGGCCCGCAGCCAGCAGGCCCTGCAGCACGTCGCCCACCACAATCACGCTGGGGCTGCATAGTTGCTCGCGCTCAATCGTGGAATGCAATTCAGACAGCGTGCACACGGCGTGGCGCTGCTGAGGCAGGGTGGCATTCTGGATGATGGCCACCGGTGTGTCGGCATGCAGGCCGTGCATCAGTTCGCGCTGGATGGTGGCGGCACCGCTGACTCCCATGTAGATCACCAGCGTGAGCTTGGCTTGCCGGGCGGTGGTTGCCAGGGCGCGCCAGTCGGTGCCCATGGAACCCGGTTTGGCGTGGCCGGTGACGAACACGACTCCGTGCGCATATTCACGGTGCGTCAGTGGGACCCCCAGAGACGAGACCGCAGCCAGACCCGCTGTGATGCCATTGATGACAGTGACGCGCACTCCGGCAGCATGCAAAGCCTCCAGCTCTTCACCACCGCGCCCAAAGACAAACGGGTCGCCACCCTTGAGGCGCACCACGTTTTCGCCTTCCAGCGCGGCCGTGACCATGAGCTTTTCAATAAACGACTGCGGTGTAGATTTGCACCCGCCGCGCTTGCCCACGTAGACGATGCGTGCAGAGGGCGACGCAAAGGCGACGATGGCCTCGTTCACCAGGTCATCGACCATTACAACCGTGGCACTCTGAATGGCTTTGAGTGCCTTGATGGTCAGCAACTCCGGGTCGCCCGGACCTGCGCCGACCAATGTCACATGGCCGCGGGCTGGAGTGCTGGATAAATCGTGTTTCATAGTGCTTGCACCAAATGCAAGATGTGGGCCACTTGCTGGGTGATGGGTGTCGGAACGGGTTCCGCACCGTCCATCACCTGGCGGATATAGGCAGCGGTGCTATCGGCGTCGATGGCATTGGGCAGGTTCGGCAGGCTGGTTAACGAACCGTGTTGTGACTCCTGGTAGTCCACCACCCTCCCGCTCACAAAGCCCTGCATGGTGGGGGTGCGTCGGGCGTCGGCCACGGCCTCACCCTCGGTGCCGCGCAGCAGCAAGGCATTACCGCCCATCAGCGCCAGGGTCTCGGCCATGGATACGGCGTATTCGGGGTGTGTGTAGCTGGTGACCAGCAGGCTTTTGCCCTGTACCGGGTTCATCAATTTGACCAGGCTGTGGGCCGTGTTGCGCAAGCCAACCACACGGCGCACGTCCAGCAGTCGCTGCAAACCACCGTGCAGCAACGACGTAGGAACAAAAGCCACGTTGCCAGATGCTATGGATTCAATAGCTGCTTGCGCAGGTACTCCGAGGGCTAGAAGCACTTCTGACGTATAAACGCGGCGCGATTCGGTGGCTGTTCCGTGCACCAGCACCGGCAGACCCTCGCGAGCCAGCAGCAGTGCCAAAAGGGGTGTGAGGACCGGCAGTTTGCGAGCGCCGTTGTAGCTGGGTATGACGATGGTGGGCTTTTCGCTGGCTGGCAGCTTGTGCAGGCGCTGGTGGGTGGCATCCAGAAAACCCGCCATCTCCTGTGCAGTTTCACCCTTGATGCGCATGGCCAGGCAAAAAGCGCCGATTTCCAGATCGGTGGCGGTTCCGTCCAGCACCTGACCGAACAAGTCAGCCGCCTGCGCGCGTGTGAGTGAACGCGCGCCATCTTTGCCGCGTCCGATTTCCTTGATGTAGTGTCCTATTGCCATGGGTCGATTTTTACAGGTCGATTGTTGTGTTCAGTGAGGTCAAGTAGGTACCTAATGGCTTGTCGGTATGTTGAATATGTCCGAGCAACCAATCCTTGATGGACTGCAACAAGCGCAGTTCAGCACCCTGGTTGAACTCGGCGGCAATGTCCTGCAACTCGTGCACCAAATTCACGTGTTGTTTTTTGTGCTCGTCCATTTGCGGGTAGGTGTACCGCGCCATCAGCGCTTCTTCAGTTCCAAAATGGGATGCGGTGAATGCCAACAAGGTTGAGAACAGCTCTTTCAGTTCCGCATCGTCGCGGCCCTCTTCCAGGGACCGATTAAGGTCGTTCACCATCTGGACGATCTGGCGATGCTGGTCATCAATTATTTTCACACCCGTCAGGTGCGCATCATCAAAGACTACCCAGCTGCCCTTCAGTGCTTTCGAGCGGGACTCTGCTTGGGACCGCATTGCCTTGCCCTGGCCACTGTGCTTGCTTTCATACATGGCTGCATCCGCTGCGGCGATCAACGAGTCCATTTCCACGGCGTTGTCCGGGTAGATCGAGATGCCGATACTGACGCCAATGCCGCACCGATTTCCGTCGGGCAAATCAATACGACCGGCCATCGCATCGATCAGCTTCTTCGCAATGGGTTCGACTTCGGTCACCTCGTTCAGGTCGCCAACAATCAGGGCGAATTCGTCACCACCCAGGCGCGCCAGTGTGTCGCCCGAACGCACACAAGCTTGCCACCGATTGGCGACGGTTTTCAAGACAAAATCGCCGGCTTCATGTCCAAATTGGTCGTTGATGGGTTTGAACTTGTCCAAATCCATGAAAAGCAGGCCTACGTGTTTGCCGCCACGCCGGGCGCGCGAAAGCTCCTTCGCCAACTGCTGGAAGAACAGATGCCGATTGGCCAATTCGGTGAGCGCGTCGTAGTTGGCCTGGTGAAACACCGTTTCTGCGGATGTTTTGAGCTGTGTGATGTCGTGGTACAGCGCAATGCGCTGATGGGCCAAGCCATCCGGGCCGTAAACCGTATTGATGGCGACCTGCTCTGCGACCAGATTGCCGCTTTTGTGTCGGTTCCAGATCTCACCCTTCCATTCGCCTTTGGACAGCACCTCACCCCACAGGCGCTTGTAGAACGCATCTTCCTGCTTGCCCGACTTCAGAAGTCTCGGAGTCTTGCCAATGGCATCTTCCGCAGTGAAGCCCGACAACTCAGTAAACGCCGGATTGACCGAAGTGATGACACCTTCCGCGTCCGTCACGATCATGCCTTCGCTGGAGTTCTGAAAAAACAGGGCGGCAATTTTCAGGGTCTCTTCATGCTGCTTGCCTTGGGCCAGTTCCTGATCCAGCTGTTCCTGCAAGTAGTGCGCAGCAAGCAGAACGTGCAGCACTGTGGCGACTACGCTGTGCATCAAGGCCACGAGGTAAAACTGCACGATTGCTCCGTTGGCCTCGAACATATCCTTCAGGTCAACGGAATAGGTGTACTGCGTCTTCACGACGTTGGCAACCGCCATCAGCAGCAAAGCGGCGGACAGCACCCGCAAAGTCGTCTTTCGATACGTACCTTTGTATTTCAGGCAGGCGATGGCGACGTAAAGGTCGAAAATAATGGGTGGCGTGCTAACGACCACCGTACGAAGTGCCAGGTTTGGATTGACAAACAGGTACCAGAAGCATCCGGCGATAGCGCCGACAGAAATAAGGACACCCCATTTCAACGGAACGTGCTGTTCGGCTGCCTTCAGCGTGCCAACAGAGATGACCAACCAGCCGAGGATCAGACACGTTTGCGCTACCACTACAGTCAATACTTCGGGACCAACACCCCGCAGCGTCAGCAGCATCGCACCGACCGCAACCAGTGCAGAGCCCATCATCCAGGCTTTCACCGGCGGAAAATAGCGGGTGATCGTCCAGACATAGCCCATGATCAGCGCGCGACACACCAAAACGATGGTGATCACGAGAATCAGTGTCCGAATGTCAAGGACGGGGCTCATGGCGTTGAATATCCCTGAAGATTAGGCATCTTGCGCCCACTGTAGCATTCAGAAGACAGTAAATAGGGGGGAATTTCTCTGGCAAAACCCGCATCCGCACACGCACAGGGGTCTGGCGGCGCTACGAGCTCAGGGTTGCGTCGCGCTGACCGGCAGGAATCGACAGGCGCACCAGGTTTTTGACCTCGGGCAGGCAGGAGCCACAGTTGGTGCCGCACTGCAACGCCGCCTGCAATTGCACCAGGCGCTGGTCCTCATTGCCCTTGCAGTGGCCCAATTGCGTAGCGATGGCGCTCTCGGTCACGTTGAAGCAGGAGCAAATCTGTTTGCCGCGCGATTGCACGGCCATTGGCGGCTTGGCGCTGGGCACCAGGAGCATGCGGCCATAGGCCTGGGCGGGCAGTTCATCCTGCAGCAGGGTTTTGATCCAGCTTTGCGCACGGGTGTCGCCGGCCAGCACAAAAGCGTTGAGTTGTCGGTCACCGGCGGCGTCGGCGGGTAGCAGCTGCACAGCACGGCGCTGACCGCGCTTGTTGTCGGCATAGCGCAGCACGTCGGTGCCACCGAGGCCCAGCAGGCCTTCGAGGGTTGTCAGCACGTTGTCGGGTGGTGCTTCATAGGCGGCGGCGCGAAACAGCAGGCCGCTGCGTTCGCGTCCAAACGGCACGCAGCTGGCAAACGGAAACACCGCCATCAGGGACTTGAGTGTCTCGCGCGCCTGCAGGGCCGCGTCGTCGGGTAGCCAGGCCACGCCCAGCAGCGACCAGGGCAGCTCGGCCTTGAGCACCTTGATGGCGGCGCTTTTGAACTCCGGCTGTTTGGATGTGGGGCAATACGCAGAGTTGGTCAGCGCATTCACACCGGTCAGGCGTTCGCCGGTGCGGCTGTGGCCGCTCAGGAATTCTTCGCCCCAGTGCATGGCCATGAAAGTCTGCCGCACAGGCAAAGAGGCGCTGGCCTGCACCGGCACGATGATGGAGCCGCGCTTGCTGGTGACGTGCACCAGGTCGCCATCGGCCAGGCCCTGGCCGGCCATGTCCTGGCGGTTCATTTCGATGGAGGGCTCGGTCACATGGCCGAACAGGCGGCCCAGCGTGCCAGTGCGGCTCATGCCGTGCCATTGGTCGCGCAGGCGGCCGGTGTTGAGCGAGAAGGGGTATCGGGCTTCGCGGGGCTCCGCAACGGGTTTGTAGACCGTGTTGGCGAATGTGGCCCGACCGTCGGCAGTGGGGAAAATACCATCGGCGTAGAGGCGCTGCAAGCCGGTGCTCTTTCCTTCGACAAGTGGCCACTGTTGCGCGCCTTGTTCAAGCATGGCGTAAGTCATGCCGGTGATGTCCAGGTCGCGACCCCGGGTGGATTCGCGGTGTTCATTCCAGATGTGTTCGGGGGCTTCGTAGGGGAACAACGAATTGGGGGTCAGCTTGCGGGCGAAATCCACGGCGATTTGCCAGTCGTGACGGGTTTCGCCGGGGGCGGCTACGGCGGCGCGCACGCGCGAGATTCGGCGTTCGCTGTTGGTGACCGTGCCGTCTTTCTCGCCCCAGGTAGTGGCGGGCAGCAGCAAGTCGGCGTAACGGCAAGTGGCAGTGGTGGAAAAGGCTTCCTGCACCACCACAAATTCCGCGCGTTCCAGGGCGCGGCGCACGGTGGCTTGGTCGGGCATGCTTTGCGCGGGGTTGGTGCAGGCAATCCACAGCGCTTTGATCTCACCATCCGCTGCGGCCTGGAACATCTCTACGGCTGTTTTTCCGGGTTTGGATGGCACATCTGGCACGCCCCACAGCGCGGCCACTTCGGCCCGGTGTGCCGGGTTGGCCAGGTCCCGATGCGCGCTCAGCAAATTGGCCAGGCCACCCACTTCGCGCCCGCCCATGGCATTGGGTTGGCCAGTGAGTGAAAACGGTCCGGTGCCGGGCTTGCCGATCTGGCCGGTGGCCAGGTGCAGGTTGATGAGTGCCGCGTTCTTGGCGGTGCCGCTGCTCGATTGGTTCAGCCCCTGGCAGTACAGGCTGAGCGTGGGCGTGCGCGCTGAGCCATTCAGATGCTGCATGCCTGCAAAGTAGCGCGTGGCTTTGAGCAGCGCGTCTTTGGTGATGCCGCAGGCCTCGGCCACCGCAAAGGGCGTGTAGTCGCGCACGGTGGCTTTGAGGTCTTCAAAGCCATTGGTGTGGTTGGCGATGAAAGCCGGGTCCAGCCAGCCCTCCCACGCCATGATGTGCAGCATGCCGTTGAACAGCATCACATCGGTGCCCGGTTGTATGGCCAGGTGCACATCGGCAATGCCCGCCGTGTCGGTGAGGCGGGGGTCGCAGACGATGATCTTCAAATCAGGGTTGGCCTTTTTGGCATCCTCAATCCGGCGAAACAAAATGGGGTGTGCAAACGCGGTGTTGGAGCCTGCGATGAAGAGGCACTGCGCGTGGTTGATGTCGTCATAGCAGGCCGGTGGCGCATCCGCACCCAGCGTCTGCTTGTAACCCGCCACGGCACTGCTCATGCACAGGCGCGAGTTGGTGTCGATGTTGTTGGTGCCAATCAGCCCCTTGGCCAGCTTGTTGAAGGCGTAATAGTCTTCGGTGAGCAACTGGCCCGACACATAAAACCCCACCGCGTCAGGCCCGTGGCTGCCGATGATGCGTGCGAAGT
>CAJAVE010000081.1 GCA_903945325.1 uncultured beta proteobacterium | reverse complement strand
CATGTCAGAAACATCGCACAGTCTCATTGCCTTTTGCCGCGAGAAGAGTCGCATCTGCCCCATGCAGCAGAGCTGGAACGCGCTCTTTGAAATGCTGCCCAATCGCAAGCGCACGGCCTTGGGCTGGGAGCCCGCGTTGCCGCTGGTGCTGGAAGCCTGGGAGCACACGTCGGGTCCGCTCAAGACCTTGCGTCTGGCCGAGCACATTGAATGGGCAGCGGCGCACGGGGCGCTGGACAAAGTTGCCACTTTTCTCAGGGCTCTGCCGGAGGAAGAGTGGCTGCACGCCAGTTAATGCGCTTCAGCGGGACTTCTGGTTGAGCGACTTGGCGTAGGTGGGTGCGCGGCGCTGCAAGCTGGCCTGCTCGTAGGCGAATGCCATCGCAATCAATGGCCCTTCTGACCAGGCGCCGCCCACAAATGACAGTCCGACTGGCAGCCCGTGCACCAGTCCGCACGGCACGGTGATATGCGGGTAACCTGCCACGGCGGCTGGCGACGTAAAGCTGCCGCCAGATGCATCGCCATTGGTCAAGTCTGTCAGCCAGGCGGGTCCACAAGTCGGTGCCACCAGTGCATCAAGCCGGTGTTTTGCCATGACATGGTCAATGCCCTCTGCACGGGAATAGCGGTGGTTGTTGGCCAATGCGTCCCTGTATTCCTGACTGTCGAGTGCCCCTTTTGCTTGCGCGCTGATGAAGTGTTCCTGTGCGAAAAATTTCATTTCCTTCGCAGCATTTTTTTCGTTGTACGCGATGATGTCCGCCAGCGTTTTGATTGGCGCAGAGGGCCCATACTCGGCCAGATAGGCGGCCATGTCTGCTTTGAGCTCATAGAGCAAAACGGTCAATTCCGACTCACCATATTTGGCAGCGTTGGGCACCTCGGCAACCTCCACCAGCGTGGCCCCGTGTGCCTTCAGTACAGCAAGCTGTGACTCGACCAAAGCCGAAACGAGATCGCTGGAACTCGACAGTTGCAAGCGCACCACGCCGATGCGCTTGCCCTGCAGACCCTTGCGGTCCAGAAATTGGGTGTAGTCCAATTTCTTCTGGTCGGCGGCGAGCGTAGCGGGGTCGCGTTCGTCGCTGCCTGCCATCACGCTCAACAGCGCGGCAGCATCGGCCACCGTGCGCGCCATCGGCCCAGCCGTATCCTGGGAGTGCGCAATCGGGATGATGCCCGCGCGGCTGACCAGGCCGACCGTCGGCTTGATGCCCACCAGACCCGCCACCGAAGCAGGCGATGTGATGGAACCGTCGGTCTCTGTGCCCACCGCCACTGCCGCCAGACTGGCCGCCATGCTGGCGCCCGAGCCCGAACTGGAGCCGCTGGTGTTGCGGTCCAGCGCATAGGGATTCAGCGTGAGCCCGCCGCGCGCACTCCAGCCGCTGGTGGATCGCGTGGAGCGCATATTGGCCCACTCCGACAGATTGGTCTTGCCCAAAATCACCGCACCCGCTTGACGCAGCCTTGCCACCAAAGCCGCGTCACGTGGCGGCTTCATGCCGACCAGTGCCAGCGAGCCAGCCGTGGTTTGCATCTTGTCCGCTGTGGCTATGTTGTCCTTGAGCAAAACCGGTATGCCGTGCAGGGGCCCGCGTGGCCCTTTCGCTCTGCGTTCGGCATCCAGTGCAGTTGCAATGGCCACGGCATCGGGGTTGAGTTCGATGATGGAATTCAGCCTGGGACCGGACTTGTCCAGTGCAGCAATGCGCGCCAGGTACAACTGCACCAGTTGCTGCGATGTGGTGTTGCCAGCTTGCATGGCCGCCTGCAGTTGGACCATGGTTTTTTCCTGGACATCGAAAGTGCCTGGAGTTGCTGAATGGGCGGTCACTGCGTAGCCTCCTGTCATTGCCACGAATTGCACAAAATCACGTCGTTGCATGGTTGGTTCTCTTGTTTTCAGGTCAGTAAGAGTCGCAGTTTCGGTCCAAAATGTCCACCAAAGAAAAAAGGGTTCGCTGCCAAATGACTGGCAGCAAACCCCTGTGTCTACTGGTGCCGCTTAACGGAATCGAACTGTTGACCTTCTCCTTACGAAGGAGCTGCTCTACCAACTGAGCTAAAGCGGCGCTCAGCGGGAAATTATAGCCCGGCTATCAGCCCTCAAGGTGGTAGCGCGTCACGCGTTCCACTTCGTTCCTGGAGCCCAGCACAACGGCCACACGCTCGTGCAATTTGCCGGGTTCGATGTCCATGATGCGCTGGCGGCAGTTGGTGGCGGCACCACCGGCCTGCTCGATCAGCCAGGCCATGGGGTTGGCCTCGTACATCAGGCGCAGCTTGCCAGGCTTGTCCGGCTCACGCTTGTCCCAGGGGTACAGAAACACGCCACCACGGGTCAGGATACGGTGCACATCGGCCACCATGCTGGCGACCCAGCGCATGTTGAAGTCCTTGCCGCGTGGGCCATCTTTGCCCTCCAGGCATTCTTCGATGTAGCGCTTCACGGGGGCGTCCCAATGGCGCATATTGCTCATGTTGACGGCAAATTCCCGGGTGTCCTCCGGAATGCGCATGTTTTCGTGGGTGAGCACAAAAGAGCCCTGCTCGCGGTCCAGCGTGAACATGGCAACACCTTTGCCCACGGTCAGTACCAGCGTGGTTTGCGGGCCAAAGACGCAATAGCCTGCAGCGACCTGCTTGCAGCCGGCTTGCAGAAAGTCCTGTTCCGAAACGCCCGCGCCTTCAGGCTTGCGCAGCACGCTGAAAATGGTGCCAATGCTGACGTTGACGTCGATATTGCTGGAGCCGTCCAGTGGGTCAAACAGCAGCAGGTATTCGCCTTGCGGATAGCGGTTGGGCACCAGGTAGATGCCTTCCATTTCTTCCGACGCCATGGCCGCCAGGTGGCCGCCCCATTCATTGGCTTCGATCAGCACCTCATTGGCAATGATGTCGAGCTTCTTCTGCACTTCACCCTGGATGTTTTCACTCTCCGTGGCGCCGAGCACGCCACCCAGCGCCCCCTTGTTGACCGCCAGGCTGATGCGTTTGCAGGCGCGCGCTACCACCTCCAGCAGCAATCGCAAATCGGCGGGTATGACGCCGTCAATGCGCTGCTCGGTCACCAGATAGCGGGTCAGGGAAATCTTGTTAGCCATGGAATACTCCTGTGTAAATTTCAGTCCGCCAATGCGCGGTCGACCACTTCACGCACATCGTTGCTGAGGTCTGCCTTGGCCGATACACGCTTCAAGGCCTCGCGAGCGGCGCTGCGGTAAGGCTCTGCCAAGCGTTTCCAGCGGTCCAGCGCGCGCGCCAGGCGGGCGGCAACCTGTGGATTGATGCCGTCAAGTTCCAGAACGCGTTCGCTCCAGTAGACGTAGCCCGCAGCGTCGGCCCGGTGGAAACCACCCGGGTTGGCGTTGCAATAGCTGAAGATCACGCTACGCGCCCGGTTGGGGTTGCGGATGTTGAAGTCGGGGTGTGCCATGAGCTGGCGCACGGCAGGCAGCACATTGCCGCCACGGTCTGGCGCGCCGGCCTGGATGGCAAACCACTTGTCCAACACCAGTTCTTCGTTTTTGAACAGTGCATGAAAGCGCGCCAGCGCAGGGGCTGCCAGCGCGTGGCCACTGCTGACCAACGCCTGCAAAGCATTGGCGCGGTCGGTCATGTTGCTGGCATCCTTGAAGCGCTGCAGCGCTTTGCCGGGCCATACCGTGTCGCCGGTCTGCGTGGCTGCCAGGCACAGGTAGCCCAGGGCCATGCCGGCCAGTGCACGCCGTCCGGAGGAAGTGGCGTCCGGTCGGTAAGCGCCGTTGTCACGGTGTTCGGCAAAAGCCCATTGCCAGTCGGCCTGCAGGGCCACAGCGAGCTGCATGCGCATGGCTTCACGCACGGCGTGCACCTGCTGGGGGTCCACCACATCGAGCTGTTCGGCGATATAGGTCTCACTTGGGAGGGTCAGCACCAGCTCTTTGAAAGCGGCATCCAGCGTGGCATGGCGCAAGACGCTGCGCATGGCATCAATATAGGCATCATTTAGGGGTGCAGCCCCCGTGGAATGTGCGTGAGCAGCTATTGAATGAATAGCGCTTCGCAGCGCCAGTCGCTGGCCTGCTTCCCATCGGTTGAACGGGTCCGGGTCGTTGGCCAGGAGCGTGAGCAACTGGGCATCGGTGTAGTCAAAGTCCAGCACCACCGGTGCCGAGAAGCCGCGCAGGATCGAGGGAACGGGCTCCTCAGTTACGGCGGTGAAAGTGATGCTGGCGGACCCACCCGTCATCACAAACAGGTGGTTTTTGGCTGGAGCGTCGGCGCTGCCTTGCACGCTGAGTGGCAATGCGGCACCGCTGTTGCCCACCAGACCCAGCAGCACTGGAATGACAAAGGGTGCTTTGTCGGCCTGTCCGGTTGTGGGTGCGCAGCTCTGCGTCATCTGCAGCGTATAGGTCTGCGCTGCTGCGTCATAGCTACCGGTGGCGCCCAGGTGTGGCGTGCCCGCCTGGCTGTACCAGAGCTTGAACTGCGGTAGCAGGTGGGCCAGGCTGGAGTCAGGGTTGGCGTCGGCCATGCTTTGGGCGAAATCGTCGCAGGTCACGGCCTGGCCATCAAAGCGCTCGAAATACAGCTTCATGCCCTTGGCGAAACCCTCTCGGCCCACCAGGGTTTGCATCATGCGCACCACCTCGGCCCCTTTTTCGTAAATGGTGACGGTGTAGAAGTTGTTGATTTCGATGTAGCTGTCCGGGCGCACCGGGTGGGCCATGGGGCCGGCGTCCTCGGGGAACTGGGCGGTGCGCAGCACGCGCACATCTTCAATGCGCTTGACGGCGCGGCTTGACGCATCAGTACACAAGTCCATGCTGAATTCCTGGTCGCGGAAGACGGTCAGACCTTCCTTCAGGCTGAGCTGGAACCAGTCGCGGCAGGTGATGCGATTGCCGGTCCAGTTGTGGAAGTATTCGTGGCCCACCACGCTCTCGATGTTGGCGTAGTCCACATCGGTAGCGGTAGCCTGGTTCGCAAGCACGTACTTGGTGTTGAAAATGTTCAGGCCCTTGTTTTCCATGGCGCCCATGTTGAAGTCACTGGTGGCGACGATCATGAAGCGCTCCAGATCGAGCGGCAGGCCAAATCGGGCCTCGTCCCAGGCGACTGATGCCATGAGCGAGTTCATCGCGTGCTCGGTCTT
>CAJAVE010000080.1 GCA_903945325.1 uncultured beta proteobacterium | reverse complement strand
GACAGCAGCATGAGGCCTGGTCGCGCGGGGTCGCTGGCGGCACCAAAGAAGTCGTTGTCGGCCAGAAAGTCGTCAATCAGCCACGAGGTGATGAACAGCGGGCGCAACAGGGCCTGCACATCCTCCGAGTCGGCGGTGTAGAACGGGTCAGCCGCGCAACGCGTGTACTGGTTGTAGACGCTGTGCAGTTGCGCGCGGTGGGGCGCGGCGTCGAAGAATGAACCGGCCGAGACCTTGGCGGGCGTCAGGTCCACGGAGTTGGCCATGGGAAAGTAGCCATACAGGCGCTCGCCCACGTTCACGTCAGGGTGGCGCGAATCCAGCACCGTGCCAAAGCCCCAGACGGGAATGCGGCCCCAGGCTATACCGTCACCCGCCTCGTCGGCCACCGGGTAAAACTGCCAGTACTGCATGGCGTCACCCATGGCGGCGTAGGTGATGTTGTTGGAGGTCAGCGCAAAGCGGTCTATGGCCACGCGCACCTGGCCATCTGCCAGGGGGGTTGGCGCAAGCATGCGCAGGCGGGTGGTGGCAAGCTGGTCTTTGCGGACCAGCAAGTCTGTGATGGGGGTGGGGTTGGCTTGGGTCATGACGCACCTTAATGCAAAGCGGGTGCCCCAACAACCGCGCTGCGCCGCCTGCGTGACAGGGAAGTGACCCTACATCTGCTTGAAAAGGTGCGAGAACGGCCGGCTGACCGTCAGGTTTTCAGGGCGGCCCTTGATCTTGACCGAGGCCTGGCCCCGGAAATCCCGCGTCACGTTCTCGATGGCTTTGGCGTTGACGATGGTGGAGCGGTGGATTTGCCAGAACACGTTGCTGTCCAGTGCGTCCACAATTTCCCTGATGGGTGTGCGGATCAGCGTGTCGAGATCTTTCGTCGCGACCAGCGTGTACTTTTCATCCGACTGGAAGAACAGCACATCCTCAATGGCAATCAGGCGCAACTGGTTGCCGATGCTGGCCTTGATCCATTTGAGGGGTTCGGTGGCCGGGTGCAACCGTGCAGTCAGTTGCGCCACCAGTGCGTCCAGGTCTTGCGTGGGTGCGGGCACCGTTGCCAGTCGCGTCTTGAGCCGGTCTACGGCGGCCTGCAGGCGCTCATCCGAATAGGGCTTCAGCAGGTAATCCACCGCATTGGCCTCAAAAGCCTGCACCGCGTACTGGTCAAAAGCGGTCACAAAGACGATGTGGGTTCGCAGCTCGCGGTTGGCGGCCAGGCTGCGGGCCACTTCAATGCCGGTCATCTCGGGCATCTGGATGTCCAGAAACGCCAGTTGCGGCCGGTGCGCTTCAATGGCGTCCAGTGCCGCTTCACCGTCGCCCACGTCAGCCACGATGGTCAGTGCAGGCCACATTTTTGCCAGCTTGGCTTTGAGCTGGGCCCGCAAAATGGGTTCGTCTTCGGCGATGATGGCAGTAGCGTGCATGGCAATATTGTGCAATCAGGGCTTGCGTTTTGTCACTGCCCACCAGATCAGCAAGCCAATCAGGACAAAGGGTGCCACGGCGGGGAGCAGCCCGATCGCAATGGACACGACCACAATGACCAGCAATCCGGCGAACAGAAAACCCAGGCCGTACAGCACGCCCACCAGAATGGCAACCACCAGCGCGGCCGCACCAAACCCGATCAGCAACCCGACCGAGCCCACCGCCAGGCTCTCGATGCCATCGAGCTGCAGGTCGCCCATCTGCACCGGCATCCAGCCAGTGAGCAGCGCAACAAAGCCCAGCAGCAACAGCCCGGCCAGCACCACCATCAGGACCATGAACGTGCGGGCCAACAGGCGCGCCCACAGGCCATGCGTCTTGCTGGTGGCGTACCACACGCGGCGCCAGCCTTGTGCTGCGGGCGCGTTGCTGTTGGCAGCGGGTTGTGACGCGGGCGCGGCGCGGCCATGCTGGTCCGTCTGGTAGGCCGCAGACGATTGCAGCGGCACCTCGATGCTGGCCACCACCCCCTTGGGGTCGTTGGAGGTCAGGCTGAACCGCCCGCGCGCACCATACAGGGCCGCCAGGCGTTCCCGCAGGTTGCTCAGGCCCAGGCCGCTGCCGGTTTGCAGGGGGGTGTCAGTCAATCCGCGACCGGTGTCCTTGACCTGAATGCGCAGGGTTTCGCCGCTGGCTTCCAGCAGGCGCTCCACCACCACATCAATACGGCCACCCTCGCGTTGCGGCTCCAGCCCGTGCTTGATGGCGTTTTCTACCAGCGTGGGCAGCATCATGGGCGGGAAGGCGCAGGCCAGCACATCGTCTGGCGCGGTGATGCCAAAGGCCAGACGTGGCCCCATGCGCATTTGCAGGATGTTGAGGTAGGCGCGCACCAGCTCCAGCTCCTGCCCCACGGTGGAGGTGCTCTCACGCATTTTTGGCAGCGAGGCGCGCAGGTATTGGATGAGGTGGCCCACCATCTGGTTGGCCGCCGGCGGGTCGACTTCGTTCAGGGCCTGCACATTGGCCAGGGTGTTGTACAGAAAGTGCGGCTCTACCTGGGCCTGCAGGGTCTGCAGGCGCGCCTCGGTCACCTGGCGGCTGACATCGCTGATTTCGGCCTCCCGGGTCTTCTGGTCGGCCAGCGCCAGCGCACTGCGCGAACGGCCAATGAAGAACTTGGCGATCAGCAACATCAGGTACAGCGGAATGAACGCCAGTATCAATGCCGAGCCCACCGCCACACGCCACACGTCGCTGCCGACCTTGGCGCGGATATCGCCCCGCACCTCGGGCGTCAGGACCAGCGCGGTGCGGTCGTCTGCACGCTGGCCGGGCCAGTGCACGCCAATGGAGACGCCGGGCTTGGCCGCGCTGGCGCTGATAGCGGGCTTGGCTGGAATGGCGGGGGGTGCCGGTATGGCAGGTAGGGCTGGCAAGGCTGGCTTGCCTGGAACTCCGGGAACCCCGGGTATGCCCGGCACTCCGGGAATACCGGGTACGCCAGGCGGTGTGTGCTGGCCGCCCTGCTGCAGGGCGCGCATGGCGTTCAATGCCTCACGCGCTGCCTGTTCGTTCTCGCGGGCTGACGCCACCAGCTGCTCCATGGATTTCAGCGTGGCGCTGACGTCCACCCCTTTGTCGCGCAGGCGCTCTATGGCGTCGTTGCGCGCTTCCTCCACCGCTTCGCGTGCTTCGACGGCGGCGTCCAGCGCCGACTCAGCCGCGCTGGTGGCGGTTTCCAGCGCAGAGTCTGCCGCCTCGCGTGCCGACTCAATCACACTGTCGTAACCCGCGGCTTGTGCCCGGATCAGTTCGGCACGGGCGCGTTCAATCTCGGCCAGAGCCCGCTCAAATTCGTTGTTGCGCTCGGGGGTGGTGACCCGCTCCTTGAGTGCGCTGATCACACCGGTGGCCAGGCCCAGTGCCCGTCCACCGACTTCGAGCCCGATTTCGCGCTGGATGGCGCGGTTTTCAGCCGGGGTGGTGCCGCTGTCCACCAGGCGGATCACCTGCACCGGCAGGGCAAACAGCACCAGCACGGCCAGCGTGACAATGCCGCCCACGACCATGCCCCACCAGGGAGTTTTGTGAATGAGGTTGCCTGTGGCTTTGAACATGATGGCGGACACCTGAAACAAGTTTGTGCGCTGCGCGACCCGGGTGGTCGTGCGCTAGTGGGGTCAGAATACCGGGCAAAGGCTGGCCATGCCAGCGCAGTGAGACGGATTGCAGAAAGCGGGGGGTGGCTGGCGGGGCTGGTGGCAGGAATTGCTATATTTGTGATAGCTGCTTGCGCAATGCCTACGGGTCCTACAGCCTGATTTGATCAATAAATATGCCATGAATCTGAATGTGAGCCTCTATTCAGGCCCTGGCGTTGTCTTGCTGTAGCAACCCATGCCATCTTGGTACCATCTGCGTCCAAGTGAATTAAGCGCCATAATCAGAGCTAATTAAGGAGCTAACTATGGAAGCCATTTATGCCGATGTGATGATCAGCATGTCCGAGTTCAAGAAGAACCCGGCAGCAGTTTTGCGCGAGGCCAATAGCCGTCCGGTGGCGGTGTTAAACCACAACAAGGCGGCGTTTTATATGATTGAGCCGGCCTTGTTCAAGGCCATGCTGGAAGAGCTGTCTGACCAGGAGCTGGGCCGCACCGTGTTGGCGCGCATGGCCGAACGGGCGCAAGCGATAGAGGTGGATATCGATGCCATCTAAGGCATCGCAAGCCAAAGAGCCTGTGCGCAAACACAGGTACCGGTTACAGTTTGTCCCCAGTGCCTGGGCGGAGTGGCAAAAGCTGGACGGCTCGGTCAAAGAGCCGTTGCGCAAATTGCTCAAGAAGCGGCTGGACAACCCCCATGTGCCCGGCGCAGCGCTGCACGGGGCGCTGGCGGGGCACTACAAGATCAAGCTCAACAAACAAGGCTATCGGCTCGTCTATGGCGTGGAGGATGACGTGTTGATTGTCATGGTCATGGCGGTGGATCGGCGCGAGGACAGCGTGGTGTACCAGTCGGCCATGCAACGGGTTTCGGACAAGATGGCAGAGCTTGCCAAAGCCGCGCAGAAGCGCTTGAAGACATGAGGGAATACAGCGCGGTCGAGCTGCACTTTCACGGTAAGTGCCCGCGACAGCGGGGCGCCCATTTGGATTTGTAAACAGCTATATTTTTAATAGCTGTTTGCGCAATACCTACGGGGCCTACAGCCTGATTTGCCTCAGAAATCACCAGTCGTTCCGGGTGTGGCCAGATCAAATCACCGTAATCGTCACCTCAATATTGCCGCGGGTGGCGTTGGAGTAGGGGCATACGGCGTGCGCCTTGGCCACCAGGGCTTCAGCCGCCGCGCGCTCCATGCCGGGGATACTGACGGCCAGTTGCACTTCAATGCCAAAGCCGGCTGGAATCTGGCCAATGCCCACGGTGGCGTCAATGCTGGTGGCGGTGGGCAGGGCGATCTTCTGCATGCCGGCCACAAACTTCATGGCGCCGATAAAACAGGCGCTGTAGCCCGCTGCAAACAGCTGCTCGGGGTTGACGCCGCCGCCTGCACCACCCATTTCCTTGGGTACGGCAAGCTTAAGGTCCAGCAGGCCGTCGGAGGTGCGGGTGCTGCCGTCACGCCCGCCGGTGGATGTGGCGTGGGCTTTGTAGATAACTTTTTCAACTTTGGTGGTCATGGGTTGCTTTCTGGATGAAGGCTCCGGTTTGGAGCGGGTGGGTTAAAACAGGCTCTTGAACCAGCCCAGGGTGGCGCCGATGGTGACCATGGCGCGCAGCTTGAACAGCGCCATGAAGTCGCCGTCTTCGGGCACGGCCGGTCCGCAGCGGGGGTCCGAGCGTTGCAGGGCGCCGGTCATCTTGTGGTCGATGGGAATGGGCTCGCAGCCATGGTTGGACTCGCAGACAAAGTCCCAGGGTTCGCGGGCCGGGGCGTGGCAGGCAAAGCAGTTCTTGCCAAAGCGGTTGTTCACTTCGGCAAAGCCGCGCTTGCCGATTTTGGAGCCCTGATCATTGACATCGAGTTCAAAGAATTCCCAGTCGCCGGTGGCGGGGCTGAAGCCGGGTTCGCGCTTGACCATGGCTTCGGTCGGCACCAACTGCACCACTGACCCGGTGGGGTATAGCGCGCCTTTGGGTGCGTTGGCGGCGGCCAGCGTGGCGCTGATGTCGCCCAGCAGGTTGTCCACGTAGAAGTGACGCACCGGCGTCATCTGGCGCATGCATTTGAAGCTGGCGTCGTCCACCTTGACCAGCGCCGATGCGGTGTCAGCGGCCTGGCTGACAGCGGCCAGACCCAGGCTCAGCACCATGGCGGTGGCCATCAGGCGCGTCGGCGTGCGCAGTGCGCGACCGGTTTTCAGTAACCAGTTCGGATTTTGGAGGGCGGGGCTTGTGGTGGGCATGGTGCGATCCTGTTCAGTGGGAAGGTTTCATGGATGGGCTGGATGAGGTGTCTGAAAGGGCAGGCGACTGCATGGCGGCGCGCAGCTTGCGGATTTGCTGGTTGAGCGCAACCACCTCGCCCAGCGGCAGACCGCTTTGGGCGACCACGCAGCCGGGAATGTGGGCGGCCCGCAATTGCAGCGCGCGCCCGCTGGATGTCAGCACCACATGCACCCGGCGTTCGTCCTCGCCAGAGCGTTGGCGCGCCAGCCAGCCGGCGGCTTCCATGCGCTTGAGCAGCGGGGTGAGCGTGCCCGAGTCCAGCGACAGGCGTTCGCCCAGCGCCGAGACGGTGAGGCCATCGCCCTCCCACAGCACCAGCATCACCAGGTACTGCGGGTAGGTCAGTCCCAGGGTGTCGAGCAGAGGCTTGTAGACCTTGGTCATGGCCAGCGATGCGGCGTAGAGCGAAAAGCACAACTGGTTGTCCAGCAACTGGGCGGAGTTGGCTGTTGGGTTTGGTGTTTTGTCTGGCATGGATGAATTGTAGTACACAATTAAATTGTGCGCAATATAAATCCACCACTTGCGTTATCCGGGTAAACCGGGCTTGCCATGTCGCATGGCTAAGCTATGGTCATCCAGATGCCGGTAAAACAGGAATTTGACAGGAGACAGCAGCATGGCAGACAGCACGTTTGACTACATCATCATCGGCGGTGGGTCCGCCGGGTGTGTGCTGGCGGCGCGGCTCACCGAGAACCTGAACCTCAACGTGGTCCTGCTCGAAGCGGGAGCCAGCGACAAGAGCATGCTCATTCACTGCCCGGCCGGGCTGGCCGTTTTGGCCAAAAATGGCGAAGCCAACTGGCAGTTTCAGACGACGGTGCAACCCGGACTGAATGGACGGCGCGGCTACCAGCCGCGGGGCAAGGTGCTGGGTGGCTCCAGTTCGATCAACGCCATGATTTACGTCCGCGGCCAGCGCCAGGACTATGACGCCTGGGCAGAGCAGGGCAACCCCGGCTGGTCGTACGTGGATGTGCTGCCCTACTTCAGGAAGGCCGAGGACAACCGCCGTGGCGCCGATGACTTTCATGGTGTGGAAGGGCCGCTGCATGTGATGGACCTGGTCAGCCCCAATGGCCTGGGGCCGGTGTTTGTGGAGGCCGGCCGCCAGGCGGGTTACCCGGTCAACCCGGACTTCAATGGCGCGCGCCAGGAAGGCGTGGGCATGTACCAGGTGACCCACCGCAATGGAGAACGTTTCAGTGCGGCCAAGGCTTACCTGACACCCAGCCGGCGTCGGCCCAACCTGTGGGTGTTCACCGGGGCCCACACCACGCGCATCCTCATGGAGCACAAGCGCGCCGTGGGTGTGGAATTTGTGCATGAGGGCGAAACCAAACAGGTGCATGCCAGGCGCGAGGTGCTGTTGTGCGCCGGTGCGCTGCAATCGCCGCAAATCCTGATGCTGTCCGGCATCGGCCCGCATCGCCATCTGGTGGAAAAGGGCATTGCCACCGTGCATGACCTGCCCGGTGTGGGACAAAACCTGCACGACCACATCGATGTGGTGCAGGTGGTCAACGCACCGCAACTCAAGGACACGTTTGGCGTATCCGTGAGCGGCTTGTCCAGAGCCGTCAAAGGCTTCTTTGAGTGGCGCAAGCTGCGCACCGGCATGTTGACCACCAACTTTGCCGAGGCGGGCGGGTTTGTCAAAAGCAGGCCCAGTGAGGCCACGCCAGACCTGCAGCTCCACTTTGCCATTGCCAAGCTGGTCAACCACGGCCGCAAGACCGTGCTGGGCCATGGTTACTCGTGCCACGTGTGCCTGTTGCGGCCCTTGAGCCGGGGCAGCCTGACGCTGGCCAGCAAGGACCCGTTTGAAGCGCCGCTGATCGACCCCAACTTTTTAGGCGACCGTGACGACATGCAACGGCTGATCCGCGGCTTTCGCCTGATGCGCACTCTGCTGCAACAACCCGCGCTGGCCGCGCTGGGAGGGAGGGAAACCGCTGACTCCGCACAGGCCACCAGTGACCTGCAGATCGAGCAATTCATCCGCGACCATGCCGACACGGTTTACCACCCGGTGGGCACCTGCCGCATGGGCAAGGGCAGCATGGACGTGGTGGACCACCAACTGCGCGTTCACGGCGTTCAGGGCTTGCGGGTAGTGGACGCGTCCATCATGCCCCAGGTGGTGAGCGGCAACACCAACGCGCCCACCATCATGATTGCCGAAAAGGCCGCTGACCTGATCAAAGCCGCGGCGGCTTTGCCTTGAAATCAACCAGCTGGTACTGGCCGTCGACCCGTTTGACCCCTACTTCGACCCGCTCTCCACCCACAATGCGCAGGGTTGGGAAACGCAGGGTATCCACGCTGATCTGCAAGCCATTGAGGCGGAACTGGCCAGCGCTCACGTTATCAACAATGCCTTCAAGCAGGATCAATCCACCGTCGGGAGGTCGTGTGTCGCTCAAGGTTTTTGACTGCACGAGGCCATCCTTCCAAAATCCTTCAGATCGCACCGTCTGGCCTACGCTGGGCAGCCTATCGGTGGCAGCGATGGCAAGGTTGAGTGTCTGACCATCCTGTGTCAGCACCCGCACCACGCGGCTGACATTGTCAACTGCCTGCACCAGCCCCGTGACATCCAGGACTGCGGTATCGGGCAAGCCCGCCTGTAGCACCACTTTGCTGGCGATGAACACATTGCCGCTCACACTACCGGTCAACTCCACATAGCGGCCACTGACCAAATCGGAGGCTGCTCCGCCCACCCACTGTGCTGCACTGGCGTTCACCCACATGCCGCGCACCATGAATGAATTGGCGTCCAGCATGGACGTAACGGAACCCCGCAATTCCTGGGGTCTGCCGCCGGTTGGTGTGGTCTCTATGGCGCTGACCACCAGTTTGCCGGAGGTCTGGCTGACCCGGCCGGTCACCGTGATGTAGGTGCCTTGAGCCAATGCGTCCCGTACGGGCGCCAATGTGGCATCCGACGCATCGACCGCCATGCCCTGGATGAGCAGGGTTCCGCCGGCCTTCAACTGCACCGCACCACTCAGGCGAAAGCTGTCCGTGCCGACGTCAGACGCACTCACCATGCGAACTGACTGAGCTATCAAACGGGTGTTGGAAGTCGCGATGTTTTGCGACCATGGCAAAACAACTGTCACAGCAGAACCCGCCGATAGCGTCTGGCCACTGGCCAGATTGACCGTCTGCGAGGTATCCAGCGGCAGCCCCGCCAGCTTCAGCCCAGTGACTCCGCCGTTGACCAACGTTCCGGTCAGGCGCGCCGGCAGTGTGCTGGCGCTGACCAGGCGCTCAATGCGGGTGGCACGAATGAACTCACGCGAAGCATCGGCCGGGTCCGGTTGCAGCACGCCATACACCTGTACCCGGTCTTGCGCCGCCACGTCAGAGATTCCCGCGTAACCCGAAAATACAGTCACTGGCCCCAGACCGGGATCGGTGTTGACCACCACGGTTTGTCCCCAGACCGTAAGTTGCCTTGATGCAGCCACCACGCTGCCAACCGGACCGACCAGTTGCGCATCAATACGAACACGCACCAGTGCGCCCTCTGAATTGATTTCCAGAGCGGCGTATTGCCCCACCTGCAAGTCGGATAGGCTGAGCGCTTCGGTTTGCACAAGGTCGGCCTTGCGCTCCAGCACGGCTTTGCTATCGTCGTAGCGCACGCCATCCACAAATACGCTGCCCAGTCCGGTGACAGTGCCGCTGACAAAGCCGGTGCCGCCGGTGCCGACACCCACGCCAGACAGAGAGATGTCGCCACCCCCACACGAGCCCAGCAGGAGGCAGGGGCCGGACAAGAGAAACATGGTCGCCAAATTGAGGAGCAGACTACGGCCATTTTTGTGAACTTGCATGGAATAGGACCTCATCAGGGTTCGGCCTTGTCGGGCGGCGACAAGCCATCGTGAAAATAGGTGCCAAGGCGCACCAGGCGGGTGCCGCGGCCTTCGTCCTGGGTATACAGGCGAGTGGCCTCCGCAAGAAATGACTTCAACATATCTGCCCAAAGTTCACGCGATAGCTTTGACAGCGCCTGTGCCGATGCTTCAGTGAGCCCACCGGCATAGGCGGCCTGCTCCAGTTGACGGGGGTGCTCCTGGCGCAGGTTGTGTGTTGCAGTTTCGAAATGGGCACTCAGGTTGTCCACAAACAGTTCCAGCAACTCGGACCAGTCACGCTGCGGCACGAAGCCCGAACTTTGCAGTGCGACACGCTCATTGCCCAGGTCATCCAAGACCAGTTTGGCCAGGCCCAGGCGTATCAGTTCGTTGAGCACCGACAGGGGATGCACGTCCTGGTTGACGCTTTTGGACAGGACTTCAAAGCTGGGTAGTGCCCCAGCCCGGGGCAGGTTCACAATCGTGTCATCGGGTAGCCGGTAGGCCGGGTCGCTGAGCCAGCGGGCGTAAACCTCAGCCGGAATGCTGCGTTTGACAGTCTTGGTGCTCAGAACGGGCTGGGCCCGCCAGGCGTTGATGTCTTTGCGGTGAATGCCAGTACGCAAACTCAGCGCCGAGTCGGTGTCTTTTTCTCCACGCTCAAGGACCTGCGCCAACGCCTGTTCGATAAAGACCGGCTTCATCTGGGCAATGAAACTTTGGTAACCAATACCTTCATCAATCAGCAGGCGAACCAAGGGCAGCGCTACGCGGCGCACCGCCTCCAGCACCTGGGCTTGCCGCTCAAGCGCTTCCATTGGTTCCCCTGATCACGCAGCAAATAGACATCAACGCGAGTGTATCGGCCCCCGGTCAGAGCACGCTGGCGAACGCTGCTGTCTGCGCCAGCACGCCGACCAGGTCGACCAGCGCACCGGTGCCCGAAGCCACTTCGGTGTAAACACCATCGGCGTTTCCGTCTTGAAATATTTCGTAGTGCGCCAGCGCGTCGGTTTGCGTATGGGTTTCCACCAGCAAGCCGTTGGAAATGACCCAGGTCGTATCGGTTGGCACCACGGTGGCAGACAACAACACTTTGGAAGTGCCATCCCAGCGCGTTTGGGCCACGTCCGTCACGATGCCCGATGCCACAGTCACGGCCACCGTCTCAACATGTGAAAAGCCCAGAGTGTCGACGGGTGGGGTCGATGTCATTACGCGGGAAGACGCCACGACTTCGTAGAGGCCATCGGCATCGGTGTCGCTGTAGCGTGTGACTTCGGTGGAGAGGGTGTTTGAACGGGTGGCCAGTACATCGGTGCCATCCACGCTGTAGCTGACGCCGGTGGTCAGTGGCAGGTTGACCACAGTGCCGGAGGGCAAAGTGACTTGTGCGGCGGTGACAGCACCGTCAGTGACAGTGAAACCAAATGCATCACCCATGGCGTGCAATCCACGGCCGCCATGGCCACCAGGGCCGTGAGATTCTGCGCTGGGCGCGCCGTTGCCGTTGCCATGGTCAGAGCCATGACCTCCACGTTCTTGCGAACCTTGACCGGTTGCGGCTGGGGTGGTGGTGGCATTGGAAGCGGGGCCACGATGGGGCTTGGACATAAAAATACTCCTTGCAGCAGGCTGCGAATTTTTTTGCATCAGGACGATGCCCGTCACGCTGTTGCGTTGTGCGACAGCATAAATGTGACTTTATCACATATTTAAATTAAATGGGAAAAAATCCCATAAATAAATTTTCCGCTTCAGTCGGCACATTGCAGGCGCCCGCGGCCTGAGCCCTTTGCCCCGTAGAGGGCTTTGTCCGCGCGCACCATGAAGGCGGTGAGCGTGGTGTCAGCGGCCTCCAGAATGGCCAAGCCAGCGCTGTAGTCCACAGTCAGACGGGGCTCCAATGCACAGGCGGCCTTCAGGGCGTTACGCACGCGGCGCTCTATCAATGTCGCAGCTTCAAGATCAGTGTGTGGCAGTAGCAAGGCGAATTCTTCACCGCCTATGCGGGCCGCCAGATCGCTGCTGCGCCGGTGTTCCTTCAAAACACCGCTGAAAAGGCGCAGCACCTGATCACCGACCTCATGCCCCAGCGAGTCGTTGACGCGCTTGAAGTGGTCCAGATCCAGCATGATCAGGGCCAGGGGCGTAGCGTGACGACGTGACTGGTCAAATAGGGCGGGCGCACGTTCATCCCAACCATGACGGTTAAGCAGGCCGGTCAGCCCGTCGGAAAAGGCCTGTTCGTGCAGCTTGGCCTCGGCCTCATCACGCCAGGCCACCAGCACGGCAACGGTGGTCAATACCAGGGTGATGTTGGCAGCCATTTGCGCACCCACATTAACGATGTGTGGCGCAGCAAAGTTCGGGTAGAGCTCGGGAAAGAAACCGCCCAATACACCGCGGCCTATGGTGAAACCGGCCACGCAGGTGTAGCACATGGCCACCAGGGCCCGCCACGGCAGGCTGGCTTTGGTTTGTGGCCACAGTGCAGCCCGTCCCACGATCAGAAACTGCGCCGCCAGCACGAAGTTGGCAAAAGCAACCCGCACGCTATAGGTTGAAAAGGTGATCGCATAGCCCACCGGCAGCAGGACGGCCAGCGCCAGCAACAGGCGCTCGCCCGGCCGCTTGCCCAGCCATTCCCGCAGTGCCCAGTAAATGGCAACATTGGCTGCGGCTGCGGCTGATATGCTGAGCACCGACAGCACCCTGTCCATCCAGGTGCCTGAAACGGCTTCCGATGCAATGATGGCCACCCATCCCAGCGTCTGCAGCAAGAGGGACACCTGACCCAGCCGCGCGGCGCGGCTGATGCCTTTGCCCATGATGAGTGGCAGCGCGACTGACACCGTTGCCAGATTGGCGGCGGTGAGCACCAAAATGGTCAATACGTCGAGCTGGTACATGCAACAGTGCCCGGATTACAGGGATTACTGAAAGGCCACTTCAGAAAAACTGCGCAACTTGCGGCTGTGCAATTGCTCCGAGCCCTGGGCGCGCAACAACTCCACGGCGCGCATGCCGATGCGAAGGTGCTGGTCGACCCGCTCGCGGTAGAAGTGGTTTGCCATGCCGGGCAGCTTGATCTCGCCGTGCAGCGGCTTGTCACTCACGCACAAGAGGGTGCCATAGGGCACGCGGAAGCGAAATCCGTTGGCCGCGATAGTGGCGCTCTCCATGTCCAGCGCCACGGCGCGGCTCTGGCTGAAGCGGCGCTGGGGCTGGTTGTCGGGCAACAGCTCCCAGTTGCGGTTGTCGGTGCTGGCAACAGTGCCGGTGCGCATGATGCTTTTCAATTCCGGCCCCTTGAGTTGCGTGACCTCGGACACAGCCGATTCCAGCGCCACCTGAATTTCGGCCAGTGCAGGAATGGGTACCCACAGCGGCAGCTCTTCGTCCAGTACATGGTCTTCGCGCACATAGCCGTGGGCCAGCACGTAGTCACCCAACTGCTGGCTGTTGCGCAGGCCGGCGCAGTGGCCCAGCATGATCCATGCGTGGGGGCGCAGCACGGCAATGTGATCGGTGATGTTTTTGGCATTGGCTGGGCCGACGCCAATGTTGACCATGGTGATGCCGGCACGGTCCGCGCGCACCAGGTGGTAGCCGGGCATCTGGGGCAGGCGTGGGGGCTCTTTACCCAGAGCGTCGATGGCCTCAGGGTTCAAACCTGCGCGCCGGGTAATGACGTTGCCTGGTTCGATAAAGGCGATGTACTCACTGGCCGGGTCGCGCATGGCGGCGTGCCCCAGCGTGATGAATTCGTCCACGTAGAACTGGTAGTTGGTAAACAGCACAAAATTCTGGAAGTGCTCGGGCCGGGTGCCGGTGTAATGGCGTAGCCGGTGCAGCGAATAGTCAACGCGTGGTGCAGTAAACAGGGCCAGCGGCTGAGGCTCACCCGCACGGGGCTGGTGGGTGCCGTTGGCAATGCCATCGTCCATGGCAGCCAAGTCCGGCAGGTCAAACACATCGCGCATCAGTGTGCGGCGCTGGGCGGTCATATTGCCCTCCACATGGTCATTCTCCGCAAATGAAAAGTGCACGGGGATGGGTTGCGAACTGGTGCCCACTTCCAGTTCGACTTCGTGGTTTTGTAATAGGAGGTTGAACTGGTCCAGGTAATAGTCGTAATACAGGTCCGGGCGGGTCAGCGTGGTCTCGAACCGCCCGGGGCCGGCCACAAAGCCGTAGCTCAGGCGCGCACTCTCCGGCGTGATGCTGCGAGACACCGTGTCCGTATGGATGCGCACCAATGGGTAACAGGCGCGGACATGGGCCATGCTGTCCTCGCCGGCTACAAAGCGCTGCATGGCCTGGCGCAGGTGCGCAATGCTGCCGTCGTAAATGCGCATCACCTGGTTCAAGGCCGTTGCGGCGTTGGTGAAGCGTTCGGGGGCAATGAAGGGGGGTAAATTTGACATGCGCCTATTGTGCCGTGGACGGTGCCAGACTTGCGGTTGCGGGATAATCGGCGCCTTATCCATTCCACTTCGCAGGTAGCCCGTCTGTGCACGATCCAAAAGACTCTCGATTTCAAGAGACCGGCTTCCCGTCATTGCAGTGGGAAGAGGATGACCTGCCGACTCGGCCCATGCCACTGCATGAGCGCCCCCTGCAGGCGCGCATTGACAACGAAATGGCTGTCATTGCCGAGCACCATGTGCGAATCGCCCTCGCGATTGAGAAGTTCTGGGGACATCGTGACTGCGTGGAATATCTGCAGAAATTGATCATGAGCGGCGGGCATCAAGACGGCCAGCGGCGTGTCGGTTTCAAGTCAGACGTGGTGTCCGCCTTGATCAACCTGGCAGGCTTGCATAAAATTGACCACTAGCCCCCGTCAATACTGCGCCACCAGCTATAAAAAATATAGCAACTGAATGGCGCCAATCACCCCCATCACACAACACGCTTTTGATGTCCTGATCGTGGGCAGCGGCCTGGCGGGCCTGTCCGCCGCATTGCATTTGGCTGCCACGCACCGCGTGGCCGTGCTCACCAAGCGCGGCATGAGCGATGGCTCCAGTGCCTGGGCCCAGGGCGGGATTGCCGCCGTGCTGGCCAAGGGCGACAGCTTTGACGCCCATGTTCAGGACACCCTGGTGGCCGGTGCCGGCTTGTCCGACCCGGCGGCCACCCGCTTTGTGGTGGAGCATTCGCCCGAAAGCGTGGACTGGTTGCGTGCGCTGGGCGTGCCCTTCTCGGAAGAAGATGGACACTTGCACCTCACCCGCGAGGGCGGCCACAGCGCCCGGCGCATCGTGCACGTGACCGACGCCACCGGCGCCGCCGTGCAAAAGACGCTGATCGAGCATGTGCGCCGCACGCCCAACATCACCATGCTGGAAAACCACACCCTGGTGGACCTGATCACGCGCCGCAAACTGGGCCTGCCCGCAGCGGACGGGCAAGCGGCCAACCAGTGCCTGGGCCTGTACGCGCTGGACGAAGTTACCGACGAGGTGCACACCTTCAGCGCGCCGCACACCATCCTGGCTACCGGCGGTGCGGGCAAGGTTTACCTCTACACCACCAACCCCGACACCGCCACCGGCGACGGCATCGCTGCCGCCTGGCGTGCCGGTTGCCGCGTGACGAACATGGAGTTCATCCAGTTCCACCCCACCTGCCTGTACCACCCGCACGCCAAGTCATTCCTGATCTCGGAGGCCGTGCGGGGTGAGGGGGGTCGCCTGCTGTTGCCTGCCTCAGCGGGGAGCACCCGCTTCATGCCGCAGCACGATGCGCGCGCCGAGCTGGCGCCGCGCGACGTGGTGGCCCGCGCCATCGACTTCGAGATGAAGAAGGGCGGCTTTGACTGCGTGTACCTGGACATTTCGCACCAGCCGCTGGCCTTTATCCGGGAGCATTTCCCCAATATCTATGCCCGCTGTCTGGAACTGGGCATCGACATCAGCAAGCAGCCTATTCCCGTGGTGCCGGCGGCGCACTACACCTGCGGCGGCATCCACACCGACCTGGCCGGACGCACTGACATTACCGGCCTGCACGCCATCGGCGAGGCCACTTACACCGGCTTGCACGGTGCCAACCGCCTGGCCAGCAACTCGCTGGTGGAGTGCATGGTGTTTGCGCGGTCGGCGGCGACCGACATCGTGGTCACCCCGTTTCCCATGCCCCCGGCGCTGCCCGCGTGGGACGAGAGCCGCGTGACCGATGCCGACGAGGCCGTGGTCATCTCCCATAACTGGGACGAGTTGCGTCGTTTCATGTGGGACTACGTGGGCATTGTGCGCACCAACAAGCGGCTGGAGCGTGCCGCCCACCGCATCGCGTTGCTGCAAGGCGAGATTCAGGAGTTCTATGCCCACTTCCACGTCACGCGCGACCTGCTGGAGCTGCGCAACCTGGTGCAGGTGGCCGAACTGATCGTGCGCTCGGCGCAGGCCCGGCACGAGAGCCGGGGGCTGCATTTCAGCCGCGACTATCCGGAGATGGCAGAGAAGGCGGTGCCGACGGTGTTGACACCGGATTGATCCATTAGGGTTGAACGTTTCTCTGGTTGGTTGAGCGCCTGGAACTGTGCGGGGCTGGCGGAGCGGGCATCCGTTCCCTGGCCTCTGTCGCAGGCGAACGTTTCGGGTTGGCGGGCACCCTTTTGTTAACGCTGTGGTGGGTGCGCAGGCTCTGTGGCAACTGCAAGTAGAGGCCGATGAACGGATACCCGCTCCGCCAGCCGGGTGGCGTTATTTGGGCATGGGATAAGGGACATGCGCCAAGTGTTCGGCGGTTTCGGGGCGAAACCAGTCACAGGATTTGACGCCGTGGATGTCTCTTGTGGGCTGGAAGCCGTCGTTGCATTCGGTTAAGTCAATCATCATCAAGCGGCCTGTTTCGCTATCCAGCGCGTAAAAGTTCACCGCGGCAAAGCTGACATCCGACCGAGCTTCTCAACTGCAGATGTGCTGACTGGGTTGCAGCGATAGTGCAAGCCAATGCGAAACTCGCGGCTGGCATCGGCCGGGTTGAACTTGTGCAAATTCTTCGGCGCGCCTTCTATTGTGGACAACGCGCTACGCACTGCTGCCATGATTTCGTTTGTTATCGTGGCGGGAATCATTTTTCTATCCGAACTAACAAATAGCGGATTGCCCAACAGCGTACGCTGCTAGCGACACGGGCGCTTGCACTGCACCGGAGCGTTCGGTTCAAGGATTTTTGGCCTCTCCGGCTCTTTTTTGAATTGTTGTTTAGATTAGGGTTATTGGCATCAATTTGGAGCAGAATTCGCTGTGTCCTTTGCGGATTTCAAGAAAATGTTCGCGTCCCACCACCGAGGAATCCCATGAATAACCTGAAAATTTCCACCCGCATCATGCTGCTTGTCGGCGTGCTTGCTGCCATTTTGGCCTTGGTCGGATTAATGGGCCTTAATGGCATTGGGCAATCCAATGCCGCGCTCAAAACAGTCTATGAAGACCGCGTCGTAGCCCTCAGTTACCTTATCCCGGTCCAGAGCCTGATGCTGCGCAACCAATTGGCGGTGGCCAATGCCGTCAACGAGCCAACGCCAGAAGGCGTTGCCAAAGCCATTGAAGAATTTGACGGCAACGTTGAACGGATCAACAAGGAGTGGGCGGCATATATGGCCACAACCTTGACCACCGAAGAATCCCAAAACGCCAAAGGCTTTGCCGATGCCCGTGCAGCCTTTGTGTCCGAAGGCCTCAAACCCGCCATCGCGGCCCTCAAAGCCGGCAACAAAGAAGAGGCGGGGCGGCTCGTTCGCGACAAGATTCGCCCTTTGTACGGCAACACCGGCAAATACATGAATGAACTGGTCAAGATTCAGCTGGATGAATCCGGCAAAGAGTACAGGGCTGCTGATGCCCGTTACGGAACCACGCGGTCCCTGGCAATCGCCACCATTCTGGCCGGATTGGCTTTTGCCTTTTGGTTTGGCTGGATGCTGATGCGGTCCATTGTCGATTCACTGAATGAGGCCATTGCCGTATCCCACGCCGTGTCGGAGGGCGACCTGACCAAAACCATTTCCATGAATGGCAAGGACGAGACGGCGGAACTGATGCAGGCAATTTCCAAAATGCAAAGCAACCTGATCAACCTGGTGCGGCGCGTGCGCCAGGGCTCTGAGAGTGTCTCCGCCGCCAGTGCTGAAATTGCCTCCGGCAACCACGACCTGTCGTCCCGGACTGAATCACAAGCCAGTTCTCTGGAAGAAACGGCAGCCAGCATGGAAGAGCTGAGTGCCACCGTCAAGCAAAACGCCGATGCTGCGCGCACCGCCAACCAGTTGGCCAGCAACGCGTCCACAGTGGCAATACAGGGCGGTGAAGTGGTGGGCCAAGTGGTCGAGACCATGAAGGGCATCAACGAGTCAAGCCGCAAGATCAGCGACATCATCAGCGTGATTGACGGCATTGCTTTCCAGACCAACATTCTTGCTCTGAATGCGGCCGTAGAAGCGGCTAGAGCCGGCGAACAAGGCCGCGGATTTGCGGTCGTGGCTTCTGAAGTGCGCTCATTGGCCGGGCGCTCAGCCGAGGCCGCCAAAGAAATCAAGACGCTCATCAACGCCAGCGTTGAACGGGTGGAGCAAGGCACAGCCTTGGTAGACAAAGCCGGTACCACCATGACCGAGATTGTCGGCAGTATCCGCCGCGTGACCGACATCATGGGCGAGATAAGCGCCGCCAGCAGCGAGCAAAGCGCCGGCGTCAGCCAGATTGGTGAAGCCGTGATGCACATGGACACCGCCACCCAACAAAACGCCGCTCTGGTCGAGCAAATGGCCGCTGCAGCCAGTGGCCTGCAGGGGCAGGCTGAAGATCTGGTCGAGGTGGTTGCATCATTCAAATTGGATGGCGCTGACTACAGCGGCTCCTCCAAGCGCGCTAGCTCTTCAACACCCAAGGCGTTTGCCAGCTTGTCGCGGCCCATGGTATCGGCGCCAACCAAACCCAAGCACCAGCCTACGCCCATACGGCATTCTCCAGCTAAGTCGCTGAGTGCACCTTCCGCCGCCAAACCGGCTGCCAAGGGCGACGACGACGATTGGGAGACCTTCTAATTCGACAGGATTTGTGATAGGGCTAAGCCATGACCAAAGCAGCACCGCCATCTTCGCAGCCGGAAGACGAAAGGCTGAAAGAGCTTGCCAACGCCCTAGCCGATATGCGCGACAGCTGGGTCAATCTGTCGCTCATGTTGAAAGATCTGGCCACCGAACTGCCAACCCCGCGGCGCGACGAAGTGGCCATGGAGGTGGAGCGTTACCTCGCCCGTTTGCGGGAAGCCGGACGACGGGGTTTTGACTAAAAGCTACCCAACCCGACGGATAGGAGGTTGATCTGTCTCGCGCTCACCATATTCGGACGCTTGGTATCTCGTCTAAAACGGCCGCTATAGGTCGCAGGGGCTAGAAGATCGTAGTTCTCCTGACTCAAGGAGCCGGTGATTGCTAATCTGGTGGCCGCCCAAAGCAACGAATTGGACAGCTCCTAAGCAGTCGTTGACCGGCAGTTGCAACAGGCCCAAATTTTCCCGGCAATGATCCGACGCGAACGTCAGGAATCGCGGCATTCCCGACTTACAGAACTGCCACGGGGTGACTGCAATGTGTGTGCGCCGTGCAAAGGCGGCGCTTTCCTGTGGGTGAGAGTCCCACCTGGCCAAGGCTCCAGCCAGTAGCAACCGGAGCGGTCATGGAGGTAACGATATGGCTGAAGCCTTCGGGTAAAGAGCGTCACGAATTGGTGACG
>CAJAVE010000079.1 GCA_903945325.1 uncultured beta proteobacterium | reverse complement strand
GTTGCTGTCTTCAATGGTGGCGATCGCCAAGCCCTTTGCGTGGGTTCGAGCGAGGCCCTCCTGTACAAGCGCATCAAGTGTCAGTGGCTTCGAATCCCCGGCAATCACCGAAAGTGTGGTCAGGGTGAGGCAGACAGTTGTGACGAGGTGTTTCATGCCAATTCCTGGGTAGTAGACCGAGTTCACGGGAGTGTCTGAATTTCTGTGCGTGAGGTGGAAATGCTTACCCACAGTATTGGGCAAGTGGATTTCATCTTAATGGACTTTGTTGGTAACCAGGGTAGGGTGTTATCAGGAGCGTGATGTGCGCTGCACCGCGCCCGCCAGGCCCATGCTTACCCCGCAGCCTGTCAAAACTGCCGACTCAACCAATCACCAACTGATACGCTGATTGACACAGTAGTCGGGGGCCGGTTGCTCTGCCAGATGCCAATCCGGCTCGATGTGCACAGCGTCATCCATCTGCGCATCACCACAGTCGACCCACAGCGGTGGCCCGCGCGCCGGGGATCTGCGTAGCCTCGGTGACAAAGGCAATCAGCACCGCCCACATGGAAATGCACATGAGCGTACCGGCTGGAGCCGAAACGGTGAATATTTACATCCCGCTCTGTGCATTGCTCTGCTGGCAACGGGTCAGCTTGTAACTCCTAAATTGATAGCTGGTTGCGCAGTATCCACTAAGGCTACAGCCTGATTTGACCTTAAAAAACTGACTGGGCGGGCGGCAGCGCATCAAACCAGGCCTGCAACTTGTCCCCGTGCAGCGGCCGGCTGGTCAGATAGCCCTGTATGACGTCGCAACCCAGACGGGTGATGGTTTTCCGCTCGGCCTCGGTTTCCACACCCTCGGCAGTCACCATCAAATCCAGCCCATGACCCATTTCGGTCATGGCACGCACCAGCTTTTGCGTGCCGGGTGACTGATCCAGCTTGTCGATGAAACTGCGGTCGATTTTGAGCTCGCTCACCGGCAGCTTTTGCAGGTACGCCAACGACGAGTAGCCGGTACCAAAGTCGTCAATCGACAGCGGTGTACCGATCTCGCGCAGCGCATGCAGCAGCGCCACGCTGTGCTGCGGGTCATCCATCAGGCCGCTCTCGGTGATTTCAAGGCGCAGGCGCTTGGCCGGCACGCCGCTGGCTTCAATCAGGCGGGCAACGCGCTCGGCGAAGCCCTTGTGCTGCAGGTCGCGGGTGCTGACGTTGACCGCAATGCTGAGCTCGGGATGGGTTGGCGCCCACGCCGCCAGCGTGCGCAGCGCCTGTTCCAGCATCCATTGCGTCACCATCGTGATGTAGCCTGCCTGCTCGGCAAACGGCACAAATTCTGCCGGCGACACAAAACCGCGTGTGGGGTGCTGCCAGCGCACCAGGGCTTCAGCCCCGACGGCCTGGCCAGTAGCCAGAGAAAACTTCGGTTGCAGCCACATTTGCAGTTGAGAGGTGGCTACGGCCTGGCGCAAATCCGACAACAGGCTCAAATGGCTCAGGCGCGCCGCCTCTTGCGCTTCGCTGTGCCAGGCAAAACCTATCGCTGAGCGCTTGGCGCTGTGCAGGGCCACTTCGGCATTGCGCAGCAAGGTGTCTACCGACAGCGGTTTGCCACTTTCGCAAAGGTCACCCGAATCGGCCAGGCCATAGGTCAGGCTCAAATCCACGCTGTGGCCACTGCAGTGCACCGGCTCTGCCATGGCCCGCTCGATGCGCTCGCGCAAGGCTTCCACAGCGGCCCGGTCGGGCGCACAAAACACCGCCGCAAAGGTGCCGCCCGACAACCGTGCCACCACCGGATGCGGGCCAATCAAGCCATCGGCTGTGGCATCCTGCAAGGCCTGGCTGGCACGTTGCGCGGCTTGCTGGATCAGGGTGTCCCCGGTGCCGTAACCCAGGGTTTCATTGATGGCTTTGAGGCGCGCCAGGTCCATCAGGGCCAGGGTGTTGGCGCTCTGGTCGGTATCCAGCACCGACTTCAGCAAGGCCGTTCGATTGGGCAATCCCGTGAGCGGGTCGTGGAAGGCCAGGTGCACGATGTCGCGCTCGCGCTGGGCCACGGCATCGGTCATGGTGTTCAGGGCCTGACCCACCCGGTCTACCTCCTGCGTGCGGGTCGTGGGCACGCGGCTGGTGTAGTCGCCCTCGGCTATGCGCTGCGCAGCCACCTCCAGTTGGGCCAGTGGCCCCACCACACTGCGCGTGGTGCGCACACCCAGCCAGATGGCCAGCGCCACCGCCAACACCGACAGGCAGGCCACCAACAGAGCCACCCGGTCGAACAGTTGCTGCGCTTCTTCCAGTTGCGTCTCGATGCGCTGGCGCTCCCGCTGCAGCAGCGCGTTGGACTCCAGCAGCATGGTCTTCAACGCGGGGTTGACCCGGTCATTGAGCAGTTGCCAGGCCGCCTTGGGGTTGTCGGCCTCAATTTCATCGGCAGTCGCAATAAAGGCCTCGGCATAGGCCGCGCGGCATTCCACCAACCGGCGCAGGTTTTCTTCCTGGTCGGCGTCGCGCAGATCATGCGCCAGCGACTCCACGATGCCGTCAATGCGCCGGTTGCGCTCGTCCACATCCGCGTATTCGCGGACCCTGCTGTCGCGCGGGGCGTTGATGAGCCGGATCAACGCGTTGCCCACGCCTTCCGTCTGCAGCGACAAGGCCTGCACCCGCAGCAGGCGCTGCATATCGCCGGTGGCAAAGCGTTGCGTCACACCGGTGATGGTGTGGATCTGGAAGATGGCCTGGGCCAGCGCCACCAGCATCAGGGCCACCAGCACGCCAAAGCCCAACGCCAGGCGCCAGCCGATGCGCTGCGGCCACCAACCACCGTGTGTCGTGGTCTTCAAGGGGTCTCCTCCATCGCGCTGACCGACAAGACCAGGCCGCTTTGCACCGCCATCGGCAGCCACTGCCCGAAATCCAGCGCAGGAGCTGCATCCAGCGCCTGGGCCAGTGATTCGCCACGCAGCAGCGGTAGCAGCACATCGGTTTCGCCATCCACCACCAACCGCACCCGCGGGCGCAAACCGGCGCGCCACACCAGGGCGTCCTGCGCCCGGGATGCGCGCAGCTGCGCCCCCACTTCGTCAAATGACGGACTGCCCTCCAGATGGGCCGTCAGGATACTGGCGACTGGCCAGGCGCTGCGCACCACCGCACAACCCGGTGCCAACAGCAGGCGCAGTTGCTCCGGGTCATGCGTCGTCAACAGGGCCAGAGACGGCAGGTCCGCCACGCGGTCCGCCGCAGTAGCGCATTGGTGCAGCGCCCACTCGGCCCGCGCCACATCGCCTAAACAGGGCTCCTCCTGTAGTTGGGCGCTGGACTGCATAAACACCGCCAGCCCCTCACCCCAGCACGCCACATCGCCGCGCAGTGGCGGTTGCGCGTGCCATAAGGCGCGGGCCAAATCGGCAAAACTCTCATCACCCACCATCTGGGCCACCACCGGGTAGGCGGCCTGCAGGGCACGCTGCGCCAGCATATGGCCATTGGTTTGATAGGCTTTTATGCCTCTAGACCCGGTATCTATTGCGCAAGCAGCTATATTTTTCATAGCATTTTCAGCCGGCCACGAAAGCAGGGCATCGAGCAAAATCTGCTGCTGCCGGGCCAAAGTGCTCATGGTGCGACTCCCGTAGCGGTGGACAGCACCGGCACACTCAACACCTCTGCGCAATGTGTGCGGGCGCGCTTTGCTTCTTCCAGCAGTACATCCAGCGCGGGCACATCGGTGTCCCACTCGATCAGCGTCGGCACTGCGCCAAAGCGCGCAATGGCGTGGCGGTACAGATCCCACACGGCATCACACACGCGGCTGCCATGGTCGTCAATCACGATGGCCCCCTGTGCATCGCTCACATGGCAATGGCCAGCCAGGTGAATTTCGCCCACCACGTCGGCGGGAATGGCATCGATCCAGTCCCGGCAGCTCTGCACCGGGTCCAGCGTCACACCCTCGCGCAACTGCGCGTTCAGGGCATTGACATAAATATTGTTGACATCGACCAGCAGCTGACAGCCGGTGCGCCGTGCCAGCGTGGCCAGGAACTCGGTTTCGGCCCAGACCCGCTCATCGCCCGTGGCATTCCAGCGCAGGTAGGCGGACAGGTTTTCCACCATGAAAACGCGCTGCAGACGGTCCTGCACACGGTTCACGTTGGCGCACAACACGTCAAGCGCTTCAATGCTGAAGGGAATGGGTAGCAGGTCGGCGGCATGCACGGTTGTTCCCCTGAACTGGCCCCGTGCAAACGAGGCATGGTCGCTGACCCGCACCGGATCGACCCGCCGCACCAGGCACGCCAGCTGGTCCAGATGCCAATCATCCAGCCCTGCTGCCGAACCCAGCGACAGACCCACTCCATGCAAACTGATGGGGTACTGGGCGCGGCCGCGGTCAAGTACCGCCAGCGCCGCGCCACCCTCGGCAAAGAAGTTCTCGGAATGCACTTCCAGAAAATCGAGGGGTGGGCTGCGCTCCAGCAACTCGGCGTAGTGGGCATGGCGCCAACCCACGCCGACATGGCCCACGCTGGCGTCATTCACAGGCGGCATTCGCTAGCGCCAAAAAAGATCAGCGCTTCTTGAGCATCTTGGCTTCATCTTGCGACAAACCCTTCATGCTTTTGCAGGTACCTTTGGCCACATACTTCCATTCCATCTTGTCCATATCCACCTTGGACTGCCCGGCACACGAATGCACACCATTGACGCTGGCACAGTCGTTTTGCCCAGCCTTGGCGATACCAAAGCATTTTTCTTTTTCCTGGGCAGCCACTGGCGCGGACAGCATGGACAGGGACATCACAGCCGCTGCCGTAGCAGCAATCATTGCACGTTGGTTCATCGGAAAACTCCTGAAGTAGACAAGTTAAAGTTAAACCATCCAAGTCTTGCACAAACTGCATTCACTTGCTGGTTACGGTTTAGTCTGGCCGCAAGCCTGATTCTTACAGCCAATCAAAAAAAAGTTCCCGCTGCCCGCTTACCATAGGGGCAATGACCCATTTTGAAACGCAAATTGTTGCCTTGCAGGATTACCTGCTGAAGTTTGCGCGCCTCCAACTGCGCAATGACGCCTGGGCCGAAGACGCCGTGTCGGAAACGGTGGTGGCTGCGTTGGCCAAGCCGCAGTCATTTGGCAACCGGTCGCAGCTCAAAACCTGGCTGGTCGGCATTCTGAAGCACAAAGTCATTGACGCGCTGCGCCACCACCGCCGTGAAGTCAGCGGCCTGGAGCACACCGACGACGACAATGCCGATCCCCTTGAAGCCATTGCGTTTAAAACAGACGGCCACTTTGTTGAAGCGCCCGCCGATTGGGGCAACCCCGAGCAACAGGCCAGCAGCCAGCAGTTTTTTGCCATTCTGGAAGCTTGCGCCAGCAAATTGCCAGCTTCGCAGGGCCGCCTGTTCCTGATGCGGGAATGGCTGGAACTCTCCAGCGAAGAAATTTGTAAGGAACTGCAGCTGACCCCGACCAACCTGTATGTCCAGCTCCACCGTGCCCGTCTGCGTTTACGCGAATGCCTGGAACTCCATTGGTACATGAAAGCCAGCGCGAAATGATGCCATTCAACCGAACCTGCCGTGACGTCGCCGCCCTGCTGGTGGCACGCGAAGACCGCGACCTGGGACTGGCTGACCGGCTGGCCCTGCGCATGCACATGGTGATTTGCGACGCCTGCCCCCGATTTGAGCGCCAGATACTTACCATGCGCAACAGCTTGCAACAGTGGCGCAACTACTCGTCGCCCGAGGATTCGACCGGGAACGGGGCATCGCCAAAATAAAGTTAGGCGAACATGAAAATTACCCGCATAATGGCGCAGTATTGCCGAAAATTCGGTGTACGGGTTTGCGGTGATTTACCAGTTTCGCGTCTGCTTTAAGTCTTCATTGGTTTGTTGATTGCGGGTTTGGACACCATCGCGTTTTGAGAGTTAT
>CAJAVE010000078.1 GCA_903945325.1 uncultured beta proteobacterium | reverse complement strand
CGGCATCTGCCAGAACCTGACCACCAACCATGACCCGCTGATCAGGATCTACCGCCGGGGCCGCGCACTCAAGGGTATCAAAAAGATCCTGATTGGCAGCGGTTTGCGCTACGACCTGGCGGTCAAAAGCCCCGAGTACGTTAAAGAGCTGGTGACTCACCACGTGGGCGGCTACCTGAAGATCGCGCCCGAGCACACCGAAAGCGGCCCGCTGACCAAAATGATGAAGCCTGGCATCGGCTCGTACGACAAGTTCAAGCAACTATTTGACAAGTTCACTGCCGAGGCTGGCAAAAAGCAGTTTCTGGTGCCGTACTTCATCGCCGCCCACCCGGGTACCAGCGACTACGACATGATGAACCTGGCGGTCTGGTTGAAGAAAAACGGTTTTCGTGCCGACCAGGTGCAGACCTTCTACCCCAGCCCCATGGCCAGCGCCACGGCCATGTACCACTCCGGCCGCAACCCGCTGCGCAAGATTCACCGCACGGTGGAGAGTGACGATGAGAACGTGGACGTGGTGCGCGGTGAAAAGCGCCGCCGCCTGCACAAGGCCTTTTTGCGCTACCACGACCCCGCCAACTGGCCGCTCTTACGTGAGGCGCTGAAAACCATGGGTCGCGCCGACCTGGTTGGCAACGGCAAGCATCACCTGATTCCGACCTACCAGCCGTTGGGCGACGGAGGTTACCAGAGTGCGCGCAAGAAGAATTCGGCACCTCTGAAGGCGCGCGTGCTCACCCAACACACCGGCTTGCCCCCGCGCGAAACCGGTACACCGCGAACTGCCACCAAAGCGCCACGCAAACCCAGGTAGTTGTCGTCAGCCAGCGGGGTGTCAAAATGGGTGATCAAAAAGGGAGATCACCATGACACAAACACCATTTGCCCGGCGAGTGACCTATTGGGGGCTGCTGTTGGGCGGCGTTCTCTTGCCAGCGACCCTGCCTGCCGTTGCGATCGTCACCGAATCAGCTGATGCCACTGCGCGGGCGGCACCAGCCCTGATGCTGGCCAGGAACTGGCAAGCAGGGCTCGATTCCAGGGCCTATCTGGTGAGTGAAAAGTTCGATGGTGTGCGTGCCTATTGGGATGGAAAAGTCTTGCACTTCAAAAGTGGTCGCGTGATCGCTGCACCCCCATGGTTCACCGCCGCCTTGCCCAAAACCGCGTTGGACGGCGAATTGTGGATGGGGCGGCATCGCTTCGACCGACTTTCAGGCATCGTGCGCCGCAGCGTGCCGGTCGATGCCGAGTGGCGCGAGGTGCAATACATGATTTTCGACCTGCCGGGTGCTGGCGGTACTTTTGCTGAGCGTTCGACGCGATTGGTCGCGTTACTGGAAAACAGTGCGGTCGATTGGTTGCGCCCGGTGGCGCAGTTTCGGGTTGCCGACGGGCCGGCCTTGCAAGCGCAATTGAAGAGCACCGTTGCCAGTGGCGGCGAGGGGCTGATGCTGCACCGCGCGCAAGCCAATTGGCAGCCCGGGCGCAGCGCCGATCTACGAAAACTCAAGTTGGTCCCGGATGAAGAAGCGAAGATCGTTGGCCACATTGATGGCAAAGGCAAGCACGCCGGTCGAATGGGTGCACTGCTGCTGGAGACGCCAGAGGGCAAACGTTTTGCGCTAGGGACCGGCTTCACCGATGCACAACGCGAGGCGCCACCCGCAGTGGGTGCCTTTGTAACCTACCGCTACCGGGATCGCACGCCCGCCGGTTTGCCGAAATTCGCGAGTTTTTTGCGCGTGCGTGAGTCTGAATAGCTGGGGAAACTAGGCTGTTCCAGGCTGCAACTGCAGCAGTGCCACACTGTGCGCCTGCAGCGGATAGAAAGATGCTTTGTGTGGAACGGGACCGTCGTTTTCGCTTCCGCTTCTGGCCGTGTCCAGCAAGATGCGCCAGAAACCGGCTGGCAGTGCAAATGCATGTTCACTGTTGTGTGGGTTGAATAGCAGCAACAGCGGCGTTTCAGCCCGGCCCGGTTGACCAATCAGGCAGCCCAGCAAACCTTCACTCAAGTCCGCCCAGCTCTGGGCCTGCATTTTTGTGCCATTGCTTTGCAGCCACGCGACGTCGGCCAGTCGGTTGGCGCCCGTTAAACCGCTGTACCAGTGGTTGCCCAAAGGGTGCTTCTGGCGGCGCAGGGTTAGCACCTGCGCCGTGAAGGCGATCAGTGCGTGATCTGCCTGCGTCCAATCGATCCAGGTGGTGGTGTTGTCCTGGCAATAGGGGTTGTTGTTGCCGTTCTGGCTGTGGCCCAGCTCATCACCCGCACACAGCATAGGAGTGCCTTGGGCCAGGAGCGTAGTGGCCAGCAGGGCGCGTTGCAGCCTGGCACGCAAGGCGTTGATGGATGGCGCATCGGTAGGCCCTTCCACGCCACAGTTGTTGCTCAGGTTGTGGCCATGCCCGTCGGCGTTGTTTTCGCCATTGGCCAGGTTGTGACGATCGTTGTAGCTGACCATATCGCGCAGGGTAAAGCCATCGTGCGAGACCACGTAATTGACAGATTCGGACGGAGGGCGTTGTCTGCGCTGGCGATGCTGGTACAAATCAGACGAGCCGCATAGGCGCAGGGCGAAATCTCCACGGGTGCACGCAGGCTGCGCGGTATGCAACCAAAACCCCCGCATGACATCGCGAAACCGGTCGTTCCACTCCAGCCAACCGTGCGGGAAGCTACCGAGCTGGTAGCCTCCGGGCCCGACATCCCAGGGTTCGGCAATCAGCTTGACGCGTGACAGAACCGGGTCCTGGGCAATGGCGGTAAAAAAGGCGCCACCGCGCTCGAAACCATGGTCGCCGCGGCTCAATACAGGCGCCAGGTCAAAACGGAAGCCATCCACATGCATGGCGCTCACCCAGTAGCGCAGGCTGTCCATCACCATTTGCAATACCCGGGGCTGGCGGATATCCAGCGTATTGCCACAGCCGCTGTAGTTTTCGTAGTGGGCGTGGCTGTCGGCCCGCATGCGGTAGTAGCTGGCATTGTCAAGACCGCGAAAACTCAAGGCTGGTCCGGTTTCATCGGACTCGGCGGTATGGTTGAACACCACATCCAGCAGAACCTCAATGCCCTGCGCATGGATAGACTTGACCATGGCGCGGAACTCGTCACGTGCAGCCGCCCAGCACTGCCCGGATGCCAGTGCAGGATTGGGTGCGAAAAATGCAAGCGTGTTGTAACCCCAGTAATTGGAAAGGCCCTGCTGTGCAAGACGCTCTTCATCAATTGCGTAGTGCACTGGCAGGAGGCTCAGCGTAGTGACGCCAAGGGCCTTGATGTGGGCCAATGAACCCTCATGGGCAAGCCCATCATAGGTACCACGCAAAGCCGCTGGCACCTTGGGGTTGGCTTTTGAAAAACCCTTGACGTGCAACTCGTACAGTACGGTATCGACAATGGGAACATGGGGTGGACGATCGTCTTCCCAATCAAAATCGTCGTTTACGACGCGGGCCTTGAGTGCCATGGTAGCGTTGTCGCGCTTGTCCATACGACTGGTTTGCTGACGGTCAAATCCGAAGTGTTCGTCGTGCCACTGGAACTGCCCCACCACATCCCGTGCATAGGGGTCCAGCAACAGCTTGTAGGGGTTGAAGCGGTGCCCATGGTCAGGGTCCCACAGGCCATAGGCACGCAAGCCATAAATGAGACCTGGCTGTGCGCCAGGCATGTAGCCGTGCCAAACGTCGCTGGTGTGGGCCGGCAGGCGTATGCGTGCCACCTCCACAGTGCCTGTTTCATCAAACAGGCACAGCTCCATCGCCTGGGCGTGGGCCGAGAAAATGGCAAAGTTGACACCATTCCCATCCCAGCTGGCACCCATGGGCCAGGGGTGTCCATTCCGCAGTACGGCATGTTTCAACGCGTCCACTCCAATATGACTGTCGCCAGTGGCGGTAGGGTCAGCAAAATGCTGTGCTTCTTTCCGTGAAAGGTCTTGGGCTCGGCTGTAGCGGCACCAAACGGCGTGCCCTGGTTACTGCCGCCGTAGTGAAGTGAGTCCGTGTTCAGTCGCTCCACGTATTGCCCCGCTTGCGGAACCCCCACGCGGTAGCCCTGCTGCACAGTGGGTGTGAAATTGCACACCACGACCATGAATGTGTCGGGGTTCTTCCCGTGCCGGATGAAAATCAGCACCGAGTTGGCTGCATCGCTGTGGTCAATCCACTCGAATCCGCCTGCATCAAAGTCCATCTGGTGCAGGGCGGCTCTGGACTGGTACAGGTGGTTGAGGTCGCG
>CAJAVE010000077.1 GCA_903945325.1 uncultured beta proteobacterium | reverse complement strand
GTTCTGCGCAGGTCAAGGAGGAGCCCGCGCAGCGGGCGGGGGACACGGAGCAGAACCCTCTGGCGCCCAACCGCCCGACCAGCGAAGAAGCAGCAGACATTTGGCCCCTGGGTAAGGCACTAGCGCAACTGCAAGGCATCTACATCCTGGCCGAAAACGCCCAAGGCCTGATCATCGTTGACATGCACGCCGCCCACGAGCGCATCGTCTACGAACGGCTCAAAAACCAGTTGACCGCCCAAACTGCGGCAGGCACCAGCAACACCGTGGCACAACTGGCCAGCCAGCCCTTGCTCATTCCTGCCACCTTTGCCGCCACACCCGAGGAGGTTGCCACTGCAGAAGCCAACGCCACAGTCTTGCACACGCTGGGCCTGGAGATCAGCCCCTTCTCGCCCAAAACACTGGCCGTGCGTACCGTTCCGACGACGCTGGCGCAGGGCGATGCCGTCGAATTGGCGCGCAGCGTGCTGGCCGAACTGGCGCAACACGACGCCAGCACCGTCATCGAGCGCGCCCAAAACGAATTGCTCGCCACCATGGCCTGTCACGGCGCAGTGCGCGCCAACCGGCGCCTCACCGTGGACGAGATGAATGCCCTGCTGCGCCAGATGGAGGCGACCGAGCGCAGCGACCAATGCAACCACGGCCGCCCCACCTGGCGCCAGCTCAGCCTGCGCGAAATCGATGGCTTGTTTCTTCGTGGTCGCTAATTCGCCGCTGGTGCCAGTCCAGTGAAAACCAAACACTTCGCCCAGCTGGTCTTGCTGTCGGCCCTGTGGGGCGCGTCTTTCATGCTGATTCGCATCGCCAGCCCGGTATTGGGGCCCAACGTGCTGGCGGTCTTGCGTATTGGCATGGCCACTCTCACGCTGGCGGTCCTGATGCGCGCGATGCGTCACGCCTGGCCCACCGGGCATTGGCGCGAACTGGCCCTGATTGGCCTGCTGTCGGTGGCCCTGCCCTTTTTGCTCTTTGCCTGGGCGGCACTGCACTTGCCGGCAGGCTACAGCGCGCTGCTGAACTCCACCGCTGTGGTGTTTGGCATGTTTGCCTCGGCCTGGATGAAGGAAGACACCCTGACCACGCGCAAGATCATTGGTTGCGTCTTTGGTTTTGGCGGCGTGATGCTGATCGTGGGCCTTGGACCAGTCGAACCATCGGTCAAAGTGTTTCTGGCGGCACTGGGCTGCATTGCCGCATCCGCGTGCTACGGCGTTTCAACGCCGTTGATGAAACGCGCCCTGAGCCGCATGGAGCCGCTGCAAATTGCGGCCGGTCTGCACGCCATGTCCCTGCTGATGCTGATTCCGGGCGCCGCCTGGAGCTGGCCACAGGCGCATTTCACGCCCCAGGCATTGCTGGCCGTGGCCATCATGGGCATCGTCACGTCCGGCATCGCCTACTGGATGCATATCCGCATCCTGGCGCATGTGTCTCCGGTGGCGGCCATGAGCCCGACCTTCATGATTCCGGTGTTCGGCGTGACCTGGGGCCACCTGTTTTTGGGTGAGCAACTCAGTACCGGCATATTTGCGGGTGGCGCACTGGTGCTGCTGGCCAGCGCAATGATTACCGGCTTCAACCCCTGGCAAAAATGGCTGGACGTGGTGGATGCAAAGCCCTGAAGCCGGAAAAATGCAAGCGCTGCTGAATGCCATTGCAACCATGGACTTGCCAACCGATGCCCAGCGGGTGTTCCATGGCCGGGGCGGTCTTTACCCGGGCTGTGAGCACTGGACTCTGGACGCGTACCCGCCCGTGTGGGTGCTGACCAGTTTTCTACCCGCATCGGACGAAGAATTGGCTTGCGTCCACGCAGCCTTGGCTGAACGCCTGCTACAACTGGCACCACAGCAGCCGCTCAGCTGGGTCTTTCAAAGCCGATTGGACGGTCGAGCAGAAACCCGTTTGATGGCGGGCGACGTTCCGGAGCCCCATGTTGTCACGGAAAACGGCGCGCGCTATCGGGTTCATGTCCTCAAAGGGCAAAACCACGGCCTGTTCCTGGACATGGCTGAAGGTCGGCGCTGGGTGCGTGAACAGGTACAGACTCACCCTGGGCTCAAGGTGCTCAATCTGTTTGCCTATACCTGCGCGTTCTCGGTCGTTGCGCTACAGGCGGGTGCCCGACATGTGGTCAATGTCGACATGAACCACGGGGTGCTGGCGATTGGTCAGCACAACCACCAGCTCAATGGTCTGACATCGGGCGCCCGTTTTTTGGCCCACGACATTTTTACCAGCTGGGGCAAAATCACGCGCGGCGGCCCCTACGACCTGATCATTGTCGACCCGCCCAGCTACCAGAGAGGCAGCTTCATCGCCACCAAGGACTACACGCGCCTCATGCGCCGCCTGCCCGACCTGCTCGAATCAGGCGGGCAGGCGCTGCTGTGTCTGAACGCTCCCGAACTGGGGGTTGGATTCCTGCAGGACCGGATGCAGGAATCGACCGCTAGACTGGCGTTTGTTACCCGCCTGGCAAATCCTGCGGCGTTTGCGGACGTATCACCAGAGCAGGCACTCAAAGTTTTGGTCTACCAATCCCTGGATTGAAACTCCGCCATAGCAGGCTTTACACCGCCATGCCTTGCAGCCATACTCAACACCAGCGCCTTCAGGCTTTCATCGAACCCCAACAAGAACACCCGCCCCATGAATGCACTGGTCGAAGCCATCGCCAACCTGAGCAGTCTTCGTGACCGTGAATCCCTGGACTTCACACTGGTCACCTTGTTGCTGGAGTTCGTTTCACAACCTGTCCAAACCGTAAAACTGCTGCGCCTCGCGGGGGAAGCGGGGGACCAGCGGTGGCAGACACAAGCATCGTTGAGCGCGGGTCAGGCAACCCCGACACGCGACCGGATTTGGGTCAATTTCAATACTTTGCCGCACAGCCAGGACTACCGCGACCGACAGAGGTGCGTGCTCAATGGCGAAATTCAGCTCATCAGCGGTGCATCGTGCTTCACCATTTTTCCGGTCGCTTCGTCTGGACGGATTGACGGTGTTTTGGAAGTTGAAAGCCACAGTCCGATGGCACTGCCCGACCAGGCACTCATCACCAGCATCCTTAAAATTTACCGCAATGTGCAGGGCCTTCTGGACTACGGCGAGAAAGACTCGCTGACCGAACTGCTCAATCGCAAGACTTTTGACGGCGCATTCATTGACGCAACATTGCACGAAACCAAAGATCTGGAACTTACCCAGCCCGACCGCCGCTTGAGCCAAGCCGGCGGCTACTGGCTGGCCGTGCTGGACATTGACCACTTCAAACGCGTCAACGACTCCTTTGGACACCTCATCGGTGACGAGGTGCTGGTGCTTTTGGCCCGACTGATGCGCAGCAGTTTCCGCTACAACGACCAGTTGTACCGTTTTGGTGGTGAGGAATTTGTCGTTCTCATGCGTTGCACCCGCGCGGGCGATGCGCACAACGCGCTGGAGCGCTTTCGCAAGCGGGTGGAGGATCACGATTTTCCGCAGGTGGGCACCATCACGGTGAGCATTGGCTATGCGCCGCTGTTGCCGGACGATACCCCCGGCGCAGGTTTTGACCGGGCAGACAAGGCGGTGTACTACGCAAAAGCCCATGGACGAAACCAGGTTTGCAGCTACCCCGAACTGGTGGCCCGAGGCGAGTTGGCTGCAGAGGCCGCGGACGACAAGGAAGTCGACTTCTTCTGACGCAACCGCACATCTTGCCACGGGCCTGCTCCCGTAAAATGGTCGCCACATGACCGTGCTGCCAGATTCCCCCATCCCGCAAACCCGCAGCGGGCGCATCCAAACCGAGATCACTGCACTTTGGCAACTGGCCTGGCCCATTCTGGTGGGGCAACTGGCCAATGTCGGCATGGCCGTGGCCGATGTGTCCATGGCGGGACATGCATCCGCACAAGACCTGGCGGGTGTGGCGCTGGGCTCGTCGATCTGGATGATTGTGGTGGTGACTCTGATGGGCATCATGATGTCGGTCAACCCCACGGTGGCCCACTATGTCGGTGCCGGGCAATTTGACCGGGTGCCGCATGTGGTGCGCCAGGCGCTGTGGAAAGGGCTGGGCGTGGGTGTCGTGGCCCTGGTGCTGTCCAACCTGGCGGCCCTGGTCTTTGACCACATGGATCTGGAGCCGGTGGTGCGCGACATTGCCGTGCAGTTTGTGCAAATCACCAGCATAGGATTGCCCGCATTTGCCTGCTACCGGGTGCTGTATGGCTACAGCGCCAGCCTGAACCAGACCAAACCGATCATGGCGATCTCCATCGCCGCCCTGCTGCTCAACGTGCTGTTGAACTGGCTGCTGATTTTCGGCAACTGGGGCCTGCCCCGGCTCGGTGGCGTGGGCTGTGCCTGGGCCACCATGCTGTGCCTGTGGTTTAACCTGGGCGGCTTGCTGTGGTGGATGCGCCATAGTCCGGCCTACCGCAGCACCTGGCCGTTTGACACATTCGAAGCACCAAACCGGGAAAAAGTGCGCAGTCTGCTGAAACTGGGCCTGCCCATTGGGGTGACGTATTTTGCCGAGAGCAGCGCCTTCAGCCTGATCGCCCTGCTAGTAGCCCAATTTGGCAGCACCCAAGTGGCAGCGCACCAGATTGCGCTGAACTT
>CAJAVE010000076.1 GCA_903945325.1 uncultured beta proteobacterium | reverse complement strand
TTGTAATCAAAAACAAGGAGGACGGATGCAAACCAGCCATTGAGTACACTTATCCACAGTTGCTGATTCAAAAACCAGCAACCCGCCCTGGGTCAATATTGGATCGGCAGGGTGGGTCAATATTCAATCGGCGCTGACAGCACAGGTCAAATCACGCGTTTCCACCACCGCCAGCCAGGCACCAATCTTTGGCAGTTCGTAGTGGAAGAAGAAACGCGTTGCGCCCAGCCGACCCTGCGTGGCTGGGTTGGACTGCTCGGCGTCACCCTCCAGCGCCTTCAGCGCCACATCCAGCCAGATCCAGGCCAGCACGGTGTGCCCAAAAGCCTGCATGTAGGGCACTGCGTTAGCCAGCGCCTCGGTGGCTTTGCCGGTCGCCCATGCCTTCTGGGTGGCCACGGCTACCTGTTTGAGCGCCACGCCCAAAGCATCGGCGTGCGCTGCAAGGGCGGGTACATGGTAGGCACGCTTCATGGTGGCTGTCATACGCGCCGCCAATAGAGTAATGCCCCTGCCCTCTTCCATCAGCACCTTGCGGCCCAACAGGTCGGTGGCCTGGATGCCGTGGGTGCCTTCGTGGATCATGTTGAGGCGGTTGTCGCGCCAGTATTGCTCCACCGGGAAGTCGCGCGTGTAACCGTAGCCTCCATGGATCTGGATGGCCAGCGAGTTGGCCTCCAGACACCACTCGCTGGGCCAGCTTTTGGCGATGGGGGTCAGCACTTCGAGCAGCAGGCGCGCGTCATTAGCGGCATCACCACCGGCCGTGTGGTGCTCATCCACCAGCCGGGCGCAATACAGCTCCAGCGCCAGCGCGCCTTCGCAGTACGACTTTTGGGCCAGCAGCATGCGCTTGACGTCGGCGTGTTCGATGATCGCGACCTGGGGTTTGCTTGCGTCTTTTCCCCCTGCACCCATGGGACGACCCTGCGGGCGGTTGCGGGCATAGTCGAGCGACGCGTAGTAGCCCGCCATGCCCAGCATGGTGGCGGCAATGCCCACGCCGATGCGCGCCTCATTCATCATGTGGAACATGCACTGCAAGCCCTTGCCAGGCTGGCCGACCAGGTAGCCGATGGCACCTGCTCCTTTGCCATAGGGGCCGTCTTGCCCGATAGGAAATTTGCCTTCGCCAAAGTTCAGCAGCGTGTTGGTGGTGCCGCGCCAGCCCAGCTTGTGGTTCAGACCGGCAAGTGCCACGTCGTTGCGAGCGCCCGTCAGGGTTCCATCTGCATTCACCAGCTTCTTGGGCACGATTAACAGCGAAATGCCGCGGGTACCAGCCACCAGCTTGCCTTCGGCATCCGGAATCTTGGCCAGCACCAGGTGGATGATGTTTTCAGTCAGCTCATGCTCGCCGCTGGAGATCCACATCTTGTTGCCTTTGAGGCGGTAGCGCGCACCGAGTGGGTCCGACTCGAAGTTGTCACCGTCTGGCATGGCGCGCGTCGCCACATCACTCAGGCTGGAGCCGGCCTGCGGCTCGCTCAGGCACATGGTGCCCGACCAGCGCCCGGCAAACTCGTTCTTGGCAAACACCTCTTTTTGCATGGCGTTGCCGTGCGTCATCAGCAAATTGGCATTGCCCGTAGTCAGCATGCCCGAGCCGATGCTGACTGAGGCACAGGCAAAGAAAGCGTTGGCAGCGGCCTCCACGCTGTACGGCAGTTGCATGCCGCCCATATCGTAGTCCTGCGCGGCGCTGAGCATGCCGGATTCGGCGTAGGCACGATTGGCGTCAAAAGTGGCCTGCGGCAGGATGACCTTTTCGCCATCAAAGTGCGGCTCCTGCACGTCGACCAGACGGTTGAAGGGCGCATACTTCTCGCGGGCGATGCGCTCGCAGGTGTCCAGTACCGCATCAAAGGTGTCACGCGAATGGTCGGCAAAGCGCTCGCGCTGGGCCAGTGCGGTGGTGTCGAGCCAGTCGTTGAGCAGAAAATCGATGGTGGGGCGCAGGTTCATGTTGGTTTCCGGCAAGAAAGATGCGCTAGGGTAATGCGAGCCGAGTCAAAGGGCAGCCACCAATGGGACAAGATAAAGCGGCCAAAAAAAGCTCCCACCATTTCTGGGGGAGCATTCGTCGCATCAGGCGACAGGCGCCTGAACCGAGATTAGAACTCGTAGCGCGCGGTGACCTGCACAGCCCACTGCGACTCGCCCTTGGCTTGGCGCAAGGTCAGGTCATCTTCAGCCGAACGAACGGCATACACGTATTTGCCAGTAGCATCGATACCACCGTAGTTCACGAAGGTACGACGGGTGCCGCCGGAAGAGCTGAAGCCCATCTCGTTGATACGGCCCCACTCCTTGTTGATCAGGTTACCGATATTGAAGATGTCCAGAGATATCACGCCCTTGTGCTTGGGCATAAAGCCTGGCACTTCCTGGCTGATCCGCACGTCGAAGTTGTGAACGACTGGCGAGAAGCTTCCGTTGCGCTTGACCAAACCGCCTTTGGAGTCGCTCAGCTCAGCATTGGCGTTGACGATGGACCAGAAGCGGTCTTCGTTGGGGTGGTTGGCAGCCGTGTCGCCCGCAAACACAACTTCTCCAGACTGTGGGCCTTTGGGGATGTACATCAAGTCGTTACCGGAGAGGTTGTCGCCATTCAAGTCGTTAGCGTAGGTCCAGCTATAAGGCTTGCCCGAACGACCTTCATAGAACAGTCCAAACGTGGTCTTGTACTTGCCATAGTAGGCTTTGGACCAGTTCAGCGATGCATTCAAACGGTCTTTGGTCAGATAGGCCGAGTTGGATGCCACCTCCTCATTGGGATTGAAGATAGAACGCGCATTGAAGTTGGATGACGAAACGGATGACGTCAATGGGCTCACTTCGGTCGCATCGGTGCGGGTGTAGGCAACATTCCAGTCCATGCCATAGACGCGCGGGCCGGTCAGTGACAGCGTCACAGCGTTGCCGCCGCCTTCGCTGGTCTTGGTAGCCTGCAGAACGTCCGCAAATGCCACATTACTCATGGCCTTGGTGCTCACGCCGCACGTGCTGACTGCACTGCCGTTGGCCCAGCAGGTTGGGTCATAACCCTTGGCGTTGTAGAACATCTGGCGACCGTCAGGACCGGTTTTGGTAGCGCCGCCCAGGTTCAAGTGCTGGTAGTAGATACCATTGCGAGTTTTTGTTCCCAGCCATTCGGCTCCAACCACCCAACCGGCCCATGGAAGTTCAGCATCAATAGCCAGATTGGCTTTCCAGACCGAGGGTTGTCCGAGCCCATTTTGTACAAAGTCGACGTTAGATGCAGGTGAAGAGCCGGCAAAACTCGAAGGCTGAGTCAAAGGATCAGCGCTAAAGATCCCGCCTCCGGGTGGGCAAGCGGCAAATCCCAGAGTGCCGCAAGCCACTATGCGCGTTGCCAGACCGGTGTTGGAGTACGGGTTTGACAGCCACACGTTGGCCGCAGCTCCCTGGAACAGGCCAAAACCGCCACGCACTTGTGACTTCTGCTTGTTCTCCATGTCCAGCGCGTAGTTGAATCCGACGCGGGGTTGGAAAAGACTTTGGCCATCGACGGTGGCCGAGTTATCCATGCCAAAGCCTCCCGTATTGCGGGTAACGACTCCAGCCGCAGTGACGCTCCCAGCAACTGTTGGGGCAGCGGCCTTTGCATTGAACTGGGGCTTGTCTGCCGTGGCCAGTTGGTCAAGGCGAACGCCTGCAGTAACCGTCAACTGCTTGCTGGCGGTCCAGGTGTCCTGCAAGAACAAGCCTGTGTTGCGCAGAGTCCACTGCGCAATGCCATTGTCCAGTGAACCACCCGCCACAGGAACTTGCACCTGGTAGCTGGTAGGACGACCTTTGCTGAAATTCTCCAGAATGGCGGCCTCAATCTGGGCTGCAGTAGCAGACGAGCAGGTAATGGCACCAAAACTGTAGGTGTAGGAGGCACTGCTGTTTTGGCAGCTGAAGGTGTAGTTGCCTTTGGTGTTCTGGAAGAAGGCGTTGTAGACCTTGTTGCTATCCAGATCAGCACCGAATTTGACTTCATGTGCGTCCTTGGTCCAGGTCGCCCCAACGTAAGAGTTGACGGTCTTTGTGTCCAGGACGTTGAAGTGGCGGCTGCGTTCGGTACCGAAATTCAGGAAGCGGCTGCCCGTGTTTACTCCAGCAGGAGCCCCTGCAGGAGCAGCACCGGTGAACTGGAATGCCATGGCGGGCAAATCGGCGTAGTTGAGCGGCACACTGTTGTAGTCACGGTTGGACAGCTTGACCTCGGTGGAGAAGTTAGGGGTCCAGTCGGCAAACCATTGCGCCACAACCGTATCAATCTTTTTCTTCTGATCCCACCACTGCGAAGTGAGCTGGAGGCCAGTGGCGCTATAGCCACCAAAACTGCCATTGTTTGTATCCATCTGCTCGGTGCGGGCAAAACGTACATTTGCACGATGCTGGTCGTTAATGTTCCAGTCAACTTTAAACAAATAGTCTTTGGCAGACAGTGCGCTGGGGCCAGCAATATCACCGGCATTGATGCCATAGCGGGACAAAGCCGCCGATTTGGCAGCATTGATGGCGCCCTGAGAAATTGCCACATTGGTCAGTGGACTACCCACCGGCCCAAACTCGGGTTGCGCCCTGTTGCTCTTGAGTTCTTCGTAGCTGGTGAAGAAAAACAGCTTGTCTTCAATGATCGGCCCGCCCAGGGTGAAACCCTTGGTGTCTTCCTTGAAGGGTAGAAAATTGACGTAGGTGTCAGCCGTCTTGTTGTAGCGCTTGCCACCCGTACCATCATCGCGGTATACGTAGTAAACGCTTCCCTTGAACTCGTTAGTACCGGACTTGGTCACAGCGTTGATATTCGCACCGGTATAGCCTTGTTGCGTCACGTCATAGTTCGATAGATTAACCTGAACGGACTGAATGGCGTCGATCGAGATGGGCTGTTTGGTGGTTGGAAGGTTATTGGCTTCCAGGCCAAAGGTATCGTTGGTGCGAACGCCATCGATGGTGATGGAGTTGTATCGGGTGTTCTGACCGCCGGCGGAAATCTCTCCGCGCTCTTTGTCGGTTTGCGACAGACGGGGGTCTGCCCGGGCATAGTCCTGCAGGTTGCGCCCCATCGATGCATAGGCGTCAAGTTCCTTGCGGCCAATGTTGGTACCAGAGCCCATGCTTGCACTATTGAACTTGTTGTTTGCCTGACCGGTAACCGTCACTGCCTGAAGTGCCATGCCGCCAAGTTTCAAATCGAGGGACATGCTCTCTGCCAATTGCAGGAAGATGTCATCGCGCGTGTCTTTGTCGTTACCCTTTGTCACCACAATCGTGTATGGGCCACCAACGCGCAAACCCCGTGCCGCATACCGGCCTTCGGCATCGGTAATGAGCTTATTGCTGGAGCCAGACTCTTTGTGAACAATACTCACCGACGCGCCCGAAACGGGTTTGCCATCGGCACCCGTAATCTGGCCACCGATAGCGGCCGTGGTGTTCTGCGCCAGAACCGGTGCCGCTACAACCAATGCAACTGCAGCACTGAGAACCGTTCTTGAAAATCGGGAAAAAATAACATCGTGACTGCTACGCATCCTGTTTGCTCCTAAGCGAGATGGCCCTGTATGGGTGGGTAAATGAAAGTAAAAATGAGTAAAGAACTGCAATATACCCATATAGTTAACCATACGATCAGGAAACATTTGTTACAGCTGTTGTATTCCAGACACCAAAGTTATGATTAATTCAATGGATCCGACACCCACTATCGGCCAGTCCCCTCTTTGGAGCAAACCCTTGCAGATTAATTCAATTGCCGCACGCTTTGGGTGCACCTCGTTGCGCGTACTTGGCGTTTTTGGTGCCATTCTGGTTGCGGGCTGCGCCAGCCAGTCGCCCTTGCTTTTGACCGCGCCACAACCAGTCGAACTAAGTATTTTTTCCATCAACGACTTTCACGGACATATCCAGCCGAAATCGCCTGTTCCGTTGTCACCGCGCCTGCCGGATGCCCAAACGGGCGAAATCAAGCCGCAGGCCGCTGGTGGTGTGGCCTACCTCGCCACCGTGCTCGACAAACTGCGCAGCCAGCGCAAGAACCAGGTGTTTGTAGCCGCCGGCGACCTGATTGGTGCCTCGCCGCAAATGTCTTCCTTGCTGAAAGACGAACCCACTCTGTCGGCACTGGGCGAGTTGGGGCTGGCCGTGTCGTCCCTGGGCAACCACGATCTGGATGCCGGTCTGCCCGAGCTGATGCGCAAGTCCCGCGGCGAATGCGCCAATAGCGGATGCGTCTGGCCGGAATTCAAGGGCGCAAGTTTTCCGTATCTGGCGGCGAACATGTTCGAAATTGACAGTGGCAAGCGCGTGCTGCCCAGCCATGTCATGAAGGATATTGGTGGACTCAAGATTGCGCTGGTTGGCGCGGTGACGCGTGATACGCCCAAGGTGATTGTTCCCAGGAGCATCGTCGGCCTTAGATTTGCCGATGAAGCCGACACGCTGAACGCCCTGGTGCCCGAATTGCGCGCGGCCGGGGCACAGGTGCTGGTAGCCATCATGCACGAAGGCGCCCTGTATGACGGTGCCGCCAATGACCCCAGCTATGCCTGCGCAGGCCTGAAAGGACGCGGGGTGGACATTGCCAAGCGGCTGGACCCGGCCTACGCCATCATCATCAGCGGCCACACGCACCAGGCCTACACCTGCAAAATTAACGGTCGCCTGATGGTGCAGGCGGGCAGTTTTGGGGGCTGGCTGACCGAGAGCCGCCTGACGCTGGATGCCAGTGGCTCGGTTCTGGACTCGCAGGCCATCAACCACCCGGTATTGCAAGGCATTCACGCGCCCAACCCGGCTTTTGTCGCGCTGGTCCAACGCGCTGCGGCGCTGACGACGTTGGCGCGCAACAAGCCAGTAGCCGACTTGGCGCGGGGTGCAACACGCTCTGCCATGGCACCCTTCGGCGATTCAACGCTGGGAAATCTGGTGGCTGACGCCCATCTCGCCTATGCAAAGAAACGAGGAGCGGTAGACATTGGGTTGACCAACTCTGGTGGCATCCGCGCTGACCTGACGGTGGAGCCGGGCCGCACCGTCACCCTGAGCGACCTGTTTGCCATCCAGCCCTTCAGCAACGACCTGATTGCGATGACCATTACCGGTGCGCAGTTGCAGGAACTTATTCGCAGACAACTGCCCAAGCGCCCGGGCGCTGCCACGCTGCAAGTCTCTGCCAACCTGAACTACCAGTGGAGCCAGGCCGAAGGCGCCGATGCCAAGCTGGAATCTGTCACCGTTGACGGCAAGCCGCTGGATCTGGCGCGCGACTATCGCGTGGTGGTCAACAATTTCATGGCCGACGGTGGCAATGACCTGAATATCTTCAAACAGGGCCGGGACCGCATGACCGTAGGCCCGGATATTGATGCCTTTGAAGAATGGCTGCGTGACAACCCCAAAGCCGTTGACCAGATCGCTTCCGGTCGCATTGTTCGCAAGTGATCAGGGCACCAGTTCATACAGCGACGAGCCGTCGCCGTTGTCCTTGATCAG
>CAJAVE010000075.1 GCA_903945325.1 uncultured beta proteobacterium | reverse complement strand
CCGATGCCATCATGCACAAATACCTTCATGCGGTTGGCACGCCGATTGGCAAAAAGGTAGGCGGTGTGCGGGTGGGCAGCACCGAAGACCTGAACCACCCGTGCCAGGGCAGAGTCAATACCGGCACGCATGTCTAGGGGTTCGGTGGCAAGCCACACGGCGTCCACTCGAATCACGCCAGCACCTCGCGCAGCCACTGGGCGCATTGGCTTGAGGCGCCTATGGGCCAGCGAATGTGCACGGTGGTGGCACCCTGCTGGAGTTCGATGCGGATGTCAGTTTGTGAAACGTTGGGAGGTGGTGCAATGGGCTCAAATCGCACGGGCACAAAGGTACGGTTGCCATGGCCGAGCGCCCCGGCTGTTGGCGCCTTTGAGCGCACTGAATCACCACGCTGTGAAGATTCAACTACCCAGCGCCGAACCAAGTTGGCATTGAGCCCGTTGGCCAACGCGATTGCCGCCGTAGAGACACCCGGGTTAAGGCAAGAAGCTATGACTTGGCGTTTGAAGTCGTTACTGTAGCGTCCGCGCCGCCGCCCAGAGTGCGGCATTTGAATTTCTGGAGTGTGCATGTGTCCACCTGAGTTGAAGTGGACACGATGCTCCTAAGAATTACGCACATCCGAAAGGTGACTTCGCCACCCGCTTACGCATGAACACATAGTGGGCAACGACAACACCGTACGCTTTGAGGGATTGAAATTGCAAATCCCAGAGCAGGAGATGCGCTACAGCTATAGCCGCACCACGGTACGGGTACACCGGTATGTGGATGGGTCACTGTCGGTTTGGCACGGCTCCAGGCTGCTGGAGCGCTTTGATGTGCGGGGCATCGCAAGTCAAACGACCGCGATGAAGACTCCCATTCTCAGAGCTGCTTGACGTAGATTGAGGGGGGGCCTCCGGCGGCCTGGCAGGGGCCTGATGAGGAAGAAATCAAAAACACAAAACAGTCGAAGAAAGCAGACAGAAAAACCGGACAAATCTATTTGCTACAAAAGCGGAAAGTTCTATTTGCTCTCAACAATCTGACTATTTGGTTAGGTGTCGCATCGCCTCTTCGAGACCTTTGAGGGTAAGCGGGTACATGCGGTTATGCACAATTTGCTGCACAACGCTGATGCTCTGGCGGTACTGCCAAACGCCCTGCGGCTCCGGGTTGATCCAGGCAAACTTGGGGAAGGCATGGATCAGCCGCTGTAGCCACTCGGCGCCGGCCTCTTCGTTGTTGTATTCCACGCTGCCGCCGGGCTGCAAAATCTCATACGGGCTCATCGTGGCATCGCCGACAAAGATCAGCTTGTAGTCCTTGTTGTACTTGCGGATGATGTCCCAGGTCTCAAACTTCTCTGCAAAACGACGACGGTTGTTCTTCCACATGAAGTCGTAGACGCAGTTGTGGAAGTAATAGAACTCCAGGTGCTTGAACTCGGTCTTGGTGGCGCTGAACAGCTCTTCCACGCGCTGTATGTGATCGTCCATAGTTCCACCCACGTCCATCAGCAGCAGTACCTTGACGTTGTTGTGGCGCTCGGGCCGCATCTTGATATCCAGGTAGCCGGCATTGGCCGCGGTCTTGCTGATGGTTTCATCCAGATCCAGCTCGTCCTCATGGCCTTCCCGTGCGAACTTGCGAAGGCGGCGCAGTGCCACCTTGATGTTGCGCGTGCCCAACTCTTGCGTGTCGTCGTAGTCCTTGTAGGCGCGCTGGTCCCAGACCTTGACGGCGCTGCGGTTGCGGCTCTTGTCCTGGCCGATGCGAATGCCTTGGGGGTTGTTGCCATAGGCGCCAAACGGCGAGGTGCCACCCGTGCCAATCCATTTGGAGCCGCCTTCGTGGCGTTCCTTTTGTTCTTCCAGTCGTTTCTTTTGCGGCTCCATCAGCTCGTCCCAACCCATTTTTTGCAGCTTGGCGAGTTCTTCGGGGCGTAGCATGCCCTCCAGGTTCTTGCGCAGCCACTCTGCCGGTATGTCCTTGGTGAAGTCGGCCACCATCTCCACGCCCTTGAAGTAGGCGGCAAAGGCGCGGTCGAACTTGTCATAGTGCTTTTCGTCCTTGACCAGGGCGGTGCGGCTCAGGTAGTAGAAGTCGTCAATCTTGTAGCCGCTGGGCTCGGAATCGTCATCGGGCTCTGGCGTATTGGGGCCGACTACGCCCTTCTTGAGTGCCTCCAGCAGCGTCAAGTATTCCTTGACAGAAACCGGCAATTTGGCAGAGCGTAGGGTGTAGAAAAAGTCGAGCAGCATGGGAAATTCTCTCCTGCGGTTAGCGCGGCCTTTCCAGCAGATGCAGCAGTTGGGCCTTCGCCTCGGGCCACTCGCCGCTGCGCATGCTGTACATCACCGTGTCGCGTATGGTGCCATCGCGGCGCAGCGCGTGGCCTCGCAGCACACCGTCCTTCTTGGCACCAATGCGCTCAATCGCGGCCTGCGAGGCAAAGTTGTAGTTATCCGTGCGCCAGCCCACTACATGGCAGCCCAGGGACTCGAACGCATGGGTCAATAACAGCAGTTTGCAGGTGGTGTTGACGTGGCTGCGCTGGTTGCTTTTGCCATACCAGGTCCAGCCGATTTCGACGCGCTTGAGGGCGGGCACGATGTCGTGGTAGCTGGTGCTGCCCAACACCTTGCCGATGGTGCTATCCAGCACGGCAAAGGCGAAGCGGTTGCCCGCTTCGCGCATGGCCAACGCGGTTTCAATGTAGCTTCGGGTCTGTTCTGGCTCGGGAACCGAGGTAACGCGGATGTTCCACAATGCACCGTCGGCTGCCGCGGCGCGCAGCCCTTCTTCGTGCTCCAGGCTCAATGGCACCAGATCGACGCCACGCGCGCACAGGGTGACCGGTTCTACAAAGGCCATGTTGCGGTTCAGTCCTTGGAGTCGTTGGCCTTGGCGGCCTGCGCCGCACGCCACGTGCGGGCGAGCTTGACACCCAGGCCGGAGCCCAGGCCCACCAGCAGAATGGCACCCATGCTGTTATTGCCATAACCGGGCGCAAAAATGTCCAGCCCCAGCAGGCGGCCGATCCAGAAGCCCAGCAACGCGCCGCCTATGAAACCTACGGCGTCTGACAGGCCTTCCATCCAAAGATTGTCTTTCATAGTGCGGGGCTTATCGGTTGTGGCGTTGCATGAACATCAGTTTTTCGAACAGCGTGACGTCCTGCTCGTTCTTCAGCAGAGCGCCGACCAGCGGTGGCACAGCCATTTTTTCTTCCTTGGTGTGCAGGGCTTCGGCCGGGATGTCTTCGGCAAGCAGCAGCTTGAGCCAGTCCAGCAGTTCGCTGGTGGAAGGTTTTTTCTTCAGGCCGGGCAGGTTGCGCACGTCAAAGAAGGTCTTCATCGCGGCGCTGATCAGCTCTTTCTTCAGGGAGGGGAAGTGCACATCCACGATGCTTTGCATGGT
>CAJAVE010000074.1 GCA_903945325.1 uncultured beta proteobacterium | reverse complement strand
GGGTGGGCGGGGGCACACACCACACGACTGGCCGCAGGCCACTGACCAACCACACAGCGCGCAGCGCCTGACCAATGCCCCCAGGTGCCACGACATCCACAAGGGCGCGCAGACGGCGGCGCGTAGGGCGTGCCAACGACCGGGAAGCGCCGACGGCTGTGCGACCGACTCCAGCGAAGGCAATTTTGCATAAAGCCTGTTGCCTTCACCCGAAGGGCGCGAAGCGGTGGCTGCCACAAAAGGAGCTTGCGACTGACTGGTGGACACTGAGGGCAATGCGGCGTTATGTAATTTTGCCGCAGCGGGCGAGTACCACAACTGCCACGAACACGGCGACCAGGCCGAGCCGCAGGCGATGGCTGATCCAGCACGATGCGCCAGCGAGCTGAGACCAACACCTAGCGCCACAGCGCTCTGACCGCCACCTTGCGAAGCACATGCTTTCATTTGGTGTGAATCTGCAATGGCGGTACCCCGCCTTTGCGGCTGACTGGCACAACCGGCCTCACGAACTGGCGACAAGTGATGATGTGTCTCTGTGACAAAGCGAAGCGACTCACTGGGGCGCATGGTCACGCTGCTGGCTACCGCGCCGCCAGCACGATGCGACAGCGAGCCGAAGCCAATGGCCTTGGCATGGCGGTACTCCGCCTTGCCAACTGACTGAAGATACAGACCGTCGAACACCGGTAAGCGGTGGTGTCGGTTGCCCTGCCGTTGGCGCGGTGCGCCCTCCTGCGGGCAGGGTGACCGGCACGACTGCGCTGCTCGTCGAAGCTGACGGCGTATCGGCCATGTCTGCGCTCCAGCGCACCGACTGACACTTGCGAAGCACTGACTTTTCAACTGGTACATTTTGGTAAGGGCGGTACTCCCACTTTGCCACTGAATCAGGGGCTCAGGAACCACGCGGCTCACTTACGTTCGCCTAGTAGGAGCGCGCCTCAAGGCGCCGGGGAATATACCCACGCAGATTTAGTCGGCGGGCCATATTTCCTCTAACGTCCTTGCGCGAAGAATATTCGTCATCAATGCATATCGTGCAGTTTGCATGCTGGGTATTGATGATGTTCGCAATATCGGACCTATTGCGCGCGGTAGTCCCTTAAATCGGATCTCATATTTTCGTGTCGCTAGGTATGGAACAATTTCCAAAATTTCAGCGCAGTGAGTGATCTCACCAAGTGGTGCGACTCGATAAGCAACGACGAACTTGAGTTCCGCCAATTTGCTTTCATGGATTCGAACTGCGTGCCAGCAGCGTTTACCCAGAAAAACACTTTGGAATCCATCCTCTCTGGCTGGCACGATGATCGTATCGAAAGTCTGCAAACCAGTCGGCATCCTATGATCCTCTTCTTTGTGTCAATGTATAACCTGGAACTTTGCAATTCAGCCAATCAAACTGAGGGAATATTGATGGCAGAAAGCGACTGATGGCCAACGCATCCTTTAGATAGGTGCATGTTGGCTTTGGAGTTGGCTCAGTCTACATTGCAACTTTACTTTACTACCACCCATTAACCAGCTCCCCGAATGCCATGTTCTGGTTCAGCACCTCCGCCGTCCCCTCCCAGTCGGCGTCCAGCGACTCGGTGGTCTCTTTCAGCGTGAAGGGATTTTGCTGCCGCTCGGCGATGATGGTCAGTACGGTGTTTTCATCCCAAGCCTTATCGTCGAGCATGTCGGTCACCCACTGATCGACGATGAAATCGGGGATGGTGCCAAAGATGGCCGTCACTTCCTGAATGCGGGCGTTGAGTGTTTCAAACAACTTCTGTTCGGCACCTTGGTCATAGCGCATGTTGTAAAACGGGATACGCTTGGCCAGAATGCCGCGTTGCACCCGCCCCTTGCGCTGCTCCAAGATGGTGGGGTTCCATGGCAGGTCAAGGTTAATGAGGCAGCCCAGGCGTTGCAAATTCAGGCCGGTGCTGGCGGCATCCGTGCCAATCAGCAGACTGAGCCGTCCCTGCGTCACTTTTTCAGTCAGCAACTCGCGTTTCACGCTCTGCACGCGGCCACCCTCAAAAAGCTTGCTTGAACTGCTGCTGGAGTAGAGCCCGATGGACTCGTCAAAATGCTTTTGTAGGTATTGCGCCAGGGCATAGGCCGAATCGTAAAACTGGCTGAAGATCAGCACACCACGCTCAATCCACTTCTGCCCGTCAAATTCCAAATTCAGCACATCGCGCACCCGTTCAAACTTCGGGTCGTCTTCACGCTCCAGGTGGTTTGCCAAATGATCGCGCAGGCGCTGCAACAACATCTTCTCTTCATCAATCAACGGGTAGATTGAAGTGCCTTCCTCATCGGGGTCTTCATCTTCATCTGGCGGTTTTCCTGCCAACATCTTCTCGGTGGTTTTCAGCCCGGCCACCAGCGAACTCCCGACCCGGCGCTGTAGCAGGGTCTTGATGAAGCCACCCGCCTTTACTCGCTGATGCAAGGCTTTGGCAAAGTCCTCAGCCAACTCGAACGCTTGACCCATGCTGTGCGAACAGAGAATAGGCTGGCCGTCACCGTGCGGCACCATCTCTATCTTGACCAACTTACCTTCAGCCTCCAGACGGTCACGGGATCGCTTCACCACCCACTGCGTAAAGGGGTTCACCTCACGCAAGGGCAAAAATTCCAGATCGAACTTGCGCGCGTCATCAACCCGGTCCTGGTCGGAAGGGCTGGCTTGGCTGTCGGTGATGCTCAGTCCAATGTCATTGCGCACCCAATCAAACACATTGGCTTTGGCATCCAGGGGCGAGGGCAAGGGGTCGCGCCAATAGCGCCATTTCTCCCCAATGCCCTCAATTTCAACTCGACCGGCAACGATGTCGAACACTTCTGGCCCATCCACCTTGCGCCACAGACTGTTTGGGCCGCCCAGCACCTGCGGATTGTTCATCGACAAGATGTAAAGCAAGTCCCACAACTCCATTGAATGCAGTTGTACTGGCGTGGCGGTCGCCAGCACCAAGGTTTTGGCGCGGGCTGCCAAGCGCTCGGCAAACCGGTACAGCAATTTCTTCTCGGGCGGCGAATAGACATTGTTCACCGACAGATTGCCTCGTCGAATCTTGTGTGCCTCATCCCAGATCACGCATGAAAAGCGCTTTTCTAGCAACTGTTCGACCAGGGCGTTGTTGCGTGCCGAAAGGGGTGCGCTGGTCACCACCGAGGTAGACACAATGCCAATCTTTCGTGGGCAGTTGGTAGGCTTGTCAGGCAGCGCCGGGTGAAATTCGTCACGCTCGGTCACCCAGCCGCCGCCTTCCCAGCGGGCAGAGGGAATGGCAAGCTTCAAAAACAACTCCTCTTGCCACTGCGCCAGCAAAGGCTTGGGTGCCATGATCAAGATGGGTAATCCATCCAAAGTGCCAATCAGCTTGGCCAGCGCCCCCAATTGCAGCGTCTTGCCCAGGCCGACACCATCGCACAGCAAAAAGCGTGCGCCGCGCTGCGGGTCGTGCCGGTATTTCAGATGCTCCTGAAACGCCAGATTGATAAAGTATTTCTGATGATCCCAAAAGCCGAACAACTCTGTGGCGGTCGGCACCTCAGCCAGCAAGGGGGCGGGCGTAGGCTTCTCTTTCCACGGGCCTACATGCTCGATGACCGTGCGTTGCGACAGCCGTCCAATCTGCTTGACAATGAATTCTGAAAGCGGGAATCCCTTGTTCCAAAGCGCGTCGAATTCCTCTTGCACCCACGTCACGCTCTCCGGTGTGTCATCTTCCCAGACCAGCTCGTAATTCTTGGTCCAGGCGCGGGCACTGTCATTCGCGCTGCCGATGAACGATGTTTTGCCCCAGTCGCCTTCGACAATGCCGCCCTTGCCATGCACAAAGCCAAATTCAGAATCCGGCACCAACCGAATCTCAAACAAACGACCGTCCTTGCCAGATGCCATCAGCAAGTCATGAAGCACATTCAGCCGCTTCTGGGCGGGTACGCCATGCACGTCCACCAGATGCGGAAAATTTCCTGCATTCCAGGCCAAGCGCAACAAGCTTTCTTCGAGCTCCTTGCGCCGGGCACCTGATGCCATGCGCACCGTTTTCACATCCTCAGCACTGACCTCGGTGTTGCAGACGATCCGAATGCGCGGAATGTCGGCCAGTGATTCACTGGCCAGTTCCAGCAGGCTGCTTTGAAAGTAGCCAGCGATTCGGTCATATCGCCGCGCTCCCGCCAGCCGAGGCTTAAGGAACGTCTCGTAGAGGCTGGCGCGGCGGGAACTGTGACGATTCAGCATCAGGCCACCAACCGACTAACCACGATGGTGCTCCACCCCAATTGCCAACTGTGTCAGTGCATCCTTGTACGCAGCCCAGTGCGGCACATGCGCCGTGGTTTCCTGCAAATAAGCCAAAATCGCAGCCAGCCGAGTCGCCTTCAGGTTCCAGAAATCGGTGCAATCCACCAGATGTTTGACGGCACGCTCCACTTCTGCACCGCCGTGCAACAGTTTCAAGGCGTGATAGATGTGGCGAGTTGGCGTATAGGGCCACAAGCCACGATCTGCCGACGGCACTTCGTCGAAGCGCAAAGCATCCGGGCGGGGCAGTTCATCGGGCAGTGAGGTGCGCGTATCGTTGGCGCGGGTCGGGCCAAGCAGGCTTTCGTAGTCCACCAGCCCATAAGCGCGCCCCAAGTCCTGGAACGCCCCCAGCTTGAAGACACCTTGCGCCTCGCCCTCCAGTCCCTTGAGCAGAAATTTTTCCTCGGGGCAGAACTGCCGCCAGAACTGGTACGCATCGCCGCCGTTGACCTTTTTGATGGCGCGGTCCATGGCGGGGGGCAACAAAAAGTCCGTGGCTGTGCGTTTTGCGTTTTCCATCAGCGTGCGCAGGGCGGATCGACCACGCTGGTTGTTGGTGGTGCGCAACTCGGCATCCAGATCGACACCGTCAATGGTGGCGTAACCCGTCACTACTTCGGCAGCAGCAGCTTGTGCGGCCAGCAGGTAGTCAGTATCGGTGTAACCGCAGCGTGCCAGCCCGGTGTCGATTTGGCTTTCGCGCATGCGGGTAATGACTTCTTTGACGCGCTTGTTGACCTGCGGCGTGATGAAATCAACGAAGCCAACTTTATCGCCGGTTCGCTTACGCAGCACCATGTTGTAGGTGGCTTGGACGTAATTTCCGGCCTTAATGCCTGCTTGTGTTTCTGTGGAAACGCTCCAAACCTGCTTGATCTGCAACCCAGCCGACCACATGATGAGCGCCAAGTCTTCCCACACATCGGTGGATTTGTGGGTAAACATAAGCACCTGCAAACCATCGTTCGGCATATTGTGTGCAAGATTGCGGTAGCACTCAGCCATCGAAACGCGGAACGGGGCATCGTCACCTTTCACTGCCGACGTGCGCATTGAATCCGTGTACCAATTGGGAAATGCACCTTTCAGGTGAGGCGCATACCATGCCAGGAAAACCTCGGAGAGTTCTTCATAATTCACTGCGTCGGCGTAAGGCGGGTCAGTAATCCAGACATGACATGACTGTCGAACACTGCGTGCATCGCTCAGCAAGATCGATTTATCCGCCATCATTTCTTTGTAGGGATACTCTGGAATCAGCTTCTTTGCCAACGAGGCAAATGATCTGCTCGCATAGTTGTAGAGCATGGCGTAGCCCTTCTGGAGGAACATGCGCTGCGTACTGCCAGCACCGCCCCCGGCCCCCGCATTCCAAACATTCAACTTGGAACTGCACTCCGCCAAAATACCCAAAAGTAGCGTCAATGCTGGCCGAACTTGCACTTCAGTTTCAGAGATGCGCTTTGAATATGCCCCCGCGATCAAAAGCTGTCTTGGATTAAACAATTGGTGCCAGTGAGTCCAGCCCTTAGTACGAATCGGTTCGTCGGTTTTTTCACCTGACTCGATGCGCCAGTTTGGTATCCATCCCGTATCCTGCCACTGGTCAAAAACAGCAGCAAGCTCATCCAACACCATTTGTTCGGCATCCAGGTCATGCGCTCGCGGCTCTCTATAGACCAAGTCGCCACGACGAGTTTTACCGCGTTCATCGAGCCAGTCTGGCTCTTGCCAGCGTATGCAATAGAGTCGTTCGTGCAGCAAATCGGTGGGTCTTGCTTTGTAATCCCGTTTGTCCCAGGTTCGCAAGCCACCGCCGGTTTCCAACAGTTGGTTATACGGTATGGCAGAGGGCATTTGTTGGTGCTGCCGTTCGCGCTTAAATATTTTCCATAACGCTGGCGGGCAGACGACTTCGGCACCTTGTTTAGTGCCGTTTGCGGCATCGGTGTAACCTGCGCCACCATGTCGGACAACAAACCCAAAGCGCTTTTCAGCCTCGATGGGTACCAGGTCCACCCATGTTTTGGACTTGGGGGCAACGATCCAACTAGGCGACAACGGAATCTTCCAGCCATCCCATTCGGCAACGGGTATCTCGACGCAATAGAAATGAATATCGGCGCGCCAACCCTCCTTGCTCGTCTCAAACCCTTTGGCCAATATCCATGCGTCCACCTCGTCAAATACCTTATTTTGTGCAAGTGCCACTTGATCGCGAAAGCTGGTAGTACCGCCAACCAGGTTCAGCGCACCCCACGACAACAGGCCAGCCACCGGATTCAGGTCTGACGCAAAAACATCACAACCCAATTCAGCGGCCTCAAAGCAAATGGAACCCGAACCAGAGAAAGCATCACCGACAGTCAATCTTGTGCCATAGCATTTGACAGAAAGTTGTGCAATCAGCGCGGACAAGTTTGCAGCGGTCGTGCCGAGATAGGCATTTATTTCTAGCCAGGACTCTTCTGGTGGACCATCGATTTGTTCGACACGGCAGCAATATTGCCGCTGCTCGACATACTCCAAGGTGTAAAACACCCGCTTTTCCAAGTTAGTCTTTTGATCAGCGTCGGACCCGCGTGCCCAACGCTCAGGGTCTTGAAATAATTCTGCTTTTTCAATTTCTGTGGCCAATGGGTAGCAGAGTTCGGCCGCAATGGCTTCAGTTTTGCGTTTCCACATGCCAGCGTTGTCCAACGTCATGCAGCGCAAAAAAATCGCCAGGTCATTCGGCCATCTTTCTGGGTCCTCTGATGCGGGGAACACGGTGCCAAGGATGATGGCGCGCGTTAAAACCAACGGCTTTTCGCCCCACCATTTACCCAAAGAAAGTACTTTCCCGTGACTTACCCGCCGCTCCATGTAGCTCTCAATCGATAGCGGACCAATAGGGAACTGAACTTCGATAAAAGACTTGGTGACTTGGGTAGTTGTCATATCAAAAGAGGTTTACTTGAGGGTCGTTACCGCTGCCGCCGTCGCTCTTCTTCTTGCGGCGCGGCGGGGTGACAATAGTGCTTCTGGGGCGCACGCTATTGGTGACTGGACTGTCAGGTGCTGGCGGGCTGAAGGGCGGGCTGAACTCGTTTTCTTCGGGCTTTTTTTTTCAGCCTGCGGTGTTTCCGCACGAGATTCTGCTGTTTCAGACAGCGCATGGAACAGCGCTCGCCGCCAGCCCGATCCCGTCTGCTGCCCGTGTGCTGCCGCCTTGGCGTAGAGCCACCAGCGTTCTTCACGGGCCAGCTCGCGCCAGCCGTGCAGAATGGCTTCCATCTGATCCGCTGCGCCTTCTTCTTGCAAAGCCCAGAGCAACAGGGCCAGTTCGCGCCCGACCAGGGGACTCAAGCGATTAATGCCTGTCTTGAGGCCGGGTGCCTTCTTGCCGACCAGCTCGTTTTCGCCCATGTCCTGCGCCAGCTCACGCACCACGCGGGTGTTGATCTTGCGCCAGGTGGCTCCAGTGATTTCCACCAACTCCGTGCGGCGCGGGCCGCGCTCGGTCTGCACAAAGGCGACTAAACGACAGTTTTCGCCCGCAGCGCCGTCGATATGAAACTCGAAGCAGTCACTGTGTTCGGCAACGATGCCGAAATCATGCACCGTTGGGCCGTCTGGCGACTCGCTCATTGGGTCACCTGCGCCAATTCAATCTTGCTGCTGGTATCCACCTGCCATTGCAGCAGCGCCTTGCCAGTCGCGAAGTGCAGATGCTTGAAGCGCAGCGACCATTCACCCCCGTCAACTTGCTTGTCGAGAAACTCGAACGCCTCCAGCACACTCTTGGGCGACAGTTGGGTCTTGCTGTCCCAGGTCATGGTGACCGTGGTGTCACTGGCTGCAACTGTGGATTTGACCTGCACCATCTGCAAGCGGGCATCTGTCGGCAAACTGTTAAGCAGGCGGTAAGTGGCCGAGCGGGTGACCAGATGGCCAAATGCGTTGCCATTGACGACGGCAGGCAAGTCTGGGTCGATGGCGGGACCACCATCGCCGCCCCCGTCGTCGCCGCCGGTATGCGTCTTGGGGACGGTGATATTGACGGCACGCACAACACCCGCTTTTTCGACATGCAAGCGAACCGTGCTGCCTTCCGGGGCTTCGATGCCAGGTTTGGCATAGGGCTTGCCGCTGTTGGCTGGGTTGGAACCGTCCAGGCTGAAAAGTAGGGTGCTGTCGGGCGGTATTACCTTGACCTTGACGAATTGATGTCCGGCGTTGGGCGATGGAACAAAGTCGTGCGCCAGGTCGATGGTGTTTTCAATGCGGTAGGGCTTGCCTTCTTTGTTCTTGCCGCTCGAATCGACCGCCTTGAACTCAATCAACATCGCGCTGCTGACCAGCGGCTGGTCCGTCGGATGCGGTTTCCACTCGCCCGCACCTTCCCGCACAAATAGCTTGTCTGCATGGGAAATCTTGATGTCGGTGGTGGTGATAACACCAGTATCTTTGTCGCGGGCATATTCAATGGTGACACCGGTGATTTCATCAAACGGTGGTTTCTGAATCTGCCCGGCATCTTCGCGCCACACAGCAGCAGTAATCAGTACCTCGCGCATACGCTCCAAGGTGCCCGGCTCAGTCCAGAGAATATGACCGCGAGAGGCCGCACCGTCCTTGATCTGATCCCAAGTCGTGCGCCCAGTCGGCGGGAACAGGAAGGATTCAATGCGGGTGCGCAAAGGTTGATAGACCTTCAGCTTGTCGTCGCCACTGCCCGGATTGAATACTTGAAACTTGTTAGCTTCGCGCAGGGTCGCTTCGACCACAAATTCGCCTTTAGAAGCTTCCTCGTTGCGGTATTTGACATGGTGGCCAGTCTTCTGGTCCACATAACCATCCAGCAAGGGGGCACCAATCAAGGCAGTTTCCTGCTCATCATCAATCAGAGGGTAGTGGAACTTATTGAAAACTGCCTTGATGGCGACGAATAATTCGGTCTGGTAATCGGACTCGGTATCTTTGGCTTTTTTGTATTGGCTGTCATCCGGGGTTAGGTCTTGCACCACTTGGCTGATGGCCCAAAGCCGTTGCGCTTTTTTATTAACGGTGAAGATGCCGGTTTGATCGACCGCAGTCAGGAATGCGACGCGGTTTTTGTACTTTTCGGCAGCAAAGAATTTCTGAAAATCAGTGTCTGGCTTGAGAATGACCAGGGTGGTCTTTTCGCGCTCAAGCTGGAGTTTGTCGAGCTGTGGCAAAACGACCAGCTTTTGATAGCAGCGCTTGTCCTTTGGCTCGAACATCTCCGCCAGTTTGGTCTCGATCTTGGTATCGCGGTCCTCATTGGTGCAGACGTTGGTGTAGCTGTTGACCTGGGCATTGAGGTTCTTGTGGCGGTTAAACCGGTAGCGCTCTGACTTGGTCTGTTCTATGTACCAACAGGTGTCATAAAGTTTCTTCAACGCATCCTGCAAGCCAAGAATAGAGCGACCTGGGGCTATCAAAAACTCTGCCAATTCTGCGGCCGACAAACCGACAGGGTTCAGCTCTGACAGTGAGGCCGTCAATATCCACTTCGCAGCCTGACTTGCCAGCCCATCGGTCTCGGTATCGAGCGTTTCGGCGTGTGAGGTGCCACTGTTGGCAATGTCGGTCTGCATTGCGTCTTGCAACGACTTCTTGATTTCGACAAACCGGCTGGCAACATTGGCATCGTTGAGGTCAGATGCGTCCAGCGCCAGCAGGTAATGCTTTGCGACTTCCGCCTCGCCCTTGCCCCATAGACTGCGGACGATGGTCGCCATCAGGCGAATGACATCACGGGTCTTCTGAAAACCTGGGTTGTCATTGAAGCTGCCAATCAATTTCTTGGTAGAAAAATGGAATGGGTAAGAAACCAGAATTTCCTCACGCACCTTCATGGTCGGGCGCTCAATGATGGCGCTGGCATTCTTCAGTTCAGCCACATAGGCATCGGCAACAGCCGCTACGTCCGTGGCACTGGCAGCCTGCGTCTTGAACAACCGCCGCCGCAAGATGGCGTAAAGCTCGTCCTTGGAGTTATCCACTGGCGCAATGGTTTGCGCGCCCTTGGACATCTCGTTATTCACGCTGTTCATCGTGCCGCCAAGCGTGTCGTTGGTGCGCATGATGCGCGAGAGCTCTTCCGCGCCCTGTTCCCAGTCTTTTTGCAGGTCGGCAATGACGATGACGCAGCGACGGCATTCCTTGTAATCACGTATTGCGCCAAACAGGTTGGTCAACGCGATGCCTGCAAGCGTTGCAGCACGGGTGCCGTCTTCCTTGCTGCCTTGACTGGCGGCATGGACCAAGTAGAACGCTAATTCATCAAGCAGGATCAGTGCGGCTCGACCTTTAAGTGCATCACGCCATTCAGCCTCAGACGGCGCACGGTCCGGGGCGAAGGTGACACCGAGTGCATCACCAATGGCAACCCAGACCTTCTTGTCGGTGGCGCGACCGGTGAACGCGGCAACAACGTCAGGCTTGGCCGGGGCCAGTGGGTCGTGGAAAGGCAACAGCGTTGCCAGATTCGGGAACCGCGCCAGAATGCCAGCGACGATCATGCTCTGCGTCTTGCCGCCACCCATGGATTCGGACAGCTTGTAGATGCCGCTGGAGCTGCCTGTGCCAGCCAGGCGGGCGAATGCTTGCGACAGCAGAATCTCCATGCCCGAGGTCAACACGTTGGAATCGAGGAACTCCGTGGCGTCCGCTTCGGACAAAGCTTGCAAGTCGGCAAGGTTGACAACAAAGTCGGCAGTGCCGTCGAGCACGGCAGCGCGTGGCGTGCAGGTTTGGTTGAGTGTCTTTGACATTTTGATTCTTTCTGACCAGGTGCCGCATTGTCACAGCATCCAGACACGTCCAATCGTATCCAATGATGTTTAGCATGTGGATTTGAGAAAGCTTCGGTTTTGATCAAAAAATGGCTAGCTGCTAACGCAATTGCAGCAAGTTTTCCGGCTCGACAGCCTGTCAAAGAGCGTCTATTCGCATCGCCGTTTTAAGGTCAATCCCATGACCCATTGGCCCGTCAGGCGAGCCCATTTTGCGAAACAGATTTATCGATCCAGCAGTTTGTGCAAGAAACCCAGCTTGCGACCCATGTCATGCAAACTGACCTGCACCAGCGCATCGTGGTGGCTTTTGAGGCGCTGATAGGTCGCCCAATGCATGCCCTTGGGTTTGTCGCCACTGCCATTCAAAATGCCAGCCTCCCAGCCCAGGCGTTTGCGAAGCTTGTCGGCGCGGCTGGATGCCCGGTCGCCCGCACCTTCTTTCTGCGTGGCATAGCCTAGCCCACCACACTGACGGCAAGCAAAGTACCGGCCCGGCGCGTAGATCACCGCCACCCGCCTGTTGCACCGTGGGCAGGTGAACCAGTGGCGCTGGCCGCCCAGGTGGCAAACTGAGGTTTGCGTCTGCACCCGTTGTTCGACCACTTCGCCGGTGCTCTTGATGCGGTAGGACAGCGCCATGCTTTCGAGGTAGTCCACGCGGATGCTGATGCCCGCCACCTGACGGTCGTTCACCGTCCACTGCCAGCTAAAGCTGCTACCCGGCACCAGCAAGCCCTTGCGGGTGATCTTGCGGATGTCCAAGGGCATGGAATCATTGGTCTCCGGCTTGCCGCTGTAGCTACTACGCCGCCCACTTCCGCGTCCGCCCATTTTTTTAGCCTCCGGTTTCTGCCGAAATCAATTGGCAAGTTGAACGGGTGTTGTGACCTAAAAACCCATGATTTGAGCTGTAACCCGCATGGATGCTGGATTCTGGACGTTTTGCGTGTTGCTGGAAAGTACGCATGTTTTTACGCCGCGCGGCTGCTTCTGAGGTCTTTCAGCTTGATCAGCATGGCCAAAGTGCGCTCAAACTTGCGATCCAAGTGGGTTTCGTAGCGGGAAAGCTTCTCCAACCGGTAGGCTTGAAGCCCTTCGCCAATGGTTTGGTTGACGATAGCGTCGTGGTGACGGGATTCTTTTTCTTGCTGGTAGATGAAGGGTGTGACGTGCTCGGTGATGAACGCTGCCAGCCCCGTGGCATCGGCGGGGTACTCCTCGTCATCCGCATACTCTTGCCACCACTCCCGGGTGTCGGGCAACAAGGCGCGCAGGGCCTTGTCATAGGCGCGGTCACCACCTTTGCGCAGGATGGCGCTGGCTTTGTGGGTGGCATCAATGTCATGTTTGGCGCTTTGATGGCTTTCGGCCACATCCGCCGGTTTCAAATCCATCAGATTGCGGATGTCGGTGTCTTCGCCCGACAACCCCATCTCAAATGGTGCCGCCGCCGGAATGACAGTCTTGGCACTGCGGGCGGATTCCTTCAAGCCCTTGTTGATGGTGGCACCCTCGGCTTGCAGCACCCGGCGCTTACGCCAGATCACACTGGCCAGTTCCTCAATCAAGTGTTGCTCAGTGGCACCGGCAGGTAGGTGTTCATCCATCAGTGAGTTGACCAGGCTTTCATAGTCGGCATGGCTTTCGTGGCTGAGCACGGTGTAGCGGCTCAGGATGCCGTGCTTCAGGGCGTTGAAACGGACGACTTCGTACCCTTGTGGGTTTTGCGCTGGGCCAGGAAGTGGAGTTTGGTTTGCATCCGCCATCGGATCAGCGGCGCTGGTAATGGCTGTTTTCATTGCTTGCCCTTTCGCAGGGATTCGAAGAGCACTGCCAGGCGGTCATTGCCAGCCGCGGCGCAAGCTGCGCGCGCCATAAGTTCAAGGCGTTTGGAGCGTTCCCCACGGACAAGCAAGGTATGCAGTATGTCGGTTTGAGCGTAGCCGCCAGCGCGCGCCGCAGCTAGCATGGCCTGAATCATGGCCTCAGTTTTTGGCCCGCCAGTCCACTCTGGATCGTCTTGCGGCCCGTAAACCATATCGGCCAGGATCAGCAGCACGCCAGCCGGTTGTATGTCATAGGCTTGGCCGTCGCCAGTGGGTGTAAATATTGGTTGTGATGTGGTCATGGGGTGCTTTCAAAAAGGTGTCTTCGTTGTTGAGTTAGGCGTGGCAGTGGCGAAGCCGTCACAGCGCTGCAACTGCAAGACCAGATCAGCAGGCAACTGCGTGTCACGCGGGCGAATGGCGATGCCAGCGCCCTGCCAGTTGCCACAGCGCCATGACCCAGCCCCATGCCCGGCAAAGTGTTTGCACTCCAGGCAAACGCGCCGGTCGTCTTGGTCTCGGTCGCGAAGCACCAGCCTGTCGGTTAACACTTCGCCATCGTTTCGGGCCAACCCCTTGTCGGTGAACTTGTGCAGGCGCGCCGCGAAGGTGTCAATCTCAGCGCCATTCATTGCCGAAGAATGCGGCCAGCACCAGCGGTCGGGGTCTTCGGTCACTGCAATGGAAGAATCGTGTTTTTCCAATATGGTGGGGGAGGGCACTGCCAAAACTGACGAAAGTGTCTCTGACATTGCAGAAACGGCCACAGCAGGTACTGACGAAACTGCCAGAAGTCGCGAAACAGCGGTTTCGTCAGTTTTGGCAGGTCCGTTCTGGCCCGTTTGTGAAATCGCAACTTTTGCACGTTCCGCCCAGGTGATCATTTCGCCACCTTCTTGATTTGCGGGTTGACGTAGTAGCGGACCGTCGGGCGACCCAGGGGGTTGATACCGTCCTGACTTTGCACATGGCCGTTCTCCTCCAAGATGGCCAGCGCGGTTTCGGCCTGCATGGCGGTGGTGACCCCTGACCATTGCTTGCGCACCATGTCGCGCACGGTGAAGCCGTCGTCTAACTTGCCCTCGACCAGTCGGCGGCTGACCATGCGGGCGGTGGTCACTTTGGCAGCCTCCACCAGCCCATAGATGCGCCGCGCATGGCAGGTCAGATACTCGCACCAGGCGGCTGCGCGCAATGCGCTGGTGGCGGTCACCGGGCCAATGGAGCCTTCTGCCAAGTGCAGGATCAGCGCGATGGAGCAGAACAGTTTTTCAAACTTGCCGAAATGCTGTTGCATCAATGGGCTTTGTTCATTGGCGATGTGTACCGTGTGCAGTTCGGTACACCACTCGACAAAGATGTCTTGCGCCGCGTCGTCAAAGTAAAAGTGGGGCAGCTTCACAAAGTCGTCATTCGGCGCTGCGCCGTCCTGCACAGGGTCGAACACTGCGAGCCGGTCAAACAGATCACGCACGGCCTCGCGCGCGCCCTTGACCGGGTAGCGGTCGCGCCATTCCCAGGGGACTGCGTTGGGGTACACCATCACCTGAAACCGTTGGATGCGCCCATCGTTGTCCAGTGAAGTGGCGATACCAGCGAGATAGCGTTCCAGCAATTCCGGCTGGATGCCACCGAAAACCGAAATACACAGGTTTTTGATGTGCAGGCTGCCGCGCCCGATGCGGTCAATGTTGAAACTGGCGGTGCCGTTCCAGCCCTCCAGATAGAAAGCCTTGTCGCCTTCCTTGCCTTCTTTCTCCCACGATGCAAGCAGACCAATCAACTCGTCCCGATAGACCAGCATGCCCTGTGGGTTGTGCACCAGCAAGTCGCCCAGTTTCTCCACGGTGGAGTCGTTGGATTTGAAGCGCCGCTCTTTGGGTTCCTCTGGGGCTTGCAGGTCTTGCAAATCCGCAATGGCGGCGTTCATTTTGAGGTGGTCGGGCTTGCCGCCTGCGGCCTTCTTCATGCTGGCCTTGACGGCGGACTGGTGCGCCTCAAAGGCTGCGGTTTCGGCGGCAAAAATCTTCTTGGCATCCTCCAGTTTTTCGGCTTCTTTGGCCTCTAGCCGGTCAAGAAAGCGCGTCACCGTGCCCAGGGCGGGTGACTTCTTGGAAGACGGGTCGCCCACAATGCCACCAAACAAATTCGGGGTGACGATCCAGTCGTCCCGGCGCTTGGGCTTGATACCGCAGCGCGCACCGATGACCGAGCCCAGGCAGACGATCAGCGCCGCCGCGATGTAGTCCGGCGAGCAGGGCATTCGGTCGGCCTCGTCCAGCACGAAGTCTGCCAGCGTTGCGGGCAGCAATGTCTTGGCGTCGAAGGCTGGAGCAAGAGGCAGATCAGTTTTGATCTCTTTCGGCTCCGGCCATATGCTCAATTGGCCTGTAGCCCTCGTATCACTTGCGTAAGCAGCTACTGAATTGATAGCGGAGTCAATGCACTCCCTTACCGCGTCTGGCCCTGCCAGTTGGTGCAGGTCGTTGAAGTCGGTCATGTCGTTCATGATGTTGTCGCCTTAAACACCGGTACGGCCAGCGTGGCACCCGTTGCTTGCACCGCCGCCGTGGCTTTGGTCATGCCGGGGTTGCCGGGGGTCTGGTGGTCGTCGTCTGCGGCGATGATGATTTTCAAAGCCGGGTACTTGGTGCGCAGCGCCACGGCGACCGCTTCAAGATTGCCCGCATTGAATGCGACAGCGACCGCATGGCCGGTGCATTCGTGGATGCTTGCGCCGGTGGCAAAGCCCTCGCACACGATCAGTGCGCCCTTGGGTTTGCCGATACCGAAATAGCAGCCCTTGACCTTGCCGCCCGACATAAACATCTTGGTGCCGTCCGGTGCGATGGTCTGCAAGCTGTGCACCGTGCCCGCCGTGTCACGCATCGGGATCAACAGCTTGTCACCCTCGATCTTTGCGCCATGGGGCTGAATGCCTTTGCGGGTCAGGTAGTCGTGCTGGGCGCAAGGTGTTGCTGCCGTCCAGCGCTTGAGTGCGTCCGTCGCTGCCAATTGCTGGCGCTGTGCGAGGTCGTCTTCACGCTGGCGCTGCATGGCCTTGACACGCTCACGGTGCGCAAGTTGCTCCGCTTCGGTCATGGACGTGTGCTCCTTGCTGCACCAGTTTTGCGTAAAGCCCTCGCGCCAGTCGCCAAACGCCCCAGCGGCGATGCCGTCGGTGTGCAGCATGTACCAGCCATTTTTGTGGGTGGGTTTGCCGCTGGTGCTGAAACGGTGGATTACGCCGTCGTCAATGATTTCAGTCGGTGGTGTAAGTACCGCCGCTGCAATGGCTTGCCTGAATTGTTCGATCAGGTCGTTCATAGTGTGCTCCGGCGTTTGAACCACTGGCTCGGCATAGCGCACCACAGGCGCAGCGCCAGGGCGGCAAATTTGGCAGCCATTACGCTACGCCCAGCAGTTTCTTGATGCCTGCCACCGGCCAGCACAAACGGCCAAGAACCCTGATGGGTCTCAACTCCGGTGGAAAGGTCTCGGCGCTCGCCCAACCGCGAAGTGTCTGATTCTTGCGGTTGATGTGGACTCCGAGAACCGCTGTGCTGACGTGGGTTCGGGTCTCAAGGTGCAGGGGGACGAAGTCCGCTGGCAGATTTGCGTGGGGTGTGGCAACTGGCTGGTTGCCAATATTGGGTTGCATGGTGAAAGCTCCTTAAAGTGAGCCTTCAGTTTCTCGGGGCGTATATCGGAATACAGTGGAGTATGAAATCGTCAGAAACCCAGTATCCATGCGGGTTCCCGGCCTGTTTCGTGGGGCACGCCCAAGTGCCTATTTGGGCGTGCCCTGGGCGCGCCCAGTGTTTAATCAGGTTTGAACTTCCAATTGGTCAGTGCACCGCGGATGGTGTCCCAATTAGGCGATACGTTATCCGTCGCCTTGCTGCGTTCAATACTGTTGATACGCTGCTCAATGTCCTTCGCAATGGCGGTATTTGACGTGGGTTTGTGACTGGCATGGCGCGATGCGCCGATATTCGTGGCCATGTCAAAAATGTCGTACTTGACTTGCCACCAAGGTAAGTTGGCTTCTTTGGGCGGTGTTGCCGTGGGTATTGCAGGCACCCGTTGTGCAGAATCACCAGCATCCAAGGATTCACGGGCTAGTTGATCTTGCGCCACTGTCTCGACTGCGGTTTGACGATCGTCTGAATAGTGGTCCCAGTCTTTAACAGTAAATGGGGGACATTTCCACAGTGTGTTCAATCGTGTCAGATCGGCACGCAGGGCATGCAACTCGTTCCGCTTGGTCACCGCCTCGCTGGGGATGCCGTGGTCACTCATCAACTCCCACCGTTTGATCTCTGACTCGACTTCCTGCGTTCTGCACGTCAATTGCCACCAATATTCATGTTCCGGTTCAAGGGCTGGATCGTGCTGCACATCATTCTGTTGAGCCATGGATCGGCGTTGGTCAGGGGCAAGTTGATCCCAATGGGGCATTGGAAAGAAAGCCTGCGCAACCCGTTCCCGGAGGCCGACTGGCATCGCCTCAAATTTCCCGTTGGCGTACTGTTCTATGAGTTCGGTCAAGGGTTCAAATGCCAGACTTGTTTTGGCGTCTGGCTGATGAAACCCTTCCATGACTATGAGTTGGGTATGGGTTTCAGGAATGAAGGGGTCGAAATCCAGTGCGACTCTTGTCAGTTGCTCATTTTCCGAAAGCCAGTTGCCTTGAATCAGATATGAGGTGCCGTCTGGTCCATGGAAATAGTTGTGGCGCGTCTCATACTCATCCTGCCAGACAAATACGCCAGCAGGCAATATCGGAATCGAACGATTTCGCCATTCTTGATAGCCGGTCTCGTGCGTGGTCTGTTTAGCTTTGATTTCGTCGCTGAGAGCTTTCAGTTGACGACACGGGAAGTTTTCCCACCAGGTCGTCGAAATCTTTTTTTGGACAGGCCCCTCAATGCGAAAGGATGATAGTCCTCGAAAATGGTGCGCCTCTCCGGCCAGTGCGTCCGCGACAACATCGGGGCTCATCGTTGCCCAATTTGTGAGAAATGGAATCGCTCTCACGGGGATCGCGTTCCGGCCCTCAATCTCAACGATAACCTTCACGCCAGCACCCCTTCAAAGCGCCCCTCAATAAGAACCCCAGCAGGCGGGTGAAGGTGTCCCGCTTTTCGGTTCGCGGGCCTAGCTGGGGTGAAGCTTGTTATCCGGCTTTCAGTGCGCCACGTTCCAAAGCAGCCCTTAGAACTTCATTGATCCGGGTTTGCCAGTCGTCGCCGAATGCTTTGAATTTATCCACCACTTCAACGTCAAGCCACAGAGTGACCTCGGTTGTTGGATTGCCGTCTTCGTCAGATTGACTGGCTGAAGCTTCCGCTTCCATTTTCGATTTGGACAGTGCCCGCATCCTTGCGGCTTCTTCTGGTGTGTCCTCAATTGCATCCCACACGTCGGCGAATCTTTGGCGATTAGTGTCATTGGGTTTCTGCATGGCTCGGCTTTCGGTGGCGTGATCTCAAGCGTGCTGCGCAGTGCGTGTCACACCCAATTGCAGGCCGGACGCGGCCAGCACGGCCAACAGTGTCTTTATGGTCGGGTTGCCCCTTGGGGAAAGTGCGCGGTAAAGGCTTTCACGCGGCATGCCTGCTTTCTCGGCCACGCTGGCCATTCCCTGCGCTTCGGCAATGTGGCGCAGCGCTGCCAGCAGGGCGAACTGCCCACCGGGCAGGTTGGCTTCTTCCAGCGCAGTTGCCAGATACACGTCGGCCATATCAGGGTCGGCCTTGAGCATTTCTACTACGAGTTCGTCGTGTGGTCGTGAGGCTTTCATTTGGCGTTCTTCCTTTTCCAATCGTTCCAATAACCGACAGCGGCGTCAATATCGGCCTGCTGTTTGCGCTTGTCGCCACCTGTCAGCAGCAAGACCAAGCGTTTGCCGGACTGCGCGTAATACACGCGGTAGCCCGGTCCCCAATCAATTCGCAATTCCCAAACTCCATCGGCAACCGGTTTGCAGTCGCCAAAGTTGCCACCGGCCATCCGGCCCACGCGCACCAGCACGCGGGTTTTTACTTGTCGATCCACCAGCTTGGCTAGCCAATTTGAGTAAGGTTCTTCACCTTGATCGTCTTCGTAGGTCAGGACTTCAAACATGTTCTTGTGAATTATAGGTTACAGATCAATTTGTTTCAACGCACATCAATTGGCGACAACACGCAGCCCACCCGGCGCAGCCTTGGCATCAAACACAATCCCGGCCTGCTCCAACATCCAAGCCTCGATGCGCTCATGGTGCAGCCGCAGCAGCTCCAGCGGGCGCACGGTGTAATGCTTTTCAGCCGTGGCGCTGGGCTTGTGCCCCTGAATCTGCGCCACCACACCCACCGGAACTTCCAGCCACTCAGTCAAGCTCTTGAAAGACCGACGCAGGCCGTGCAAGGTCAGCCCTTCCAGTCCGGCGGCTTTGCAAGCGCGGGTGTGCGGGTTGTTGGGCTCGGTCAGGCAGCCGGTCGCGCTGGTGGGGCTAGAAAATACCCACGGATTGGCAATCTGGTTGCCAGTTTTTGGGTCTGTCAGGGTGCGCCGGGGCAGGGCCGCCAGCAGGTGCAGCATGTAGGGTGTTGCCGGAATCTCGCGGGTGCCTTCCACCTTGTCCCTAATGCTGATGCCTTTCCATTGCGTGTTCACATCCTCCCAGCGCAGCGCCAGCACTTCGCCGGGCCTGGCACCGGTCAGCAGCATCATTTGAATGCAGGCCGCAATGACCGGGTTTTGAAGCTGCTGCACGGCGGCAAACCACGCGGCCAACTGGCCCTTTTGCAGCACGTCCTTTTTGGTGCCAGCCTTGCCCAATGCCTCGCGTGCCTTCTTGGTCTTGGCCGGGTTCTTGGCGGGTAACAGGCTGGTATAGGCGGGCTGTTCCGCGCACCAGGTCAGAAACACGGTCAGCAGCCGCCATGCAAGGCGGGCGGACGACGGGCGGGTTAAACCTTCTTTGGCGGCCCATGCCTCAATCGTCGGTTGATCAAGATCGCGCAAGGCCAGCGGCATCAATGCTGCCAGCGGCCCCGGCTGTGTCAGCTTCTTGCCACCACCACGGCGGCCAGACGGCAAGCCCCCCGCCTTGGCTTTGTCGATATGGTCGCGGTAATGCAGGTCGCCCCAGTGCGGACGGCGCTCGGCAATGTACGTGGCCCACACTTCGCCGAGGGTGAGCGCGGCAAGCTTGTTGGCCTCCGCCTGGGCAGCGGTGCTGGCTTCCCGTTCGGCTTGTTGGGCCAGCGCGTCACGTTTCAGGTCGCGGGGGTCTTTGCCATCGTCGATCAGGCGTTGCAGGACGCGTGCTTTGTCGCGGGCCTGCTCAATGCTCCACGCGCCGGGGTTCCCGATGGTCAGCCGCAGGTCTTTGCCCTGGTACACACTTTGGAAGACATAGGCCGGTTTTCCGGCGGGCGTGGTGCGCAGCCCCAGCCCGGCGGCGGTTGCGTCCCACAAGAACGCTTGCGCCTTGTCGGCGGGGCATGTGAACGCTGAAACCCGGCCAGCGGTGAAGACGACTTTTGCCATGTTGATTCCCAAAAGTCTTACATCCTGACGATGTAAGACGGTTACGACACCTCGGAAGTCAAACCGTCCTGCTGTGGCTTACGTCTCAGGATGTAAGGGAGGATGTAAGACTATTTTCCGAATTTAGACCTATTTCAATCAACACTCTACTGGTTGCAATACCAGCATCAATTTTGTAAGTCGTTGATTTATATAGATTGTGCCACACCAATCAACATTGGCAAACACTATAAACTCAGGATTGTGATTCCTGTTGTCGTGGGTTCGAGCCCCATCAGCCACCCCAAAACACCGCGCCCAGCTTAGTCTGGGCGCTATCATTTCTGTAGTGCCCGTGGGATGAATTACTGCATATTTCCCACCGTGGGAAATGGACTTATGGTGATGTTGCATGTTGCCAAAGCACATCGGCAGCCAAATCCAACGTCTACCCTGTTTAAGTAATCGAATATTCGATGGCGTCAATGCAGTCAGCGAACCTGAAAACGTCCTGGGTACACCAGCTGAAAAAATTGAACCAGTGGGCTTCAATGCCCAATAGTGCGATTTAAACTCATTGTCATGAACATCGAGTCCATACCAAATTTCACAGCGCCAGCAATGAAGTTGTGGTCTGCGGTGCCTTCCGACATCAAACGGCAATTATTGAGCAATGTCTGGTGCGGGACTTGCGGACATGCCGTCACCATCAAGAATTTCACGGGGGCCGTAAAGTCAGGCGACTTGCTATTGGTAGGAAAGTGCGCCGAATGCCACGGAGATGTGGCAAGGCTAATTGAGACCGATCAGAATTGAAGATCGGTCGTGGAATGAAATGTGGGCATACATGCCCACATCCTAAAGTCAAAGTCAGAGTTGTGAACGGCGAACTTTTTGGCTGAAGAGAGCGTTTTTCAAAAACAACGCGATGTTCTCGTATTTCAAGTCCGGATCTTCTGCTGTAGCAAAGTAATCGGTAGTACCTGTAGGACTCGCATGCCAGGCCAAAATCTGGCGGTGTATCTCTTCGTGCTCTCTGTAAGACGGTCCGAAATCTGGATCATTCGACGCATCAATCTGCGTTATACGGTCCGCATGTGAAATTTGCTTTACGTAAGAAAGATCAAAACCGCCAGCACGGAAAACAAAGTCATGAATGATGACTGGAGCGTAAGCGGCTGGGCACGGCACATTGACCATGCTTTGGATTTAGGATTGTGGTTGCCAGCGGTGCGGAAGCAATTCGTCAATGCGACTGTTCAAGTGACCAGGCAGTCTCGTCAGCACGTCCTTGAGATATGCCCACGGG
>CAJAVE010000073.1 GCA_903945325.1 uncultured beta proteobacterium | reverse complement strand
GGGACCAGGCCGCCATGATGCCTGCCAAGGGCAACGAGGCGCGCGCCGCCGCCATGGCCGAGCTGCAGGTGCTAATGCACCAGACGCTGACCGACCCTGCGCTGAAGACCCTGTTTGCCGAGGCGGCGAAGGCCGAGTTGGTTGACACCGACAAAGCCAGTCTGACCGAGATGCAGCGCGAGTGGGCCCTGGTCAACCGCCTGCCGCAAGACCTGGTCGAGGCCCAAAGCCTGGCTGGTGCCCGCTGCGAGCACGCTTGGCGCACACAACGCAAGGCCAATGACTGGCAGGGCTTTTTGGGCAACTTCCGCGAGGTGGTCATGCTGGCGCGGAAGGAGGCCAAGTTTCTGGCCGACGCCGCGGGCACCACACCCTACGAAGCCCTGATGGACAAGTTTGAGCCCGGCATGCGTGAGGCCGCCATCACCCAGCTATTTGGCGAGGTCAAGACCTGGCTACCGGACCTGATCACGCAGGTCATCGTCAGGCAACAATCCGAGGCCGTTCTGCAAGCCAATGGCCCGTTCCCGGTTGACAAACAGCGCGCCCTGGGTGTGGAAGTGATGGGCCTGCTGGGCTTCGATTTTGAGGGCGGGCGGCTCGATGTCTCCACCCACCCGTTTTGCGGCGGCGTGCCGCAGGATGTACGTATTACGACGCGCTACAACGAAGCCACCTTTGCACCCAGCCTGATGGGCATCATCCACGAGACCGGGCACGCGCGCTACGAGCAGCGCCTGCCGCGTGACACACTGCACCTGCCGGTGGGGCGTGCCCGCTCCATGGGTATTCATGAGAGCCAGAGCCTTTCCTTTGAGATGCAGTTGGCCCGTAACCCGGCTTTCCTGCAGCTGATTGCACCGCTGGTCAAAAAGCACCTGGGCGACCAGGCCGCATTCGACGCGGTCAATCTGGCCCGCATGATCACCCGGGTGCGCCGCGGCTTGATCCGCGTGGACGCCGATGAGCTGACCTACCCGGCCCATGTGATCCTGCGCTTTGAAATTGAGCGCGCTCTGATCGCAGGTGAAATCGAAGCCGATGACATCCCCGCACTGTGGAACTCCAAAATGATGGACTACCTGGGCGTGGACGTCGCCGGTAACTATGAGAACGGCTGCATGCAGGACATCCACTGGCCCATGGGCATGTTTGGCTACTTCCCCAGTTACACGTTGGGCGCCATGTACGCTGCGCAGTACTTCGCCACCATCCGCAAGCTCCACTCCGACATGGATGCGCGCATTGCCGGCGGCGACCTGTCACCGGTGATGGACTGGCTGGACGCCAATATCTGGAGCCAGGCCAGCCGCTGGTCCACCGACGCGCTGGTGACGCGCGCCACCGGTGAGCCGCTCAACGCCAGTCACTTCCGCAAGCACCTGGAGGATCGGTACCTGGGGCTTTGAAGCAGGTCTTCGCTACTTCAGGCTGTCGCAGTCGGCGCCACCGGTCAGGCGCACCTTGAGCGGCGTGGTGGCGCCTTCCTGGTACCTGCTCCACACGCTCTGGGGCACGTTGCAGGTCCAGGTCTTGCCGCCCGAGGCCAGCGTCAGCACATAGTTTTCAGTGCGTGCGCCTTCGCGCTCAGACCCCAGTGAGCCCACACTGCCACCCAGAAAGTTGGCGTTCAAATTGGAAACCTGGGGCCACACGGGCATCAGTGACAACTGGGTGTCCGCTTTTACCGAGCGCACGC
>CAJAVE010000072.1 GCA_903945325.1 uncultured beta proteobacterium | reverse complement strand
TTGCCGCACAGGTATCAGTGGCTCAACGCGGCTCCAAAATTCATCGGTGACTTCCCATGCTTTCGCTTTTGCCATTTTCCCTCCACACACAGACATTGCGCATGGAAAGCCATTATCCTTTATTTACGGATAAGTTCTTAGCCTCATGCGGTTGAAATTCCTATCCGTGCATGGCTGAAGAGGTACCCCGATGGACGCAGTGCTGAGGCCGTCCCGTTTAGGGCCTTGAACCAGCTCAACCTGAAGACCAAAATACTTGCTGTGGGGCAGTGCCGTGCCGCACACGATTGCTGCGCCGCAATGCGGCATCCGCTGGGCCACGGTTTCGCCCAGCTGGTGACCGGTGGCGGTGACCAGCGAAGGCGGTCCAATGAAAGGGCCAACTCATGCCATACTTCGTCTCATGCGCTTGAATTTTCCGTTCTGTACAACGTCGGCAACACCTTGAATTGTTTACCACCTTGCGCGCCAGACCGGCTGGCAGGGCGCTAGCCGCAGCGGCATCACCACTATGGAAAACCCTGTTGCAGCCCATACGCGCGTACAGTCGCTCGCGCACGACCTGATTGAGTCTGGCAATACCAGTTTTCAGGTGGCCACGCAGCCGCAGCGGGTGGTGTTCTGGATGTCGGATACGGTGGGTGCCTGTGAACTCGTGAGCGCCAACTGGACGGATCGCACCGGACAGGCAGTGCCTGATGCGCTGGGTCACGGGTGGATGCAGTGTGTCGACGTACAGGATCGGGTCGAACTGCAGCGTGCGCTGGACGCCGCTACGAAGTCTGCGACCGGACTGCATGCGCGTTACCGCCTTCTGCGTTCGGATGGGCGCAGTAGATGGGTGCTGCACCATGCGGCAGCCCGCTTTTTACCCTTAGGTGCCTTTTGCGGGCTGGTGGGCACATTGCATGAGGAGGCCGATGGCCATGCCGGTGAACTGGCACTAGAGCGGGCGGCGCAGCAGGTGTATGGGTTTATGGACACCCTGCCAATGGCCGCAGTGGCGATGGGTTTTGATGGCCGCATTGTGCACGGCAACCGGTTTGCGGCCGCACTGATCGGGCGGGAAGACACGCAGTTTGCCGGATTGCACTGGGTCGACGATGTGGTGTCTGTTGCGAGTCGCGAGTGCGTGTCCGGGCTTATTGGCGGGGGCGTTGCGCCCGCAGCTTTGCCGCCCGAACTGGAGTACCAGATCGAAACCGCCGCAGGCCCCCGGCTGCTGCGCTGGCATCTGACGCTGATCCGCAATTTCGCCGGTGTCCCGGTCTCCATTGCGATGATGGGTACTGACATCACGCGCTGGCGTGCTGCTGGCAACCAGTCACGGCTGACATCCCAGATGTTTGATGCGTCCAGCGAGGGCATGGTCATTACGGACCGGAACAATTGCATCGTCACCGTCAACCACGCCTTCACCACCCTGACCGGTTACACCCGTGAAGAGGCGCTCGGCAGCAACCCGCGTGTACTGCAGTCCGGGCGCCACGACAAGGCGTTTTACCAAGCGATGTGGTCCAGCATTCTGGAGCATGGATACTGGCGCGGTGACATATGGGACCGGCGAAAAGATGGAACGTTCTATCCCAAGTTCCTGGCCATCTCGGCGATCCGCGATGACCAGGAGGAAATCGTCAATTTTTCGGCTGTTTTTTACGATGTCACGGAGCGCAAGGCACTGGAAGACAAGCTCGACCACCTGGCCCACTACGATGCACTGACGGGTCTGCCCAACCGTATGCTGCTGCAGGACAGGCTGGAGCAGGCGATTGCCCTGGCTGAGCGCAATCGTCAGGAATTCGCCTTGCTGTTTGTGGACCTGGATGGCTTCAAACAGGTCAACGACCAGTGCGGACATATTGTGGGCGACCAGGTGTTGCAGACGGTGGCGCAACGCATGCTCGCACTGGTGCGTGGGGTTGACACTGCTGCGCGCCTGGGTGGGGACGAGTTCGTCATCATTCTTACGGACATTCACCACGAAGTGGATGTGGCTCGCGTGGCGGCCAAGCTGGTGGAAGTGCTGTCGCAAACATACACAGTGGACGGGCAGGAGGTGGCGCTCTCTGCAAGCGTCGGCGTAAGCACCTACCCTAGCGACCAGCGTGTCGCCAGCGAACTGCTACGAACTGCGGACGAGGCGATGTACACCGCCAAACGCGAGGGCAAGCGCCAGGTCCGCTTTTACGCAAGCATTCGGCCGCGGCTTTAAAGGGCAATGGGTACGTTAGCTACTTGCGTGCGTTTTTTTGCTGCTGGCGCGCCACTTACCACTGCGCCAGCCGGTCCACCATCGCGTTCATCTGGCCTTTGAGGCCGGGCTCGGGGGCGTGCTCGGCGTGCATGTCGATGTCCTGGCCACCGGCCTTGTACATCTGCACAAACATGTCCAGCACTTTCTGCTTGACCATGCCGCGCAGGGAAATGTGGCTCATCATCCCGTAAGTGGCGGCGCTACCACTCTTGGCTAACTCGGGGTTGGCTTTGACAGTGGCTACGGCTTCTTTCAGGTCGCGCAGGTAGTAGGTGTGCGTTGTGTAAGCCCGGTGATGATGCCCAAACCACCCGCGTTCGAAACGGCCGCAGCCAGTTCGGCAAAGCCGACAAAGTGCATGCCGCCTTGAATGATGGGGTGCTCAATGCCAAAGAGTTCGGTGATTTTGGTTTTCATGGTGCGGGTTCAAGATTTGGGTTGTGGGTGGTCAGGGCAGGGTTTGAGGGGAGTATTGAGGCACTGGCTCAATGAGTCTGACCGGATTTTCAGGCAGGTACCACAACCGCAGCATGTAGTACGGGCCCCAGTTCCCGGTGCGCCTGGAGAGCTATGCCATTCGCCAGGGTTCTGGCGGGGCGGGACGCTGGCGCGGTGGGGACGGCAGTGTGCGCCGCGTGCGCTTTCTGGAGCCCATGACGGCCAGCATTTTGTCCAACGGCCGCATTCATGGTGCCTTCGGCATGGCGGGCGGTGACAGCGGGCAGCCGGGCATCACCCGTGTGGTGCGTCTGGATGGCACCGTGGAGGCACTGGGCCATATCGGCCAGGCAGAGATGCAGGCCGGTGATGTGTTTGAAATCCACACGCCAGGGGGTGGTGGGTACGGAGCGCCCGAGGCAGTGGAACATCCAATCACCGGGGTTGTGAGAGCGGTCTGACGGATGACCGGCTGTAGCATGGGTTGCGACGTCATGCAGGGCTACCTGGCCAGCCGACCGCTGCACGGGGGGCAAGCTGCAGGCCGGGTTTGATGCGCTGGCGCCTGTCCCGCTAGTCGTTTAAGGGACAAATCGGGCTGTAGCCCTCGCGAAATGTGCGCAACCAGCTATCAATTCAGGAGTGACAAGGCTGCCCGCCGACAGCAGAGAAATCCACATAGCTGGATATAAACAAGGGCTATCCATTTAGCTCCACATTCTTCGGGTGGTCGTTTACATGCCTTTGTGGGTGATGATTGTCGCGAATGTTTGCGTATGTAGCGGGTGCTGCAACTGCGGATTGCTGGATCAGCCGGTAAAAAAGCATTCCCCTT
>CAJAVE010000071.1 GCA_903945325.1 uncultured beta proteobacterium | reverse complement strand
CTCGCTGCTGGACTATGGCTGCTTTTTGCAAAGCATCATGGTGGCCGCGCGCGGGCACGGCCTCCACACCTGCCCACAAGCGGCGTGGAATGGCTTTTCCAAAGTCATCCTGCCGCACATCGGTGCAGGAGCGGATGAGATGCTGGTTTGTGGAATGGCCCTTGGCTATGCCGATACGTCGGCTGTGGTCAACACTTTTCACACGCCGCGTGTGCCGGTGCAAGATTTCACCACCTGGCTGGATTGAAGCGCGCGGGCCAAGGCCTGTGCTGGCCCGTTTTTCATGACCTTCATTGCGATCCAGTTCCTCAACGGCCTGAGCTACGCCACCACGCTGTTCCTGATGGCTGCGGGGCTGACGCTGATCTTTGGCGTGACCCGCATCGTCAACTTTGCACACGGCAGCTTCTTCATGCTGGGTGCCCTGTTCAGTGCGCATTGGCTGGTGAACTGGTTTCCAGCGTGGGGCGAGAGTGCATGGCTCTATGCAATCGCTATGCTTTTGGGAGCTGCTTGCGCAGCATTGGCGGGGGCTTCGGCCGAATTTCTCTTGCTGCGGCGGTTGTATGGCGTGCCTGAGCTGTACCAGCTGGTGGCCACCTTTGGTCTGAGTCTGGCCTTGCACGATGCCATGCGCTGGGGTTTTGGGCCGGATGAAGTGTTTGCGCCGCGCTTTCCCGGTCTCAAAGGGGCTATCGAGTTTGGCGGCGAGTTCTTTCCGCAGTACCAGGCGTTCACCATACTGCTTGGGCCGCTGGTGTGGCTGGGGCTGCACCTGTTGCTCACTCGCACCAAGTTTGGCACACGCGTGCGGGCTGCCACGCAAGACCGGGGCATGCTGGCGGCTTTGGGCATCAACCCGGCGCCACTGATGCTGGGCACCGTGGTACTGGGTTGTGCGCTCGCCGGGCTGGGTGGCGCGCTGCAATTGCCGCGTGAACCGGCCAACTTGCAGATGGATACCAACGTAGTGGTAGAAACTTTTGTGGTGGTGGTGACCGGGGGGCTGGGCAGCATCAGCGGAGCATTCTTCGCGGCCCTTCTGATTGGTCTGGTGCATGCCTTTGGTATCAGCCTGATGCCGCAGGCCACGCTGGTTCTGGTGTTTGTCACCATGGCGCTCGTGCTGGCGCTGCGTCCACAAGGGTTGTTGGGCAAAGCGTTGGACGCAGGCCCCAGGGAAGTGGCCCACACATTTCACCGGGTGCCCGGTACCCGCGGCGGCTTTCTGCTGGTGGCTACCGGGGTTGTTGTGATGGCGACCCTGGCGTGGCGTGCGGGGGACTACTGGCAGTCTCTGGCCAGCGATGCTTTGATCATGGTCATTTTGGGTGTCAGTTTGCAAGCCATGATGGCTTTGGGGGGGCTTGTCAGTTTTGGGCATGCTGCCTTTTTTGCGCTGGGGGCTTATGGTTCGGCACTGGCGCATACGGTGTGGGGCTGGAGTCTGCCGGGTGCATTGGCCGCAGGTTGCGCTGCGTCCTTCTGCATGGCAGCCGCAGTGGGTGGCATGCTGGTGCGCAGTGCCGGTGTCTATCTGGCCATGCTGTCCCTGGCTCTGGCCCAGGTAGTGTGGGCTGCTGCCAGCCAGTGGGTTGAGTTGACGGGTGGCGACAACGGTTTGATCGGTCTGCAACTGATAAACAGCGACACGCGCCTCCTGTTCTTTGCGCTGCTGGTGGGGCTGGCCCTGCTCAGCATTGCAACCCTGGGGCGGCTCAGTCGCTCCACTCTGGGTGCCGCACTGCAGGCCGTGCGTGATGCGCCCCAGCGCGCTGCGGCCAGCGGCTTGCCGGTGCAGTGGATCAAGTACCGCATTTACGTCGAGAGCGCCACGCTGGCAGGTCTGGCGGGCGGGCTGTTTGCTGCGCACCAGGGGGCGGTGTTTCCGTCAGTGGCGGCGGTGTCTACCTCGGTTGACGCGCTGCTGGTGATTTTGCTGGGTGGCGTGCACCAGTTGTGGGGCACGCTGGCCGGCGCTGGCATTCTGGTGTGGGTGGCCGCCGAGTTGGGCCGTGGCTTTGAATACTGGCGCGGCGTGCTCGGGCTGCTGGTGATGGTCATCATGGTGACTGCACCATCGGGTTTGCTGGGCTTGCGTTGGGTGCAGTTGCTGCGACCCCGCGTGGTCATCGGCACAGGAGTGCGGCCATGAGTTTGCAAGTGCAAGGCCTGGTGAAGCACTTTGATGGCGTCAAGGCGGTGAATGGCGTGACATTCACCGTGGCGCCCGGAGAATGCGTGGCCCTGATCGGGCCGAATGGCGCCGGCAAGTCCACCACCTTTGCCTGTATTGCAGGTCAGCACACGTTGAGCGCCGGGCAGGTGTTGTGGAAGGGCGAGCGCGTTGATTCCCTGCGGCCAGCCCAGCGTTTGCAGCGTGGCATGGCCCGAACCTTTCAGGTAGCACAAACCTTTGAAGCGTTGACGGTGCTACAAAATGTGCAGCTGCTGATGCAATATCCACGGGGTCTAGCGGCCTATAACGTATTGAATTCCGGCGAAAGCCAGACGTCCTTGGCGCTGCTGGAGCAAGTGGGCCTGCAGCATCTGGCACACGCCGACGCACAGGACTTGCCCTATGGTGCCAAGAAGCGGCTGGAGTTGGCCATGGCGCTGGCTGGGCATGCGACCGGATTGCTGTTGTTGGACGAGCCTGCTGCCGGGCTGGCTTCTGCCGAACGAGCCGAACTCATGGCCCTGGTGAAGTCGCTCACCCAGCCCCAAGCCGGGCGCGCCGGCATGGCGGTGCTGTACACCGAGCACAACATGGACGCCGTGTTTGGTGTGGCCGACCGGGTGCTGGTGCTGATTGACGGCATCATGGCTGCGCAGGGCAGTCCTGACGAAATTGCGCGTGACCCGACGGTGCGCCAGCGTTATCTGGGGCAGTGGTGGGAGAAGCCCGACCATGCTTGAAATACGGGACCTGCGTGCCTGGTACGGTCAGGCGCAAGCGCTGTTCGGCGTATCGCTGACTGTGGGCCCTGGCGAGCTGGTGGTGCTGCAAGGTCTCAACGGGGCTGGCAAGTCCACATTGCTGCAAGCCATTATGGGCATTGGCCCCCGTGTGGAGGGCGTAGTCAGCTATCAAAGCGAGAGCATGCTGGAGCTGCCAAGCCACCAGCGCGCCTTGCGGGGGCTGGGTTATGTGCCGGAAGACCGGCGACTGTTCACCGCACTGACCGTGCGCGAAAACCTGCTGATCGCCGCACGGCAGGGCAGCGCTTCGGTTCTGGCCCGGCGCCAGGAGCAGGTGTTGGAATTGTTCCCCGCGCTCAAGGGCATGCTGGGGCGCAGTGCGGCCCACATGAGCGGGGGCGAGCAGCAAATGCTGGCCATCGCCCGCACGTTGATGGCCGGCCCCAGTCTGCTGTTGCTGGACGAGCCCTGCGAAGGCATTTCACCCGTGCTGGTGGAGTCGATTCGGGATGCCTTGATCAGCCTGAAGGATCAGGGTATACCCATGCTGGTGGCGGAGCAAAATGGGGTCTTGACCGCGCGTGCCGACAGGGTGATTACACTGACCGCGCAGACCCCGCTTGACGCCTAGACCATGATCATTACCAGCCTACTGGACACCGACCTCTACAAGTTCACCATGATGCAGGCGGTGCTGCACCAGTTTCCCGGTGCGCAGGTCGAATACCGCTTCAAATGCCGCACGCCCAGTGTGGACCTGGCCGCACACGCGCGCGACATCCGCGAAGAAATCAGCCAGCTGTGCAGCCTGCATTTCCAGGACAGTGAGCTGCTGTATTTGCGCTCGCTGCGCTTTATCAAGAGTGACTTTGTTGACTTTTTGGGCCTGTTCAAGCTCAACGAAAAGTACATCACCGTCACTGCCAAGCCCAATGGCGAGATCGAGATCGTCATCATCGGCCCCTGGCTGCACACGATTCTGTTTGAGATACCGGTGCTGGCCATCGTCAACGAGGTCTACTTTCGCAACACGCAACCGGCGCCCGATTTTCTGGAAGGGCGCAAGCGCCTGGATGTGAAGATCAGCCAGTTGCGGGGCGATGGCCTGTCTGACCTGAAGATTGCCGATTACGGAACCCGCCGCCGGTTCTCCCGCGCCTGGCATGACGAAGTGCTGCGCGTGCTGGTAGCCCGTTTGGGCACCGCGCACAGCCCGGGCAAAAACGCGGGCGCGCCGGGTCAGCTGGCTGGTACCAGTAACACGCTGGCCGCCATGCGCCTGGGTCTTACGCCTTTGGGCACCATGGCGCACGAGTATCTGCAGGCCACCCAGGCCCTGGGGCCGCGCCTGCGCGACAGCCAGATTTTTGCGTTTGAATCCTGGGCGCGTGAGTACCGCGGTGACCTGGGAATTGCCCTGTCCGACGTGTACGGCATGAGCGCCTTCCTGCGCGACTTCGACCTGTATTTCTGCAAGCTGTTTGACGGCGCCCGTCACGACAGCGGCGACCCGTTTGAGTGGGGCGAGCGCATGCTGACCCACTACACACACAATCGGGTTGACCCCCGCACCAAGACGCTGATCTTCAGCGATGGCCTGACCGTGCCACGCACCATTGGGCTGTACCAGCAGTTCAAGGGCCGCTGCCAGCTGGCTTTTGGCATTGGCACCAACCTGACAAATGACCTGGGGTACGAGCCGCTGCAAATCGTCATCAAGATGGTGCAGTGCAACGGGCAGCCAGTGGCCAAGCTGTCAGACACGCCCTCCAAGAACATGTGTGACGACGAGAAGTATTTGGCCTATTTGCGCCAGGTGTTTGACATTGCATCCCCCACCTGAGATTTCACTATGTCTGCTCCAGCAACGCGCCCCCGCATTCTGGTCACCCGCGCCATCTTCCCCGAGGTGGCAGCGCGTCTGTCCGAACACTTTGACGTGGAGTCCAACACGGCTGACGACGACTGGAGCCGTGACGCGCTGCGTCGCCGCCTGCGCGACAAGCAGGGCGCACTGACCTTTGGCCTGGAGCGCATCGACACGGATTTGCTGGCCCAGTGTCCGCAGCTCAGGATTTGCGCCAACATGACGGTGGGCTACAACAACTTTGACCTCGATGCCATGACCGTTTGCGGCGTGCTAGGCACCAACGCGCCCGACGTGCTGACCGAAACCACCGCCGACTTTGGCTTTGCGTTGCTGATGGCCACCGCCCGGCGCGTGACCGAGAGCGAACACTTTCTGCGTGCTGGCAAATGGACGCGCTGGAACTACCAGATGTTCTCGGGTGCCGAGGTGCATGGCAGCACATTGGGCATCATCGGCATGGGGCGCATTGGCCAGGCCATTGCCCGGCGCGCGGCCTTTGGCTTTGGCATGCGGGTGATTTACCACAACCGCAGCCAACTGGATGCCGCCACAGAAGCGGCTTGCCGCGCCAGCTACGTCAGCAAGCATGAGTTGCTGCAGACCGCCGACCATGTGATGCTGGTAGTGCCGTATTCCGCGGCCTCGCACCACACCATCGGCGCGGCCGAGCTGGCACTGATGAAGCCTACTGCGACGCTGATCAACATCGCCCGTGGCGGCATTGTGGACGACGCTGCGCTGGCCACTGCGCTTCGCGACAAGCGCATTGCTGCAGCGGGACTCGATGTTTTTGAAGGCGAGCCGACGGTTAGCCCCGATTTGCTGACCGTGCCCAACGTGGTGCTCACGCCCCACATTGCCAGCGCCACGGCAGGCACCCGCCGCGCCATGGCGATGCTGGCGGTGGACAACCTGATTGGCTACCTGGTGCACGGCAAGGCGGTTACACCGCTGAATGCGGTCAACCCGACGGCTTGGGTTGCTGCGTAAAAGCTATCATTATGATAGCTGGTTGCGCAATGATTTCGGGGGCTAGAGCCATTTTTCATCTATTTTTTGACCTGCAAGGACGGTGTTGGCGTGAATGATGGACTGGTTTGGGCGGTGTTGGCTCTTGGTGTTTTGACCTTGTGCCTGGTTGCGTGGATGGCTGTTGGACTGGCCCAGGCACGCAACAGCGCCGTGGACGCGGAATTGCAGCGCAAAGAGCTACAGGATTTGCGCGCCCAGCTGCAAGCTGGCCACGAGCGCCTGGAGCGCGAGCTGCGCCGAGAGATTGCGGAATCGTCCCAAGGCGCACGCCAGGAGTTGAGCCAGAACCTGGCCACCTTCCAGCAGACCCTGACCCAGCAGGGGGCCGAGGCCACGCGCACGCAAAACACGCAGATCGACGCCTTTGGCCAGCAGCTCGCCCTGTTGCAGAAAACCCTGTCTGACACGCTGACCACCCAACTCTCCAGCGTGGGTGAATCTACCGCCCGCCGCCTGGCCGAGATGAGCGACACCAACACCCGCAGCATGACGGCCGTACGCGATGCCTTGAACCAGCAACTGGCGCAGCTGCAAACTACCAACTCCGCCAAGCTGGACGAAATGCGCGCCACGGTGGACGAAAAACTGCAGACCACGCTGCAGGCGCGCCTGGGTGAGAGCTTCAAGCAGGTCGCCGACCGGCTGGAGCAGGTGCACAAGGGCCTGGGCGAGATGCAGACGCTGGCGCAGGGGGTGGGCGACCTCAAGCACCTGCTGACCAACGTCAAGACCCGCGGCATCTTTGGTGAAGCCCAACTGGCCAGCCTGCTGGAGCAGGTGTTTGTGCCCGACCAGTACGCGGTGCAGGTGGCCACGCGCCCGGGTAGCAAAAACGTCGTGGACTTTGCGATCAAGTTGCCCGGCAAGTCCGACACCGGCGAACCGCTGTGGCTGCCGATTGATGCCAAGTTTCCCAATGAGGACTACGAACGCCTGCTGGACGCCCAGGGCCGCGCCGATGTGTTGGGTGCCGAGGCCGCAGGCAAGGCGCTGGAACTGCGCATCCGCCTGGAAGCCAAATCCATGGTCGAGAAGTATGTGGAACCGCCATACACCACCGACTTTGCCATTCTCTTTTTGCCCACTGAAGGCCTGTACGCCGAGGTGCTGCGCCGCCCGGGTTTGATGGAGAGCCTGCAGCGCGACCACCGTGTCACGCTGGCTGGCCCAACGACCTTGCTCGCCATGTTGAGTTCGCTGCAAATGGGCTTCAGAACCCTGGCGCTGGAGAAGCGCTCCAGCGAAGTCTGGCAGGTGCTGGGAGCGGTCAAGACCGAGTTCGAAAAGTTTGGCGGCGTGCTGGCCAAGGTCAAATCACAAACAGAAACGGTGCTCAAAACGCTGGACAACGCCGAGACCCGCAGCCGCGCCATGAGCCGCGTGCTAAAAAAGGTCGATGCCCTGCCGGATACACAGGCACAGACCCTGATTCCCTTTGACAAAGACTTTGACCGCACAGATGGCGATGCCGATGAAGACACTGGCTCAGCATGAATTTGCCACCCGCTGAACTAACGCCAGAAGCCCGGCGCGAGCGCACCTGGACCTTGGTGCGGCTGATCTGCGGCCAAATCTGCCTGCACGGCAGCATGGCGGGTCTGCGCATGGCGGCGCCCTTGCTGGCTTTGCGCCAGGGTCACAGTCCGTTGGCGGTGGGTGTGCTGCTCGCGTTGTTTTCGCTGACCCAGGTGTTTCTGGCACTGCCTGCCGGGCGCTATGCGGACCGCCATGGGCTGAGGCGGCCCATGGGGCTGGGTGTGGTAGCGGCATCGCTGGGCGCAGCCATGGCCGTGCTGTGGCCGCAGTTCTGGGTGCTGTGCCTGGGGGCACTGCTGATGGGTGGTGCCACAGGCGCGGCGTCCATTGCACTTCAACGCCACGTGGGACGCGCCGCACGCGACTCGACTGAACTCAAGCGCGTGTTCAGCTGGCTGGCCATTGGCCCGGCGGTCTCCAACTTTGTCGGCCCAGTGGCGGCGGGCCTGCTGATCGACCATGTGGGCGTGTGGATGGGCGGCTCAGCCGGGGACGACAACGGCTTTCGCGGCGCCTTTGTGTTGCTGGCACTGCTTCCTTGGGCCACCTGGCTGTGGGTGCGCCATACGACCGAATTGCCGCCCGTGCCACCGGTGGACGGTGCCACCCGCCAGCCTGTATGGCACTTGCTGCGCGAACCGCGCATGCGCCGCCTGCTGCTGGTGAACTGGTTGCTGGCCAGTTGCTGGGATGTGCACACCTTTGTGGTGCCCGTGCTGGGCCATGAGCGGGCCTTCAGCGCCTCGGTCATCGGCGCCATTTTGGGCGGCTTTGCCATCGCCGCGGCAACCGTTCGCGTAGCAATGCCACTGCTGGCCGCGCACCTGAAAGAGTGGGTGGTGGTCAGCAGCGCCATGGTGGCTACGGCCCTGATGTTTTCGATTTACCCGCTGATGGTGTCG
>CAJAVE010000070.1 GCA_903945325.1 uncultured beta proteobacterium | reverse complement strand
GGGTCAAGTGTGTATAGGTCATGGTGCAACGTTTGGGACTGGCCGGTCACAAAAGTGCATCCTATTCACTCTTGGCCCAACCCGGTTTCAAAGCGTTGCACTTCGTACTTGAATCCGCCGATGCTTAAATATCAATATTCCCAGCCCGCAGCGCATTCGTCTCGATGAAATCCCTGCGCGGCTCCACCTCGTCGCCCATCAGCATGGTGAACACGCGGTCGGCTTCAATGGCATCGTCAATCTGCACGCGCAGCAGGCGGCGAACGGTGGGGTCCATGGTGGTCTCCCACAGTTGGGCCGGGTTCATTTCACCCAGCCCTTTGTAGCGCTGGCGGCTGGTGGCGTTCTCGGCCTGGGCGATCAGCCAGGCCATTGCTTCGCGGAAGTCGTTGACCTTTTCTTCCTTCTGGCGCTCGCCCTCGCCACGCATGACGCGGGCACCTTCGGCAAGCAGACCCTTGAAGGTGTTGGCCGCTTCTGCGAGTGCGGCGTAGTCAGAGCCGTGCACAAAGTCTTGCGTCAGCACACTGCTTTTCACGTTGCCGTGGTGGCGGCGGCTGATGCGCAGAATGGGTTTGTCGGTTCGCACATCAAACTCGCCAGCCACTTCGGCATCGGGCAGGCGGGCTTGCAGGGCCGCAGCAGAGGCTTCTGCGTCGGCTACGGTGTCCAGGTTCAGCGCCACGCCGTCAGCGACCGAGCGCAGGGCTTCCGCATCCATGAAGTTCTTCAGGCGGGCGATGACGCCCTGGGCCACGATGTGCTTGCGGGCCAGTTCGGCCAGTGTGTCGCCGCTGATGGTGGTGCCGTTGGGCCCACCCGTGAACACGGAGGCGTTCACCAGGGCGATGCGCAGCAAGAAGTTGTCGAGTTCGTTTGCGCCTTGCAGGTACAGCTCTTCTTTGCCGGCCTTCACTTTGTACAACGGGGGCTGAGCAATGTAGATGTGGCCGCGCTCGACCAGCTCGGGCATCTGGCGGTAGAAGAAGGTCAGCAGCAGGGTGCGGATGTGGGCGCCGTCAACGTCGGCATCGGTCATGATGATGATGCGGTGGTAGCGCAGCTTGGCCACGTTGAAGTCGTCATTGCCCGTCGTGCCACCGGCCTTGCCAATACCGGTACCCAGGGCGGTGATCAGCGTCAGAATTTCGTTGCTGGTCAGCAGCTTTTCGTAACGCGCTTTTTCCACGTTCAATATCTTGCCGCGCAGCGGCAGAATCGCCTGGAACTTGCGGTCACGACCCTGCTTGGCGGAGCCGCCGGCGGAGTCACCCTCGACGATGTAAATCTCGCACATCGCCGGGTCTTTTTCCTGGCAGTCGGCCAGCTTGCCGGGTAGGCCCATGCCGTCGAGCACGCCTTTGCGGCGCGTCATGTCGCGCGCCTTGCGGGCGGCTTCCCGGGCACGGGCGGCTTCGATGATCTTGCCAACGATGATCTTGGCGTCGGCGGGGCGTTCCTGCAGGTAGTCGTACAGCAGCTTGCTGACAATGTCTTCCACCGGGCCACGCACCTCGCTGGAGACGAGCTTGTCCTTGGTCTGGCTGCTGAATTTGGGTTCTGGAACTTTCACGCTCAACACGCAGCAGAGGCCCTCGCGCATGTCATCGCCAGTGACTTCGACCTTGGCTTTTTTGGCCACTTCGGTATCGTCAATGTATTTGTTGATCACACGGGTCATCGCGGCCCGCAGACCGGTCAGGTGGGTGCCGCCATCGCGCTGGGGAATGTTGTTGGTGAAACACAGCACCTGTTCGTTGTAGCCGCTGTTCCACTGCATCGCCACTTCGACGCCAATGTTGGTCTGCTGGTCGCTCTGGCGGTCACCCATGGCGTGGAAGATGTTGGGGTTCAACACCGTCTTGCCCTTGTTGATGAAGTTCACAAAGCCCTTGACACCGCCAGCGCCCGAGAAGTCGTCTTCCTTGCCGCTGCGCTCGTCTTTGAGGCGGATCTTGACGCCATTGTTCAGGAAGCTGAGTTCGCGCAGGCGCTTGCTCAAAATTTCGTAATGAAAGTCGGAGTTGGTCTGGAAGATTTCGAGGTCGGGCGCAAAGTGCACTTCGGTGCCGCGTTTTTCAGTTTCGCCAATCACCTTCATGGGCGAGACTTCGATGCCGTTCACCGTCTCGATCAGACGGTTTTGCACGAAGCCTTTGCTGAACTCCATCACATGCACTTTGCCGTCGCGGCGGATGGTCAGGCGCAGCATCTTGGACAGTGCATTCACGCAGCTCACGCCCACACCGTGCAAGCCGCCCGATACCTTGTAGCTGTTCTGGTTGAACTTGCCGCCAGCGTGCAGTTCGGTCAATGCAATTTCTGCCGCCGAGCGCTTTGGCTCGTGCTTGTCGTCCATCTTCACGCCAGTCGGAATGCCGCGGCCGTTGTCGACCACGCTGATGGAGTTGTCGGAGTGGATGGTGACCAGGATGTCGTCGCAGTGGCCGGCCAGGGATTCATCGATGGAGTTGTCCACCACTTCAAACACCAAGTGGTGCAAGCCGGTACCGTCGGACGTGTCGCCGATGTACATGCCAGGGCGCTTGCGTACGGCCTCCAGGCCTTCGAGGATCTGGATCGAGCCTTCGCCATAGGCCTCCGATGCGCCCGCCTGGTGGGCGTCAATGGTGGGCTGAAAGTTGGAGCTGTCCGAGCCGCCTTCTCCCGTATGCACGTGCGCATCATTGTTTTCGGGGGTTTTGTCGGGCTTGTTTTCTTCGGTCATGGCTCACTTCTTTTCACTAAATCTCAAACTCTTGAATGACCAAACCCCCGGGAGGCCGGGGGTTTGCGTCGAATGGCGCTACATTTTTGGCAGCGCTAAATCCTCATGGGCATTACGACGTACTTGAACGTGGCGTTGTCGGGAATGGTGAACAGTGCCGAGCTGTTGCCGTCGGATAGTTCCAGGCTGACCATGTCCTGGCCCATGTTGGCGAGGGCATCGATCAAGTACGTCACGTTGAAGCCAATTTCGATGCTGTCACCACCGTAGTCAATGTCAAGCTCGTCCACGGCCTCTTCCTGCTCGGCGTTGTTACTGGCCACACGCAGGCTGCCGGGGTCAATGTTCAGGCGCACGCCTTTGAATTTGTCGCTGGTCAAAATGGCGGTGCGCTGCAAAGTGGCCAACAAGGCGGTTCTGCCCATGGTAATTTTGTTTTTGTGGTTTTTGGGGATGACGCGGTTGTAGTCGGGGAATTTGCCCTCGACCAGCTTGGTGACGAACTCCATGCCGTCAAAAACAAACTTGGCCTGGTTGTTTGCAAACTGCATTTCGATGGCACCTTCGGCATCCGACAACAGGCGCTGCAGTTCGACCACGGTTTTTCGCGGCAAGATCACTTCCTGCTTGGGCACTTCCACGTCCAGTGTGGCAGACGCAAAGGCCAGGCGGTGACCATCGGTGGCAACCAAGCTCAGTTGCTTGCCTTCGGCGACAAAAAGAATGCCATTCAAATAGTAGCGAATGTCATGCACCGCCATTGCAAACGACACCTGGTTCAGCAGGCTCTTGAGCGTTTTTTGCGGCACACTAAAAACGGGACCAAAGTTGGCTGATTCTTGCACCAGCGGGAAGTCTTCAGCCGCCATGGTTTGCAGTGTGAATTTGCTTTTGCCACCCTTGAGAATGATTTTGCTCTGACTGGATTCCAGCGACACGGTTTGGTCCGCCGGCATGGTGCGCAAAATGTCGATCAGTTTGCGCGCGCCTATGGTGGTCGTGAAATCGCCAGTATCGCCACCGAGATCGGCCGTCGTGCGGATCTGGATTTCAAGATCACTCGTGGTGACTTGCAGTGACGTTCCGGTTTTGCGAACCAGTACATTGGCCAGAATCGGTAAGGTGTGACGGCGCTCCACAATACCGGCTACGGATTGCAGAACCGATAGGACTTTGTCCTGCGTTGCCTTCAAAACGATCATGTCAACCTCTTCTTTAATGTCTGCTGTGGCACGACTCGCAGAAAGTGCCCAATTTTTTTGAAATCCTGCCATTTTCCCAGTTTTAAGCGCTACTTTCCGCAAATAGGCGTTTTATTCCTGATCAGCCTTTAAGCGTTTGCTCCAGGATGTGCAATTGCTGATTCAGCTCGGTCATTTGCTGGCGCTCGCCACCGATCTTGCGCACGGCATGCAGCACCGTGGTGTGGTCACGCCCGCCAAACAATTCTCCAATTTCCGGAAGGCTTTTTTGTGTCAGTTCCTTGGCAAGGTACATGGCAATCTGCCGCGGCCGGGCGATGCTCGCCGGTCGTTTCTTGGAGTACATGTCGGCGACCTTGATCTTGTAGTAGTCGGCCACTGTCTTCTGGATGTTTTCCACCGAAATTTGACGGTTTTGAATGGATAGCAGGTCACGCAGGGCTTCCCGGGCCAACTGGATGGAGATTTCCTTCTGGTTGAAACGTGAATAGGCCAGGATCTTGCGCAAGGCGCCTTCAAGCTCGCGCACGTTGGAGCGCACGTTCTTGGCGACAAAAAAGGCGACTTCTTCGGGCATTTCCGTGCCTTCGACGCGGGCTTTGTTGATGAGAATCGCCACCCGCATTTCCAGTTCTGGCGGCTCGATCGCCACCGTCAGGCCGGAGTCAAAGCGTGAAACCAGGCGTTCGTGGATGTCGGTTAGACCTTTGGGGTAGGTATCGCTGGTCATCACAATGTGTGATTTTTTGGCCAGCAGGGCCTCAAAGGCGTTGAAAAACTCTTCCTGGGTGCGGTCCTTGTTGGCGAAAAACTGCACATCGTCAATCAGCAGTAAATCCAGGGAGTGATAACGCTCCTTGAATTCATCAAAAGTCTTGCGTTGGTAGGCTTTAACCACATCGGAGACAAATTGTTCTGCATGGATGTAGAGAACTTTCGAGCTGGGCTTGTCGGCCAATAACCGATTGCCCACCGCATGCATCAGATGCGTCTTGCCCAGACCGACGCCACCATAGATGAACAAAGGGTTATACAGGTGCCCCGGAATGGTGGATACATGCATGGCCGCGGCGCGTGCCATCCTGTTGGCGGTTCCTTCGACCAGGCTGTCAAAAGTCAGCATGCTGTTGATGCGATTTTTGGGCAGGCCCGATGGATTGGCGTCGTTTGCGGTAATGCCTTCCTCCGGCGAAACGAGCTCAGCTGTCTGTGTCGTCGAAGTAACTCTAACAATAGTTTCGCGCGGAGTAATCGCTAACTCAACGAGTACCGGCTGACCATACATTTTCTCCAGCATGGTGGAAATCCGACCACTGTATTGGGCGCGGACCCAATCCAGCTTGAAGCGGTTGGCAACAAAAATGGTGACCTTTGAAAAGTCTTCCAAGACCTGTGCGCTCAGGGGTTTGATCCACGTGTTGAATTGCTGTTCAGGCAACTCCTGCGCGAGTTGGTCGACGCAACTTTGCCATAGGCTTTGGCCGATGTCGTGCCCTTGCGGTAATGCGTGGTTGGATGGGTGTCCCTCAGACATTGTTCTTTTCAGCTTCTGTGGATAGTTATGGATTGCTGTCCGCGGAATTGTAATTTATCAAAACCTTATCCACATTCTTGTTTGGGCACGGAACTTACAGCGTTACGCGGTGTTTCGTATGTAAGGTGTTGCCCCTGCTCAGAAAATTTGCGATAATCGGCGGTTACCCTGATTGTGTTCAGGGCAATTACACCGCGATCTGTCTCTGTTGGCTTTTGTTGAGCAGGATGGATCCGAATTGAGCCTGTTAGGAATTCCAAATGAAACGCACTTACCAACCGTCCAAAATCCGTCGCGCCCGTACCCACGGTTTTCTGGTTCGCATGAAAACCCGCGGCGGCCGTGCCGTAATCAACGCACGCCGCGCCAAAGGCCGCAAGCGCCTGGCTGTCTAATCGCAGGCTGCGGGCATTTCCAGCACATGCACATTCTGGCACTGCTGGTATGCCGATCGGTTTTGGCACTATCGTGCAGCGACTGAAGACGCGGCCGCAGTTTCAAGCAGTGTTGGCGGGGTTGACGCTCTCCCGAACAGCGCACTTTGCCTTGCACTGTTGTGCCTTGGAAGCTCCGATGGCGGCACCGCACAATCCGGATCTATCTGCTTTATTTCCGGTTCAAGGGGTCTGGCTTGGCGCCATGGTCCCTAAAAGGTGGGCCAAGCGCTCTGTGACGCGCAACGCAATCAAACGCCAGATTTATAACGTGAGTGCTGATTTCGAACCCTTATTGTCCGAGCGTGCGCACGTCGTCAGACTGCGCGCGTCGTTTGATCGAGTCCAATTTGTCAGCGCCACATCAGATGTGCTCAAAACTGCGGTGCGAGTCGAACTTCAGCAGTTGTTTTCGCGGGTTTCGCCGCAATCTGGCGCATGATGCAGTCACTCCTCATGGGTGTTGTCAAGGCGTACCGCCTGTTTTTGAGTCCTTGGCTAGGCTCGGCTTGCCGGTTCGAGCCGACTTGCTCGTTATATGCCTTGCTGGCGCTGCAGACCCATGGTGCTGCGGCTGGCAGTTACCTTACGATCGCGCGTATTGCGCGCTGCCACCCGTGGTGTGCAGGCGGTTTGGACCCTGTTCCTCTCGAATCTCCCCGGCTGTTTACCCGGCTTCTCTCTTCTCCCTCTGAAAAGAACCCCTCATGAATGATATTCGCCGCACCATTTTGTGGGTGATTTTTGGCTTTTCCATGGTAATGCTGTGGGACCAATGGCAGGTCTACAACGGGAAAAAGGCGACCTTTTTTCCTAGCCCAGCGCAGCAAACTGCTCCTGGCGTCGTGGGCGAAGTTCCTGCGGTCGCTTCAGGTGCCAATTCAGCAGGTGTGCCAAGCGTTACCGGTTCTGCACCCCAACAGGCAGTTATGCCTGTTGGCGCGGCGATGGTCTCCACCGCTGCGGCCGCACCCAAAGAGCGCATTGAAGCGACGACTGACGTACTCAAGCTCACGTTTGAGACCGAAGGCGGGTCACTGGTTCGCACGGAGTTCCTGAAGCACACCGACATGGCAGACAAGTCGCGCAATTTCGTTCTGCTTGACGATAGCAAGGACCGTGTCTATATGGCCCAAACGGGCGTCATTGGTGGGAGCGCTGCTGGTGCCTTTCCGACCCACAAGACTCCCATGACGGTTAGCGGCGCACGCGTGCTCAAGGATGGTGAAAATGAAATGACCATCCAGTTCACGTCGGGTGATGTAGGTGGTATCAAATTGGTGAAGACCTACACCCTGCGCCGTGGTGCTTATGACATGGCGGTCAAGCATGAGTTGACCAATGTGTCCACTGCGCCGCTGTCACCACAGTTGTATTTGCAGTTGGTACGCGACGGAAGCAAGCCTTCGGGAGAGTCCTCGTTTTACTCCACCTTTACCGGTCCAGCGGTCTATACGGCGGCCAAAAAGTACCAGAAGGTGGAGTTTGACGAGATCAAGAAGAAAAAGGCTGACTACGAGAAACAGTCATCTGACGGCTATGTGTCCATGGTTCAGCACTACTTTGCCAGCGCCTGGATGTTGCCTGACGGTTTACAGCGCAGCATTTCGGTAGATGGGGTGGATATCGGGTCCCCCGTTGCTGACTGCTGCTACCGCGCTACCATGATTACGCCGCTGGACGCCATTTCGCCTGGCGCCAGCAAGGTTGTAGACGCCAAATTCTTCGCCGGCCCACAAGTGGAGACCGAACTGGAAAAACTGGCCCCGGGCCTGGAACTGGTCAAGGACTATGGATGGCTGACGATACTTGCCAAGCCGCTGTACTGGTTGCTCGACAAGTTACACGGGTTCATTCAGAACTGGGGCTGGTCCATTGTGGCGCTGGTCGTTTTGCTGAAGATAGCGTTTTACTGGCTCAATGCCAAGGCCTACGCCAGCATGGCCAAGATGAAGGCGGTCAACCCCAAGATCACCGAAATGCGAGAGCGCCTGAAAGACAATCCGCAGCAGATGCAGCAGGAGATGATGCGCATCTACCGTGAGGAAAAGGTCAACCCGATGGGTGGCTGCTTCCCTATCATGATTCAGATTCCGGTGTTCATTGCGTTGTACTGGGTGTTGCTTTCCAGCGTGGAAATGCGCAATGTGCCGTGGATTCTGTGGATCAAGGATTTATCGTCCCCTGATCCCTTCTACATTCTGCCATTGGTCATGACGTTGACGACCTTGCTGCAAACGGCGCTGAACCCCACACCGCCAGACCCCATGCAGGCCAAGATGATGTGGTTCATGCCGTTGATCTTCAGTGTGATGTTCTTCTTTTTCCCGTCTGGTCTGGTGCTGTACTGGATCACCAACAACATTCTGTCCATCGCCCAGCAGTGGATCATCAACACCCGCATGGGCGTGCCACCGCAGTTCAATTTGCCCAAATTTAAATAACCCCAGAGTTTGGTACCCCCCGAAGCGCCTGCGGCGCCTCCCCCAAGGGGGCGATACCAGTGGCCCGGCAAAGCCGGTTCCACGGTATCCCTGGCTTAGACTCCCCCCCTCGCTCCACGGTTTCTTATGCTTGCCCGGCACCACGACCCGATCATCGCGATTGCCACCGCCCCGGGGCGTGGCGCGGTGGGGATTGTGCGGGTCAGTGGCAAGGGGCTGGGGCCGTGGGTTGAACACTTGTTAGGGCGCGTCCTGCGGCCACGTGAGGCGACCTACCTGCCTTTCAATGATGCGCACGGCTCACCCATAGACCAGGGCCTGGCCCTGTTCTTCCCGGGGCCGAACTCATTCACGGGCGAAGATGTACTGGAGTTGCAGGCGCACGGTGGCCCAGTGGTGTTGCAGCTGTTGTTGGCGCGCTGTCTGGAGGCGGGATCGCACGTTAATGTGGCAACCGGCCAGCCGTTTTTGGCAGGTTTTCGCGTTGCCCAGCCGGGTGAGTTCTCAGAGCGTGCCTTTCTGAACGACAAAATTGATCTTGCCCAAGCCGAGGCGATTGCTGATTTGATCGATGCCAGTACTGAAGCGGCTGCTCGCAGCGCAACGCAGTCGCTCTCTGGGGCTTTTTCCAGAGAATTGCACAGCATGCGAGATGGCTTGGTTCGCTTGCGCATGCTGGTGGAAGCCACGCTGGATTTCCCCGAAGAAGAAATCGATTTCTTAGAAAAATCGGATGCCAAGGGTCAGCTGCTGCACCTTCAGCAGGCCTTGCACGCTGTGATGCAGCGCGCGACTCAAGGAGCCTTGTTGCGCGATGGCATAACAGTGGTGATTGCTGGTCAGCCCAACGCCGGAAAGTCCTCCTTGCTCAATGCCCTGGCGGGTGCTGAACTGGCCATCGTGACGCCCATCGCGGGCACCACGCGCGACAAGGTGCAACAAACCATACAGATTGAGGGCGTTCCGATTCACATCGTTGATACCGCGGGGCTGCGTCCCAGTGATGACGACGTCGAGAAGATCGGCATTGAAAGAGCGTGGGAGGCCATAGGGAATGCGGACGCGGTTCTGTTCTTGCATGACCTCACCTGTGCAAATGCTATTGAATACATAGCTGCTGACGCAGTCATTGCGGGGGCTATAGCCCAAAAACACTTAAATTTTGTGCCTGTAATTGACGTCTGGAACAAGGCAGATGTGGTTCCAGATGCGTCGCTGCCGCTAGACGGCATTGTGCTATCCGCCAAGTTGGGCACCGGCTTGGATCGGTTGCGGCGAACGTTGTTGGAAACTGCGGGTTGGCAGTTGCCAACGGGTGGTATTTTCATCGCGCGTGAGCGCCATCTGCACGCCTTGCGCCAGGTTGGCGTACATCTGGACATCGCGAGTCAACACCTCGCTGCGCAAGATCAAGCGCTGGATTTACTGGCAGAGGAGTTGCGGTTGGGGCAGAACGCTCTGAGTGAGATCACCGGGGAATTTACTTCAGACGACCTGCTGGGTGTCATTTTCTCCCAATTTTGTATTGGCAAGTAGCTGGCATACACTTCGTCGGTCATCGATGCCGAAGGAAGAAGTAATGTCAATTCTGAACTGGTTCTCAAAAAAGCCAACTGCCCAGCACCCTGGGGCTGAGCAGAGTTCCGGCTTGGGGCATGTGGACGCGACGGTACCGTTCAGTTCATCGGGTAAGGCCCTAGCACGCGGTCACAGCAAGCCACCGGGTAGCGCAGCCAATCGCAAGAGCGAACGTCTGGAGCGACGGGAACTGCTGTATTCGGAGGTGCGCGAGGCGATGATCAAGGCGGGCGTTCTTTCATCGAGCTACAAATTCAAGGTGCTGTCTCTGGACTCGCGTGGGCGCCAGTATCTGGTCATGATGGACTTGGCCCGCCAATACGTTGGTGAAACTGCGAGGCTGGCCGAGATCGAGGGAGTGATCGCGCAAAATGCCAAGAACCGCCATGACATTCTGGTGACTGCGGTGTACTGGCGCGTCAATGAGCATGTAACAGCCGGCCTGACCCGGCCCGGCAGCACGGGGTCGACTCCGCGGGGCAGTTCAGACGCGACAGGCAAACCTGCAGCGGTGGCTAAACCGGGCTATGAGCCGTTGCAGCCGGATGAAGTCGTGGCGTTTAAACAGGCGTTGGCGTCCGTCGCTGCGTCCAAACCGTTGTCGGCACCTGGGGAGATCGTGCACTCCGGGCGCCGCAATCCTGCGCCCCAGCCCAACTTTGAAGATACGGAGATGGATGATCGTCCCTCACCTTTGAGCGGCACGCAGTATGGCGATTTGAAGTAATCTGGAGTGGCCGGCGCCTGTTGGCAACAGCGCGATTCAGTGGCCGCTGAAATCGACCAGCGTAAAGAGAGGTAAGCCGGAATCGCGGATCTTTTGTGAACCACCCAACTCTGGCAAGTCGACGATGGCTGCTCCTTCCATGACGTGCGCGCCGAGTCGTTCAAGTAGTTTTCGGCCAGCCATCATCGTGCCACCGGTAGCGATCAGATCGTCGATCAGCAGCACCCGGTCCCCTTTCTTGACGGCATCGGTATGCAGTTCTACGGTTGCACTGCCGTATTCGAGTTCATAGGTTTCTTCCACCGTAGTGAAAGGCAGTTTGCCCTTCTTTCGGATGGGTACAAAGCCGACGTTGAGTTCATAGGCGACGACAGCGCCGAGGATAAATCCACGGGCATCCAGACCCGCCACAATGTCCGGGCGCATGCCGGGATCCATGTAGCGGTGGACAAAGGCGTCGATCAGTACGCGAAAAACTTTTGCGTTTTGCAGCAGTGGCGTGATGTCGCGGAACTGTACTCCTGGCGTTGGCCAATCCGGTACGGTCCGTATGTTGTCGCGAAGATACTGGTTGATGCTGGTGTGCTGCATGGCATGGACAAAAAGGTTGTGTGAAAACATTGCCGTGACAGCCGCCATTGTGCGCCTTAGCGTTCGGGCGGTGCCTTCAGCCCTGCAGTAATTTTTGTTCAGCGATGGCCAGTGCTTCTGCCTTGCCCGAGAGTACCAATGTGTCACCTGCATGCAGTAACGTGTCGCCTTTAGCCTGGCCCGGCAAACCACTGCTTGGGCGCAAACTGACCATTCGCACGCCAACGGAGTGAAGCGCAAAAGAGTTTACCGATCTGCCAATTGCCTTGCTTCCCGGGGCGAGCGTGAGCGTGACGAGTCTTTCGTGTTGAATGTCGTCTACCGAGTCGTCGTCCGCACCATGAAAATAACCGCGCAGCAGGTTGTAGCGGGCGTCGCGCTGGTTCTGAACGATGCGAAGCACGCGGCGCATGGGCACTCCTACCAGCGCCAGTGCGTGGCTTGCCAGCATCAGCGAGCCCTCTATGGTTTCAGGCACCACTTCGGTTGCCCCGGCTGCGCGCAGGACATCCAGATTCAAGTCGTCCTGGGTTCGCACAATGACGGGCACTTGCGGCGCGTGTTCGCGGGTGTGGTCGAGCACCTTGAGTGCCCCCGCAACATCCAGGTAAGTGATGACGACGGCGCTGGCGCGGGCCAGGCCGGACGCGATCAAAGCCTGTAGCCGCGCTGCATCACCGAATACCACTGAGTCGCCAGCTGCCGCTGCCTGGCGCACACGGTCCGGGTCCAGATCCAGCGCCATGTACGGGATGCCCTGGCTTTCCAGCATTTTGGCCAGATTTTGCCCGCATCGACCGTATCCGCAAATGATGACGTGCCGGTTGGCATTGATGGACTTGCGCGCAATGGCCGTCATTTGCAGGGATTGTTGCAACCATTCATTGGCTACCAGCTTCATGACGATGCGGTTGCTGTACATCACGATGAACGGCGTTGCGAGCATGGAGAGGACCATGCTGGCCAAAATCGGATTGAGCAAAGCTGGCGGCACCAAGGAGTTTGCCTGCGCCAACGTCAACAACACAAATCCGAACTCACCGGCTTGCGCCAGATAGAGGCCGGTTCGAAGCGATACGCCGGAAGTGGCGCCCAGCGCTATGGAAAGCGCCGTTACAAGTGCTGCTTTGAACAAGGTTGGAACTATCAGCAGCAAAAGCACGAGTGGCCATCGCTCCAGCACCAGTCGCCAGTCCAGCAGCATGCCGATACTGATGAAGAAGAGTCCTAACAGCACATCGTGAAATGGTCGGATGTCGGTTTCCACCTGGTGCTTGAACTCGGTCTCGGAAATCAGCATACCTGCAATGAAGGCTCCCAGTGCGAGACTCAGGCCAGCCCGTTCGGTTAACCAGGCGAGGCCCAAGGTGATGAGCAGCAGGTTCAGTACGAACAATTCCTCGCTCTTGCGCCGCGCAACCAACGTCAACCAGCGGCGCATGACATGCTGGCCACCCACCAACAGCAATGTGATGAGGGTTGCGGCTTTTGCAGCGGCCACCAGCAATTCGCTGGCCATTTGTTCGGCGGATGCTCCCAGTGCAGGTATCAGCACCAGTAGAGGCACTACGGCCAAGTCCTGAAACAACAAGACACCCATGACGCGTTTGCCGTGTTCTGACTCCCGCTCCAGTCGCTCCACCATCAGTTTCACCACAATGGCAGTGCTGCTCATGGCCAGCGCACTTGAAAGTGCCAATGCCGCCTGCCAGGACATGCCCCACACATTAGGCGCAAGCGTTGCAAGTGCCACGGTGGCCAGTGTGGCTACCACGATGGTGACCACGACTTGCAGGAAGCCCAGACCAAACACGTGCTGGCGCATTGCGCGCAGCTTTGGCAAGTTGAACTCCAGCCCGATCACGAACATCAGAAAAACGACGCCGAATTCGCCCAGGTGGCGCACACCATCTGCGTTCTGGGAAAGGGCCAGGGCGTTTGGGCCAATGACGACTCCTACTGCCAGATAGCCCAGCATGGGTGGAAGCTGGAAATACCGGCACGCCACCACCCCCAGCACGGCCGCAAGGAGATAGAGAAGGGTGATTTCGAGACCGGTCATGCCGCCATACTAGCAAGAGCTGTTGCTCTCTCTATAAAATGCCTTTATGACTGACCACGCACCGCGGTATCCAGGCTTCTCCGCTCAGCGCGCGGTTGCGCTGGCACATGAGACCTTCGACATTGAGGCTGCCGCTGTTTTGGGCCTCAAGAGCCGGGTGGGCGCGCCCTTTGCCCGCGCAGTGGAAATGGTTTTGGCGGTCCAGGGACGAGTCGTCGTGATGGGTATGGGCAAGAGCGGTCACATCGGTCGCAAGATTGCGGCTACCTTGGCCTCCACCGGAACGCCCGCCATGTTCGTGCATCCTGCGGAAGCAAGCCATGGTGACCTGGGAATGGTGACTGCAGCCGATTTGGTGCTTGCCATTTCCAATAGTGGCGAGTCGCAGGAGATGGCGGCGATTTTGCCAGTTCTCAAGCGACTGGGCGCTCCTGTGATCGCGATGACTGGTAACCCGCACTCCACCATGGCCGAGCATGCCGATCTCTGGCTTGACACTGCAGTCGACAAGGAAGCGTGTCCGTTGAATCTGGCCCCTACTGCCAGCACGACAGCGCAACTTGCGCTGGGTGACGCACTGGCGGTTGCGCTGCTCGATGCCAGAGGTTTCAGGGCCGAAGATTTTGCCCGCTCCCACCCTGGCGGTGCGTTGGGGCGCAAGTTGTTGACCCATGTCAGTGACGTGATGCGTGCAGGAACCCTTGTTCCGCAAGTTTTGCCAAATGCCAGTTTCAGTGACCTGATGCGTGAAATGAGCGCCAAGGGGCTGGGTGCCACTGCGGTCGTGGATGGAGAGGCTCGGGTATTGGGTATTTTTACTGACGGTGACTTGCGGCGTTTGGTGGAAGCGGGAACAGACCTGCGTGCAAAAGCGGCATGTGACGTGATGCACCGCTCACCCTTTACGGTTCAGGCTCAGGCGCTGGCTGTGGATGCGGCCGAGTTAATGGAGAGCAAACGGATTACCAGTGTGTTGGTGGTTGACCAAGATGGCAAATTATGTGGCGCGCTCAACAGCAACGATCTCATGCGTGCGAAGGTGATTTGATGAAACCGGCATTGAATTTCGATCCTGTCCTGCTGCTCAAGGCACAGGGAATCAAAGTCGCTTTTTTTGATGTAGACGGCGTGTTGACAGATGGAGGTCTGTTGTTTTCTGAATCGGGCGAGACGCTTAAGCGTTTCAATACGCTGGATGGACATGGCCTGAAATTATTGCAACAAGTGGGTATTACGCCGGTGGTCGTCACCGGGCGCGACTCAAAACCGCTGCGGGAGCGCTTGGTGGGGCTGGGTGTGGTGCATGCCCACTTTGGCACCGAAGACAAACAACCGGCGGCGCAGCAGACACTTGCCACTTTGGGACTGGATTGGAGTGAGGCTGCCGCTATGGGTGACGACTGGCCGGATTTGCCGGTGATGCGTCGGTGTGCCTTTTCCTGTGCTCCGCCGAACGCCCATGTTGAAGTGCTGGCAGTTGCTCACCACGTGACCCAGGCTCGGGGCGGTGATGGAGCAGCCCGGGAGTTTTGTGATGTGCTGCTGGTGGCAAGTGGTCGTTATGTGGATTTATTGAATAAGTACGCGCAATGATGGGTTTGTTGCGCGAGGCCTGGGAGCGGTTTTTACTTTATTTCCCGCTGATATCCATGGGCTTGCTGGCTCTGGGCACCTACTGGCTCGTGCGCAGTACTCCGCCGGCTGCCGGTGTGGTAGCCCAGCGCCCGGTTGTTCACGAGCCAGACTACTTTATGCGGGACTTTTCGGTCAAGACATTTGATGCGGCCGGACGGGTGCGAACCGAAGTACAGGGTGCCATGGCTCGCCATTACCCCGATACCCTTTGGCTGGAAATCGATCGGGTTCGGGTTCGGTCATTCGACGCACAGGGGCGCATGACGACTGCAACTGCGGATCGTGGACTGACCAATGAGGACTCGTCCGAGGTGCAACTGATGGGGAATGCGGTGGTCGTGCGCGACGCCGTTCACCTACAGGGTGTTGCGCCGTCACCAAGGATGGAGTACCGGGGCGAGTTTTTGCATGCCTTCATGGACACCGAGCGGGTTCAGTCCCACAAACCTGTGGAACTGGTGCGGGGCAAGGACCGGTTTAAGGCAGACCGCTTGGACTTTGACAATGTAGAGCAGGTTTTGCAGCTGAGTGGGCGGGTTCGGGGCACCGTGATGCCGGTTGCGAATTGACTATTTTTGAAGGTTGCCTATGTCCCCATTGATCTTCATTACCGGCGCTTCCAGCGGAATTGGTCAAGCGCTGGCATGGCGTTATTACCAGGCCGGTTTTAGCCTGGCGTTGGTAGCCCGGCGAACCGATGAAATACAGAGTTGGGCGCAGACTCGGGGTCTGGATGCCTCGCGTTATCGGATCTACGGTGCTGATGTTGCGATCATTGACAGCATCACGGCGACAGCGCGAAAGTGTCTTGAAGCACAGGGAGTTCCTGACATCGTGATTGCGAACGCAGGCGTCAGCATCGGAATCGACTCGGCGGTGCGTGACGATCTGGACGTGCTGGCGCGTACCTTTGCCATCAACAACGTCGGCCTGGCTGCGACCTTTCATGCCTTCATCGACCCGATGTCGTTGCGGGGTTCTGGCGTTCTGGTCGGTATTGGCAGTGTGGCCGGCATTCGTGGGCTGCCTGGCCATGGGGCCTATTGCGCCAGCAAGGCCGGCGTGATCAGTTACTGTGAGAGTCTGCGTGGTGAACTGCGCGACGCCGGTGTCAAGGTGGTGACCATTTGCCCTGGCTACATCGACACGCCATTGACGCAGAAAAACCGCTATGCCATGCCGTTTTTGATGCAGCCCCATGTTTTTGCGGACAAGGCCTTCACCGCCATCGAGGCCGGTGCGACGTACCGCGTCATTCCCTGGCAAATGGGTTGGGTGGCCAAAGGGTTGCGCTTGTTACCCAATGTGATTTTTGACAAGGTGCTGTCTGGACGGCCGCGCAAACGGCGCGTTACCGGGGATTGAAGTGTGAGCCAACAAAAAAGGACCCGAAGGTCCTTTTTGTTTGGAGCTGAACTCCGGTAGTTGCTTAGTAGCTGCTACGGCCACCGCCGTAACCACCACCACCGCCGCCGCCGCCGCCGCTACGGCCACCACCACCACCGCCGTAACCACCGCCGCCGCCGCCACCACCGTAGCCGCCACCGCCGCCACTACGGCCGCCGCCACCACCGCCACCGAAGCCGCCGCCACCCGTGCGGGGAGGACGTGCTTCCATGGGACGTGCTTCGTTGACCACGAGACCGCGGCCACCGAATTGTTGACCATTCATGCCGCCGATAGCTGCTTGTGCTTCAGCATCGCTGCCCATTTCCACAAAGCCGAAGCCTTTGGAGCGGCCAGTGTCACGTTCCATCATGACTTTGGCGCTGGAAACGGAACCGTAGGCTGCAAACGCTTGTTGCAAGTCTTCATCACGGAAAGAATAAGGCAGATTGCCTACGTAAAGTTTGTTGCCCATGTAAGGACTCCTCAAAATAACTCTCAAAACGCGATGGTGTCCAAACCCGCAATCAACAAACCAATGAAGACTTAAAGCAGACGCGAAACTGGTAAATCACCGCAAACCCGTACACCGAATTTTCGGCAATACTGCG
>CAJAVE010000069.1 GCA_903945325.1 uncultured beta proteobacterium | reverse complement strand
GCGCGCCACATGCCGAATTGGTAGCGTGCATTCCAAATGGTGTAAGCCGTGTAAAACAACAAGAACATGCAGAACGCGTAGGACGACAAGCGCACCGCATCCGCCCCTCTCTCGGCAATCAAACTCAACGCAAACGATGCAAGCAACGCACCGCAGCAATCAGGAATTTTTTGTGTTTGTCTGTGATCGACCGGTTGAGCAATAGCAGGGTCGTCTGTAAGCAACCAATGGGGAAAAAGACCAAAACAAATGGGTTGATCAGCTCAAAAACAAGCGGGGAAAACCACACTTCATCACTAGAGCTGATATAGCCCCTGACGCCCCAGGCAAAACACATCAAACCAAACCACAAGATATACCGGTCCATAGGGCGTGCACGCCATAAAACGATCGCAATCATTCCGATAAAACCGGTAATCAGGGAAATGACGTTCATCCCCCCGGACTGCTCGTTGTAGCTCCGCATTTGCAACGGGATCATCACTGTGAAGGGACCACGTTCCGCATTGGGGATGCCCGAAGGAATGTAAGGCAGTGTCTGGATTTCCACGCTCACGCGCGAAGTGGCCGGAGGAATTCGGAACAGCATTGACGCGCGGCCATTGAAAGTCTTTGCTTTGTCGCTGTCAACTTCCGGTGCGTCCAAAGCGATGAACGGATGCACCGGCAATGCAGCACGGTCTTGCACCCGAAATTGATAGGGGCCACCCACACGCGGTAGCCAAATAGTTTGCTCTCCCGCCGTACCGCAATCGTCTACCGCAATGGTGTAACGAATTTTGATACCTTCACGCCGCCAGTCGCGCGACAGCTTGTCGGGAATGGTGACGACGGCGCTATCAATGAGCGATCCGTTGAGCGTGACTTCCCGCAGTGCCTGCTCAATGCGGGTTGCAGATGCGCACCCGTCGGCAAGGGAAGCGGCAGCGGCAGTGGTCGCCGCGCCCAGCCAAAGCGCCAGCCCCCAGAAAACTGCCAATACGGATGGAAATTTGAGCCGCATGAAATCAAGTATGGCATGGGTCAATGTCCAAGAATTCAAAAAAACAAGTCAATGACCAAACCCTCAAATTCATCCAATGACGATAGAGCTACTGACCTGTGCGCGGTATGACGCCATCGTGGCCACCATGGACCGGCGGGTGCCGGGCAAAGCGCATCCCAAGCGCCGAACAACTGTCACTTTGCTATGAATGTAGTAGCTTGTTACGCAGGTTTTATAAGGTTTTCAAGCACTTTTAACTAGATTTCTTCGGTCGAACTCCACTGGGCCAAAGGGCTAACGAAAAAAATGAAACCGCGTGCTGCGATTTCAGTATCAATGGTGCGAGGCCAAGAAACTACAGACGCCGGTTTTAAAACTGGCGTCAATTCTGCGGCTACTTGTTCAATCCAGGGTACTGTGCCACTGCAAAACCCATACCGAACCCACCATGAAAACCATTGCCTATTTGAAAAAGTCCATCGCCTTGGCCTTGGGCAGCCTCGCGTGTGCGGCATGCCTGGTCCATGCGGCAAGCGTCCAGCCCGGCAACAGCCAGCACACAGGCACCCAATCGGCCCTGGCGACGCCATCAAGCGCGACTGCTCCACCTTTGGACGCCCTGCCGCAAACCCGACTGGATGCCGGCCTGCGCTGCTTGCTGGGCGTCTATGCCTTTCCAGCGGGCAGGTCGGTGACGATCACGGGCGTCGGCGGGCTGCCTCGGGGCCTGCAGTACACGCTCTCGAACGGTCAGTTCGGGAGCCTGCAGGAGGGCGCGGGCGGCTCGTTCACAGCCGGAGCCTTCGCGATCAAGTTCGAATCGTGCAGCGTCGGTGCGATGACAATGACTCAGGGCGAGATCACCGAGAGGGGAACTCGGCTGCGTCTCGTCGAGAAAGCAACGAGCTTCATCAGCGATGGTCTCGCATTGCACGGCAAGCTGGTGCTGCCTGCCAGCGGCCACGCCACGTCGCTGGCGGTTTGGATCGAGGGGTCCAACAACGACCCCTCCACTGACGACAGCGTCTGGCAGTACGAATTGGCCCACCGCGGCGTCGCGGTCTTCGTCTATGACAAACGGGGCACCGGTGCTTCGGCAGGCGCACCCAGTTCGGACTTCCACGCACGCGCACGCGACACCGCGGCGGCGGTGGAGACCGCGCGGCGGCTGGTGCCGGGCGCGCAGCGGGTCGGCGTGATCGGCGGGAGCCAGGGCGGCTGGGTAGCGCCGCTAACCGCGACGAAAGTCGGTCTGGATTTCGTCATCGCTGCGTTCGCGATGGCCGATGGTCCGATCGCCCAGGACCAGGCGTTGGTTGAGCAACAGCTTCGTGAAGCTGGCTTCGATGGAGCTGCGCTGGCTGAGTCCCGGCAACTGACGGCGATCACGGAACGTATCGTGCGCTCCAACATGCGCGAAGGCCTGGCGGAGCTGGATGCCTTCAAGGCCAAGCACAGCAGCGCGCCGTGGCGGGGCGCCATCCAGCCGCGCTCGTACACGGGCGTCTTCCTGAAGTTCAGTGCGGAGGACATCAGAACTAACGGCCCGGCGATGGCCCAAGGCTTGAGTTTCGGCTATGACCCGCGCCCAGTGATCGAGACCATCAAGCCGCGCCAACTTTGGCTGCTGGGCGGCAGCGACCGCCAGGCACCCAGTGCGGGCACTCAGGCAGTCCTGAAACAAGTCCAGTTGCGGCGAGCCGACATTGCGGTCGTGGTGTTTCCGAAGGCGGACCATGGGCTGATCGAACCCGTGCGAACTGATGACGGCGTGGCCTCGTCCTATTCGGCAGGGCTGTTCGACATCACTGCGGACTGGATCAAGGACCAGAAACTGCCAGGCTCAGGACCGTTCATCCAGATGCCGGCTTCCCAAGTAGCGTCAAAGCCAGGAATGCGATAGCGGATGGAGGGGTAAAGCAAACTGCGACGACGAACTTCTGCGCTAGCCCGCCGTACGCAGCAAGATCGGCTCCGGCCGATCCCGAAAGCACCCAGGCGCACGCACCGAAGGCTGCAAGGTTCAACAAAAATGCCCAGCGCAAGGGACGCAGTGGCTTGACTTGCCAAGCCGCTAGCGCAGAAACAAAAGGTGATGCAAACATTCCGGCGCCCAGTGCGCCTGGATCATGCTGAGGACTTGGAAGTGGATGAAGTCCAGCCCATACTGCGGCGAGCCCAATGGAAGCCACGCATGCGGCCAGCAACCAGGATAGAAATTTGGTCGCTGTGACTCGGGGCAACGCCAACGCAAGACCGACACTGCCCAGCGCTGCCAGGACTCCTGTCAGAACGGCTCCCGTGTTGAGAATCTCTGGTCGAAGTGATCGATCAGAGCCGAGATCGCTGGCGGATACAGAAAGGGCACTGTATCCGGGGAAAAAAGGTGCCGCTGCAACTTGGGCACCAAAATAGGCAAATGGCACCGCGATGGCCGCAAGGAGCAGAAGTTGGAGTGTGCGTGAGTGCATTTCGTGACGTCTGAAGCAATGGATAGAGCAAAAACTACGCGATGTTCCTATGCTCAAATTGAACCACGCCTGCGACTAACCGTCTACACCACCCTGGACGAATCCATCGGAATGACGGCTCAGTGGCTGGCTGCGCAGATTATGTTGGCAGCAAGTGCTGGTGCGCTGCTGGTGGCCGCGCGAGGCAAGTTACCCGATGCCCTGACGTATGCATTGGGGCCCAGCATGATGTTCATAGGGCTGTACTTGGGTTACATGGGTAGTCAGCGCTTTTTTGGCCTCGCACCACGTATCAAAGGCTGGCTGCTGGTGCTGACTGGATGGGTGCTGGCGATGAACTGGTTCACCCTTGTCACGCCCAGCTTTCATGCAAGGCTTTGGGTGTTTGGCAGTTTGATGATTGTGCTATTCGCAGTTCACGCTGCCTTGTTGCTCAAGCAGCGGCCCGCCACCTTTGCCACGCGGCTTACCGGGGGCACACTGGCAGTCAGTGCGCTGATCCAAATGGTGCGGCTGGCGCTGTCTATCACCACACTGGACGACAGCAACATGTTAAATGCGACCGCGCTGAATGTGGTCTATGTGGTCGCGTTTGTCTTCATGATCGTTTTGATGAACGTCGGTATCCTGCTGCTGGTGACCGACCGTTTGCAGATCGAACTGAAGCATCTGGCCACACATGACCCGCTGACCAATGCACTTACGCGGCGGCAGTTGAACACGGCGTGCGCGGCAGAGCTGGCGCGCTGCAAGCGCAAACAGCAAAGCCTGGCGCTACTGATGTTGGACCTTGACCACTTCAAGACCGTCAACGACACCTACGGCCACCAGGCGGGCGACCGTGTGCTGATCCGGCTGGTAAGCGTGGTCCAGACCGTGGTGCGCGAAGTGGACTTGGTGGCTCGCTATGGCGGTGAAGAGTTCATCGTGCTGCTGTCCGACACCTCTCTGACGCAAGCCCATGTGGTGGCCGAGCGCATACGCCAAGACTTTGCACAGTCCGGTGTGGCACCAGCTTGCACCGTCAGCATCGGGCTCACCGACCGTCAGCATGAGGACGACACCATCGACACACTGATCGCCCGCGCCGACGCCGCGCTCTACCGAGCCAAAACTGCAGGGCGCAATCGCGTTGAATCAGGCTGAATTGCGACCCGGTACCAGCCAGGAACCGTTTCAAAGTGATCGCCGGTGATTTCATTCACGCGCATGCGACGCTGGGCGAGAGCATCCGCATGGCAGCTACGGTGGTGACGCAAGTTGACACGTTGCACCGTTCAGGTCTGTCGCAAATCTGCAATGGCGATCCCTGATCATCAAACTCCTTATTTACCCTGGAGTGCTTTGAAATGGAAGAGACTGTCAACACGCATGCGACTGGTATGCCCCGGCGCAAATTCCTGCAGGTGGCTGGGGGCGTTCCGTTGGCGCTGTCGGGTTCGTCGTTGCTGGCATTGGCTGCCTGCGGTGGCTCGAGCACCAGCCCCTACGGCCGTGCGAATGAAAGCGTGTGTGCGTGAGGTGGATACGGTGGCACGCTTTGGCGGCGACGAATTTGTTGTGCTGCTCAGCGAGCTGACGCCGGACCGCGCTACCTCCACTACAGAAGCGGCCATGGTCGCCGAAAAAATCCACAGTGCCCTGGGTCAGCCCTATCGGCTGCAGTTGACCGGCCACGGTGACACAGCGCCCCACACCGCCATCCACCATTGCACTGCCAGTATCGGCGTAGCCATCATTGACGCGGGCCAGACGACTGCCGAAGAAGCGATGCGCAGGGCCGACAAGGCCATGTTTGACGCCAAAGCCCACGGACGGGACCAAGTGTGGTTTTCTGGGGCGACATGACAAGGCGCTCCTGAATTGATAGCTGGTTGCGCACGTTCAGCAAGGGCTAGAGGCCAAAAACACCTAAACGGCGTATCTTTTCAGGTCAGCCCATCAAACACTACGATATCGACCAGATCGCCGGCTTGCACGTTGCCCTGTTCGTGGCGCAGGACAACCATGCAATTGGCCTCAGACATGGAGCGCAGTACGCCTGATCCTTGCGACCCGGTGATACGCACAAGGGGCGAGCCGCCCGAGTCGGTCGACAGGACGCCACGCTGGTATTCGGTACGCCCCGGCTTCTTGCGGATGTCGGTCTGCGAGGCAGCGCGCAGCACGGGCAGGGCGGCGTTTTGGGCACCCATCATGCGCATGAGCGCATCACGTGCGAAGAAGTAAAACGTCACCATCACTGCCACCGGGTTGCCCGGCAGGCCAAACAGGTAGGCCCTTTTGCCTTTGGATGTGATGGTGCCAAAGGCCATGGGGCGGCCCGGGCGCATGCCGATTTTCCAGAAAGTCACATCACCCAGCTGGGCCATGACCTGCTTGGTGTAGTCCGCCGCGCCCACCGACACGCCGCCCGAAGTGATGACGGCGTCCGCATTGGCGCAGGCCGAGCGCAGGGCCGCTTCCAGCGAGGCCGGGTCGTCCTTGACCACACCCATGTCGATGAGTTCGCAGCCCAGACGGGTCAGCATGCCAAACACCGTGTAGCGGTTGGAGTCGTAAATGCAGCCGGGATCCAGATCGTCGCCCAGGGATCGCAACTCATCCCCGGTGGAGAAAAACGCCACCCGCAGGCGGCGCTGCACCATGATCTGGCCTATGCCCAACGAGGCCAGCAAGCCCAGATCGGCGGGGCGCAGAATCCGGCCCTGGGCCAGGGCGGCACGGCCTTCTTGCAGGTCTTCGCCCATCAGGCGGCAGTTGTCGCCCGTGCGGACCACGCCTTGCGGCACGGTGACCGCTGTGTCGGACGCATCTTGCGTGAACTCTTGCGGCACCACGGTGTCGCACCCGGCGGGCATCACAGCCCCGGTCATGATGCGCACACACTCGCCACGCGCCACCGTGCCGTCGAATGCACGGCCGGCGTATACCGTGCCGACGACTGCGAGCGTTGTTCCCGCATCGGCTGCCAGATCGGCACCCTGGAAGGCAAAGCCGTCCATGGCAGAGTTGTTATGCGCGGGCACGCTGATGGGGGAGATGACGTCGGCCGCCAGCACCCGGTCCAGCGCCTGCCAGATGGGGACGGTTTCAATACCCAGAATGGGTTGCACAAAGTCCTTGACGATGCGCTGGGCTTGGGCGACGGGCAGGGCGTTGGGGTCGTAGTCGGCCAGGTTGTTGACAAACTGGGTCAGTGTTGGCTGGGTCAGGGCAGGGTGTGTCATTTCGGCGCCATTTGATGGAGTTCGGCCAGGGTATTGATGTTGCGAAAGGCCGCCTCGTCCGCGAAGTGCACTTCCGCCACGCGCAGGGTCGCGTACCAGCGGTCCACCTTGCGGCCACCGCCTTCCAGAAACTGCGTCAGGTGGGGCAGCAAGGAAGCCTTGGCCAGGCAGAACACAGGGTGTGGCTGGCGGGTTTCGCCTTCACCGGTGACTGCCACCGCCAGGTCCGCGTCCTCCCGCTTCAAGGCATCTGCAAGATGTCGCACCAGATCGGTTGGCAAAAACGGCGAGTCGCACGGGGCGGTTACCAGATAAGGCGTTTCGCAGTGCATCAGCCCGGTTTGCAGGCCCGCCAGCGGCCCGGCAAAGTCGGGCATGGCGTCGGGCCACACAGGCGCGCCGAAGGCGGCGTAGGTGTCCAGATTCTGGTTGGCGTTGATCAGCAGGCGCTGCACCTGGGGCTTTAGCCGCCCAATCACATGCTGCACCATGGGCTGGTCGCCCAACAGCACCAGCCCCTTGTCGATGCTGCCCATGCGTGAGCCCCGGCCGCCTGCGAGTATGAGTCCTGTGATGTCCATGTGGTGTTGCGCCTGCTTTTGGTCAGTTGGGTTCAGTCTAGCTCAGACTTGCGTATGTACTGCGGACGCTAGCGGCCATTTTCATCGCCGCAACCAGCCCATAGCAGGATCAGCCTGACGGTCCCGCCGCAAGTGCCTGCATGGCGACGTGCAAGGGCATCGCATGAATGTCATCTCCTAGCGAATAGCTTTCAGTTCCCGGATAAATCAAGCATTTTGGCTCGGCCGGATGTCATCGCAGGCGCTATAAAACCCGCGCTCCACCTTGGGTGTGGTGCTGCGTTTGATCTCTATTGCCCAGTGTTCGCCATTGGGCCAGGTCAGCAGCAAGTCAATCTCCGCGCCGCCATTGCACGCTGTCAAGCTCGCTCTGTGCCGTTAATGATTGCGAAAAATTCCGCGTACCCACCAGTTGTCCCACAGCGTGGGTGGAACCTCCAGCACGTCGGGGCTATACCGCACCGTCACGGCTTGCTTGGAGTCGCCCCATTGAGCTTGTTCTGGTCAATCAGCATGGCAACGCAGGGGCGGCTGTAGCCCGCGGAAATTTCTGCTTTGCGGCCAGCAATTTGCTATAAATTAGGTAGCTGGTTGCGCACATTCCACCTGGTCTAGAGGCCAATTTGGCTCTAAATCGTCAGAGCAATCCCCCTCTGAATCACTCCAATTAGCGCCGTCTGGTCCTCTGTGCGGTGCAGGCGTGCAAAATTGCATTCACCGCATCGGGCTGACATCCTGCCCCAGCATGTCACGGCTCACCAGTGTGATGCCGGAGGCGGTGACGTGAAAGCGCTTGCGGTCGGCCACAGGGTCCACACCGATTTGTGTTCCCTCGGGTATGGAACAACTCTTGTCGATGATGCATTTGCGCAAGACGCAGTGGCGCCCGACCTGAACACCGGGCAGCACGATGGAGTCTTCTATCAGTGAATAGCTGTGCACGTAAACGCCCGAGAACAGCATGGTGCGCCGCACCGTGGAGCCGCTGACGATGCAACCGCCGGAGATCATGGAGTCCACCGCCATGCCGCGCCGGTCTTCGTCGTCAAACACAAATTTGCCGGGTGGCTGCTGGGGCTGCCAGGTCCAGATGGGCCAGTTGTCGTCGTACAGGTTCAACTGCGGCGTGACATGCACCAGGTCCATATTGGCTTCCCAATAGGCGTCCAGCGTGCCCACATCGCGCCAATAGGGGGGCTTGTCGGCGTCGCCGACGTGGCTGTCGACAAAGTTTTGGGCGAAGGTGCGGTAGCGCTTGACGCAGTGGGGAATGACGTCCTTGCCAAAGTCGTGGCTGGATTTGGGGTCGTCCGCATCGCGCTGCAGTTGCTCAAACAAAAAGCGGGCGTTAAAAACATAAATGCCCATGCTGGCCAGGGCCATGTCCGGGCGCCCGGGCATGGGCGCGGGCGAGGCGGGCTTTTCATCAAAGCTGACCACGCGCTGCTCGTCATTGATCGCCATGACGCCAAAGCCCTTGGCTTCTTCAATGGGCACTTCAATGCAGGCCACAGTGACATCGGCATTACGCTCCAGGTGCGCGGCCAGAATGCGACCGTAGTCCATGCGGTAAATGTGGTCGCCCGAAAGCACCAGCACGTACTCCGGTTTGGCGTAGCGGATTTCGCGCAAGTTTTGGTAAATCGCGTCGGCGGTGCCACGGTACCACTGGGACTCGTTGACCTGCTGCTGCGCCGGCATGATCTCGATGAACTCGTCCAGACGCCCGTCCAGAAAGCTCCAGCCTAGCTGCAGGTGGCGAATCAGGCTTTGCGACTTGTATTGCGTGGCCACGCCCACGCGCCGAATGCCGGAGTTGACGCAATTGGACAAGGTGAAGTCAATGATGCGGAACTTTCCGCCGAATGGCACCGCCGGCTTGGAGCGCCAGTCGGTCAACTGGTGCAGCCGGGAGCCGCGTCCGCCCGCCAGCACCATGGCAAACGTGTTGCGCGTCAGTTGGCTGACAAAGCGGGGGTCGCGTGCACTTCTCATGCCCGTGTTCGATTCTTGATCGGTGGTCACTTGTGCGCTCCATTTGTTGTTCTGAAATTCATTCTAGGGAAAACCCTAGCGCCTGTGTTGACTCATATCAATTGAATGCCCCGCCGATGGGGTACTGAAATGGAGTCAAATCCCTAGGCCGGGCACGGCATTCGACGCGCAAAGCACCTACCATGCTGGCCTCGACCACCATTGATCTTTAAAAGGACACACAGCACCATGAAATTGCGCATTGGCGAAGGCTGGGACATCCATGCCCTGGTAGAGGGGCGCAAGCTGATTTTGGGCGGGGTCGAGATTCCCCACAGCAAAGGGCTGCTGGGCCATTCGGATGCCGACGCACTGCTGCACGCCATTACTGACGCCCTGCTGGGCGCAGCCGCGCTGGGGGACATTGGCACGCATTTTCCGGATTCGGATGCGCAGTTCAAGGGCGCGGACTCGTCGGTTCTGCTAGCCGAGGCGGCACGCCGTGTGCGGGCCAAGGGGTATGAGATTGGCAACGTGGACACCACCGTGGTGGCCCAGGCCCCAAAATTGGCCCCGCACATTGCGGCCATGCGTGAACGCATTGCCCAGGTGCTGGGCGTGTCGGTGGATCAGGTCAACGTGAAAGCCAAAACCGCCGAGAAAATAGGCCCGGTGGGTGAGGGCCTGGCGATGGAAGCGCGGGCCGTGGTATTGCTGGTTTGAAGCCCATGGCTGCCACCACAAACGTCCACCCCCATTTGTTGCGGCCGCTGGACCTGGGCTTCACCACATTGCGCAACCGCGTGATGATGGGCTCCATGCACACGGGTCTGGAGGACCGCTTTTACAACTACCCCAAGCTGGCGGCCTATTTTCGGGAGCGTGCCAGGGGTGGTGTTGGGTTGATCGTCACTGGCGGTATCTCGCCCAATCGCCAGGGTTGGTTGTTGCCATTTGGCGGCACGCTGAGTTCCATTTTCGACCTGCCAAATCACCGCAAAGTGACGCAGGCCGTGCACGAGGAGGGCGGCAAGATTGTGATGCAAATCTTGCACTCCGGGCGCTACGGGTACCAGCCATTCGTGGTGTCGGCCTCAAGCGTCAAATCACCCATTTCACTGTTCAAGCCCAGGGCGCTGACCATCAGCGGCATCCAGTCCACTGTCAAGGCCTATGTGCGGTGCGCAAAGCTGGCGCAAAAGGCGGGCTATGACGGTGTGGAGATCATGGGTAGCGAAGGGTATTTGCTGAATCAGTTTTTGTGTACGCGTGCCAACCAGCGCACCGACGCCTATGGCGGCAGCATTGAGAACCGCATGCGTTTGCCGGTAGAGATCGTGCGCCAGGTGCGTGCTGCGGTTGGTCCGAACTTTATTCTGATGTACCGCCACTCGGTGCTGGACCTGGTGGAAGGAGGTAACAGCTGGGCGGAGGTAGTGCAGGTGGCTCAGGCGCTGGAGGCGGCTGGTGTGACGCTGTTCAACACCGGCATTGGCTGGCACGAGGCGCGCACACCCACCATCGTGACCTCAGTGCCTCGTGCGGCATTTGCCAGTGTGGCGGCGCGCCTGAAGCAAGCCGTTACCGTGCCAGTGATTGCCAGCAACCGCATCAACATGCCCGACGAAGCCGGGGCCCTGATTGCCAGCGGCTGCGTAGACATGGTGTCGATGGCGCGACCATTCCTGGCCGATTCGGAATGGGTGAACAAGGTGGCAGCAGGCCGTGTGGACGAAATCAACACCTGTATTGGTTGCAATCAGGCTTGCCTGGACCACACTTTCGCCAACAAGCGTGCCAGTTGCCTGGTAAACCCGCGCGCAGGGTATGAGACCGAGCTGGTGTACCGCAAGGCTGCGCGCAAGAAGCGGGTGGCGGTGGTGGGAGCTGGGCCAGCCGGACTCTCCGCCGCAACGGTAGCCGCTGAATGTGGCCATGACGTCACGTTGTTTGACAGCGCCGACCGCGTGGGCGGTCAGTTCAATATCGCCATGCAGGTGCCGGGTAAGGAGGAATTTGCCCAGACGATTCGTTATTTTTCCAAGAAGCTTGAGGTCACCGGCGTGCGCGTGCAGCTGGGTCAGCGGGTTACCCGCGAGCAGTTGTTGTCGCAGGGCTTTGACGACATCGTGGTGGCCACAGGCATTGTGCCCCGCACACCGCGCATACCTGGTGTGGAGCGGGCCAATGGGGTGACGTACCTCGACGTGTTGCAGCGCAAGGTGGTGTTGGGCCAGCGTGTGGCCATCATCGGGGCGGGCGGCATTGGGTTTGATGTGGCCGAGTTTTTGCTGCACGACCCGGCGGTGGCGTTGCCAGTTTCCATTGACCACTGGTGCCGGGAGTGGGGCGTGGACTTGCAGGCGCAATCCAACGGTGGACTGGTCGCGCCCGAGCCTGCCCAGCCGTATCGGCAGCTGGTTTTGTTGCAGCGCAAAACCACCCGCGTTGGTGCGGGCTTGGGTAAGACCTCGGGCTGGGTGCACCGTGCGGTATTGCAACGCAATAACGTCGAAATGCTTTCCGGTGTGGAATACCAAAGCATTGACGATGCCGGTTTGCACATCACGGTTAACGGGGTGGCACGGGTGCTGGCCGTTGACCATGTGGTGCTATGCGCCGGTCAGGAGCCGTTGACGGAGCTGTTGGCGCCGGCAGGTGAGCCGGCAGCCTCAGGCGTACCGCGCTTTCACACTATCGGTGGGGCAGCCCTGGCCAGCGAATTGGACGCCAAACGCGCCATTCGCGAAGGTGCGGTGCTGGCCGCTAGCTGGTAACGCGCGGCAGCCGAATGTTGGCCGACAGTCCGCCCGAACTGGCGTTTGTTAGCGAGAACGCGCCGCCCATGCG
>CAJAVE010000068.1 GCA_903945325.1 uncultured beta proteobacterium | reverse complement strand
TACGACCACCTGGACCGCAACAGTGTTGTGGCGCTTGACGCACGCGCGCGCCAGCGCGGCGCAAGCACCCTGTTTCTGGTGCCATTGGGTCAAAAGCCCTGGTTTGCCAGTATCGGCATCACCCATGTGGTGGAGTTGGACTGGTGGCAAAAACATGTGGTGCGGGGTGTGGAGTTTCACCTCACACCGGTGCAACACTGGTCGGCGCGGGGCATCAGTGACCGCAGCCAGACGTTGTGGGGCGGCTGGTCGGTGCTGGCACCGGACCTGCACTGGTATTTTGGCGGAGACACCGGCTACAGTCGCGACTTTGCGGACACACGGCTGCACTTTGCCAACCGCCAGACGCCCGCACAGGGCGGAGGTTTTGACCTGGCCCTTATTCCGGTCGGTGCCTATGAGCCGCGGTGGTTCATGCGCGAACAGCACATCAACCCACTGGAGGCGGTGCAGGTACACCTTGACCTCGGTGCCAAGCACAGCATTGGCATGCACTGGGGCACCTTTACCCTGACCGACGAAGCGCTGGACCAGCCACCGCAGGACCTGGCGGCCGCAAAGCGTGACAAGGGCGTGAGTGATACTGATTTCTCGCTCATGAAGATTGGCGAGACGCGCCCGCTGCCTGCGCGCGCACCGTAACCGCCAGCAGTGGTGACTGCGCCGCAGATGCTGTTGCGGCAAAATGATTGCATGCAACACCCCGACACTTTTGATGCGCCAATCTCTGGTGCTGCCAGGCCTTCAGCTGGTTTTCTTCCACCTGACGATGCCCAGCGCACCGCCCTGCACAACGAAGTGCACGCCAGGCCTTCCAGCCACATCCATCTTCCGGCGCTGATTGTCTACATCGCTGTGCTCAATGCCGGGGTTTCACGGGAGATGGAGTGCGACCATCTGCTGCGGTTACCGGGGCAGTCGGGCTTGGTGCCTGAGCAGTTGCAGGGATATTTCCTGCGCCTGCAAACGGACGCCTACACGCTCAAGTGGGAGCGCCACACCGAGTTCACCCGCTACACCATCGTCCAACCGCTGCCAGCCCACGCCATGCTGGGCGCAGCAGAACCCGATCTGATGGCCGGCTTGGCGTTACCCGGCGACTGGTTGCGCAATATTCCCGGGCGCACGGTGGCCGCCATTCAACTGGCCATGCTCAACGCACCGCTGGACAATGCCACCGACCTGATGGCAAAGGCGCTGACCTGGCTGGGTGGTGGCGCGGTGGTGGCTTCGTTGATGGGCAGCAATGCACCAAACGCGGTCGGTCCCAACCCGGCGCAGCCTGACCGGCAAGGCTACACCCATCCGGTGGGACATTCCTGGGCGCTGACCCGGTTCTTGCTGCAGCCCGATGGTTTTGAGCGCATGCTGGTCATTGCTCCCGAAGGCACCAGCGCCACCCGTGCCGGGCGCATCGCCGCACGCCTGCTGGAGCTTGAGACCTACCGGCTGATGGCGCTGCGCGGCCTGCCCGTGGCCAAGCTGCTGGGGCCGATGCTGTCGCAAGCCGAAGATGCACTGGCGACGATCACCTCGCGGCTGGAAAACAAAAGCGCCTCTGATCAGGAACTGCTCGACACCCTGGTGTCACTTGCAGCGGGCGTCGAGCGCGCCACGGCGGAGCATGTATACCGCTTCGCTGCCACCCGGGCCTATGACAGACTGGTCGGGCAACGCATTGCTGAATTGCGCGAAAAGGCCATTCCCGGCACCCAGACCATTGGCGAATTCATGCAGCGCCGTTTGTCGCCCGCCATGGCCACGGTGGCTGCAACCGAGCAACGTCTGGCCTCGCTGTCCGAGCGGGTGGCGCGCACCAGCGATTTGCTGCGAACCCGGGTGGACATTGCCACCGAGGTGCAAAACCAGCAGCTGCTGGAAAAGCTCAGCCGTGGACAGGAAATGCAGCTGCGCCTGCAAAGCACGGTCGAAGGCCTGTCGATAGCCGCCATTTCCTACTATGTGATCAGCCTGCTGCTGTATGGTGGCAAGGCACTCAAGGCCGCAGGTGTGCCGATCAATCCGGAAATCGCTGCAGGGGCGATGGTGCCGGTGGTGTTATGGCTGGTGTGGCGAACCACCCAGCGCATTCATGCAAGGTTGAATTCCTGAATCGTCCAGTGCCGGCGCGCGCGCCGGGCAAGCCTTTAATGCAACAAATTGAACTGCAGTATGTAGACCCCGGCGCCCGCAAAGTAGCCCAGCAGCGCCAACGCGCTGATCTTCTTCACATACCAGATGAAGTCGATCTTCTCCAGCCCCATCGCCGCCACCCCTGCTGCTGAACCAATGATCAGGATGGAGCCTCCCGTACCGGCGCAATAGGCCATGAATTCCCACAAAAAGCTGTCGGGCGGGTATTGGGTCAGGCTGTACATGCCCATGGAGGCGGCCACCAGCGGCACGTTGTCGACCACGGCGCTGACCAGGCCAATCAGCATGACGATGATGTCCTGGCGGCCCACGGTTTTGTCCAGCCAGGTGGCTACGGATGACAGGACATGCGTGTGCTCCAGCACTGCCACGGCCAGCAAAATGCCGATGAAGAAAATCACCGCACTCATATCAATACGGGTCAGGGCACGCGCCAGCGTCAATCGCTGTTTGCGCAGGTCTTCTTCCTGCCGGTGCACGATGTCACCCACCGCCCACAGCAAGCCCAAACCAAACATCACGCCCATGAAGGGCGGCAGGTGGGTCACGGTCTTGAAGATCGGAACCATCACCAGAATACCCAGACCCAGAAAGAACATCAGGTTGCTCTCAAAGGCACTGGTGTGGAACGCCTCTTCGTTTTCCCGCGCCTTTTGGGGCACCACCGGGCGGTCGCCCAGTATGCGCGCGGTGACTGCCAGTGGCACCAGCAGATTGACCATGGACGGCAGGATCAGCCCCTTCATGATTTCAATCGCGGTGATTTGTCCGCCAATCCACAGCATGGTGGTGGTTACGTCACCAATGGGTGTCCAGGCGCCGCCCGCATTGGCCGCAATCACAATGATGCCTGCAAAAAACAGCCGGTCTTCGCGCTCGCCCAGCAGCTTTTTCATCAACGACACCATGACGATGGTGGTCGTCAGGTTGTCCAGAATAGAGCTCAGAAAGAAGGTCACAAAACCCACCATCCACATCAGGCTAGCAAGCTTGGTGGTCTTGATGCGCGAAGTGATGACCTCAAAGCCATTGTGCGCGTCCACCACCTCCACAATGGTCATGGCCCCCATCAGAAAAAACACAATCTGCGCCATGCTCTGCAGGGACTCGTTCAAGTGCCAGCCCACCATGGTGCTGTCATTGGCAGCCAGCGCGTAAATGGTCCACATCAGGCCCGCCCCCAGCAGCGCGCTGGCAGACTTGTTGATCTTGAGTGGATGTTCCAATGCAATGGCCATATAGGCCAACACAAAAGTGAGTATGAGGGCAGTGAGCATGCTTGTCTTCCTTCGTAGTTATTTTTGACCGGGATGGAAAAAAGGGCCTGCCAGCCCTTTTTTCTCAATGCTGCTGGTGGGCTGACGCTATGGTTTTTTCTTGGCGTCTTTCTCGGCAGCTTCCAGCATGGCTTTCATGGGGTCGTCCTGGGCCGCATCGGCGGCAGGTGCCTCACCCTCTTTGGTGCCTGTGTCCATGCCGGCGGTGGGATCAGTGGCTGCGTCTGCGCTGGGCTGATCCAGCTGGTTCATGATCTGCTCGGAACTCAGGGTTTCCACCTTTTCAATGCCACCGGTCACCAGCACCGGGAAGGCGATGACTGCGACCACCATGATGAGTTGCAGAATGATGAAAGCAATGGAGCCCTTGTAAATCTCAATCGTCTTGACCGACGGAATCAACTTGCCGGTGACCCGGTCCTTGTAGTCAAACTTGGCAGCCACGCTGCGCAGGTAAAACAGCGCAAAGCCAAAGGGTGGCGTCAGGAACGAGGTCTGCAGGTTCATGGCAATGATCACACCAAACCAGATCATGACCTGGTCGGGCGTCATGCCGGGCACGATGCCGGGCAGGATCTTTTCTGCCACAGGGGCCAAGAGCGGAATCACGATGAAGGCGATTTCAAAGAAGTCGATGAAACAGCCCAGGATGAACACCAGGATGTTGACGACTACCAAAAAGCCCCACGCCCCGCCGGGGATGCCGTCAAACAGGTGCTCCACCCAGATGTGACCGTCAGCCGCGTTGAACGTGAAGCTGAACACGGTGGAGCCAATCAGGATGAACAGCACAAAGGAAGCCAGCTTGGCCGTGTTCTCCAGCGCCTGCTTGGTCAGCGACATGCTGAGGCGGCGTTTGCCCAGCGCCAGAATAATGGCACCCAGCGCGCCCATGGCGCCGCCTTCGGTGGGGGTTGCGACGCCCAAGAAGATCGTACCCAGCACCAGAAAGATCAGAATCAGCGGTGGCATCAGCACAAAGGTCACCTGCTCGGCCAGGCGCGACAGCAAGTGCATTTTGGTGATGTGGTTGATGATGGCCAGTGCCAGACCGGTCAGCGAGGCCAGTGTCAGCGACATGATGACAATTTCATCACCTGCTGAGGGCACCGCACGATCCAGCCACTGGGTCATCAGACCGTTGTGAACTTGCGCCCAGCCAAAGCCAACGGCCGCGCACACCAGCACCAGCACCAACAGCGACCGGTGTCCCGAGGCGCCGTTGTCTTCCTTGTACAGCAGGGCTTCGGGCGGCAGGGCCGGCACCATATCAGGCTTGAAGATGGCTACCGCCACAATAAACAGAATATACAAACCGACCAGCAGCAAACCGGGGATTAGCGCGCCGGAATACATGTCGCCAACCGAGCGGCCCAGTTGGTCAGCCAGCACAATCAGCACCAGCGATGGGGGAATGGCCTGCGCCAGCGTGCCCGATGCGGTAATGGTGCCCGTGGCAATGGTGCGGCTGTAGCCGTAGCGCAGCATGATAGGCAGCGAGATCAGGCCCATCGAAATCACCGCAGCGGCCACCACACCGGTGGTTGCAGCCAGTAGGGCACCCACCAGAATCACGGCAATGGCCACACCGCCGCGCACGGGGCCAAACACCTGGCCCACGGTTTCTAGCAGATCCTCGGCCATGCCACTTCGTTCCAGAATAATCCCCATGAAGGTGAAGAACGGAATGGCCAGTAGCGTGTCGTTCTGCATGATGCCGAAGATGCGCAGGGGCAGGGCCTGGAACATGGCGGCCGGGAAGATGCCCGCCTCAATGCCGATAAATCC
>CAJAVE010000067.1 GCA_903945325.1 uncultured beta proteobacterium | reverse complement strand
TCCACTCATAAGCGGGAACAGTTTGCACTGAGCGGTAAGTAAACATTCTGCCCGGGCCAGCTTGCACCGCAACCACCATAGACAATGGACTTCCCATTGGCAGTTGACGACCAGCGTCACGCTCCATCCTTTTTAGGACAGTTGCAATCTCAGCGTCATTCAACATTTGCCCAACTGCAGGCATTGCAATAAATATTGATAATAACAAGACTGTGAAATTTCTTTTCATTGTTGCAACTACAAGTTGTTATCTTGTTATTAAATCCAAGTGGAACTATAGATTTTAGAGTCCATTCGACATTTCACGAAGCGGCAGAACAGTCAGGCCCCCGGCACGGAGCTGGCTGCGCCAAAAAACGCGATATCACATCGACAGATTGAGTTCTTAATGCCAGTCGTCGTCGCTTTCATGGAGCCTAATGTACGCCCACCATTTTCTTAACCAACACTATCGTGCGTACAAAGGATCCATTGCCCAAATGCTCCCAGCGATGAAGCTCTTCGCCCTGCCTGAGAACTCTCCCGCTATCCCGAATGTGCTGCCCGGTATCAAGTCGGTTGGACGACAGACTTCGCTGCGAGAGCGCGTTCAATGATCTTTGGTATTTATCGGCACAACTAGTTAAAATCCCATAATGCGAAATGCAACCACATTGCCACCAAAGCAAGAACGCTTCGCAGAAGCCTTTGCCCGGCACCATAACGCCAGCCTGGCGTGCCGTGAGGCGGGCTACAGCCCCCACGGGCGCAGTGCGAGCGTGACCGGGACCAGATTGTTAGCGGATGTATGCGTTTTGAGCCGAATACAGGCCCTGGAAGTAGCTTCGGCGCTGGAGTTGGGGGTTACCCGGCAGCGGTTCCTGTATGAGCTTCAGGAGGCTGCTGCGCTTGCAAAATCCAGGGGTGATGTGGGAGCCTTAATTGCTGCATGGCGGGAAATCGGCAAAGCCTGCGGGTTTTATCAGCCTGATCGGATCAAGGTCGATGTCAACGTCGCAGGAAGCCTGGAAATGGGGCGTTTGAACCAGCTATCGGACGCCGAGCTGCTCAAAATCATTGAAGCTGGGCAGGCTGCACAACCCGAACAAAGGGACTTTGCCCCGGCAGCCGCATAACCGTAATCAGCCCCGCCGCTTCCAAGCGTTTGAGCCCGTCCCGGTAAGCATCCATCGAGAGACCAAAGGTTGCGAGCACCTTCTTCGGCACCTTAACCGGCGCACCTTTGCTCATACCCGACAGCCATTGAATCGCCAGCGCAAGGTGCAGCGCCTTACCCGGTAATTCTGCGGCCTGACTTAACCAGGCGACAGGTAACGGACCCTTGATAAACGGTGCTGTATTGCGGGCCTCTGCATACCCACTCCCCTCGTCGGATTTGACGAACTTCAAGCGCTTTACGGGGATGCCGGCATCAGGGTGGGGACTACTACTCTTAGAGATATACATAGGAGAATGGACAGGGTGGGGGAGCAAGCCAGGGGTACCGCTGGCTTGCTGCCGGGGGTACTCAAAACGCGGGCTCGCCAATCAGGTTCATAACCTTGTTCCACATCGTCACGCCGCGCTCGTCCATGTAACGATCCGGGTAGCGCACAACCTTAGCGTCACTGCCCAACTCGAAGCCATCCAGCACGATAGCGCTGGCCTTGCGCATGAGGGCTTGGGCTCGTTCGATGGTGGCGTCCAGCTCATTCATCGGTGCTTCGATCAACACCGCATCGTGCACCGGGGCACAGACGCGAATGTCGGTGTCGGTCAAGAATATGCAGGCAATGCGCAGCATCTCTGCACCATTAGCCTGCATCGGGAAATTGCGCAGACTGCGGGCGTTGATCTCGGAATCAGTGTGTATTTGCCACCCGAAACTTGACCACAATCTGCCGCCCAAGACCGCCTCGTCTACAGCCCGATCCGACCAGGCCCAAAACGTCTTGTAGGTTTGCCGGTGCAATGCCAACAACTGCCGCGCACGCGCCACCGGCTGGTTGATGCGAATCGACAGACTCACCTCCCCCATTCCGTACTGCACGGCCAAAACACACGCCTTGAATTGCTCGCGCTCGGCCTTGTGGGTTTGCTTGGTGGCATCCAGCGGCACCGCGCCCGCCTGCTTGGCGAACGCAAGATACGGGTCGCCGCTGGTGTAGGCTGCTTTCATGGCGGCGTCACCCGACAGCGCGGCGGCAATACCAAACTCTTGCTGGCTCCAATCCAGGTAGGCCAAGCCCCAGCCTGGCCGTGGCTGGATCAGACCTCGCATCCAGACTGATGGCCCGAAAATGAACTTTGAACTGGATGGCTGGTTGCGACCAGTCCTGGCACGAAACGGCGAGAGCAAACAGCGATTGCGACCATCGTCACCCACTTGCAGGCCAGACAAGCGCATGGCAGACATAGAGACGCGCAACTCTCGCATGGGTGCCACTTGGGGATAGGCGCGGGCCATGTCCTTAAACGTGGCATCCCGCATATCCAGCCGACCGGAATCAAGGCGTGCCCAAGGTATGCCCTGCCCCGTCAAATACCGCTCCCACTGGTCAGACTTGAACGTGCGCCCGTCGTACACACCATAGTCTTGATCCATGTCGGCAATCAGCTGGTCTTGAATCGTGTCCCACTGTGCCATCAGCTTGCCCAGCGTGTGCATGTCCAGCGGCACACCATTCGCCTGTATGCGCGACACCGCCTGCATGTACTGGCCGCGCAGCAGTGCACGCGGCCAGTCAATCGCAGGCAGCATAGCGGTCAAAAGATCGGCCAACGCGATCACGTCGGATTCGCAGTAATCAAGGATGCCCCTGCGTTGACTCGCTGACCACGGACCTGCAGACAGAATCAGATCGCGCATTGAGTCCTTCTCCTCTGCGTTGATGCTGGACAAGCCGAAGTGCCGCAGCGCACCCAGCAGGCCGCAACCGTGGGCCGGACGCATACCGTTGGTCAAAACGCGGAACTCGGCAAACAAGTCCAGCAGGTTGACTGGTACTGACCAGCCCAGTGCAGCGAAGCAGTCCATTTCTGCCGAAGCGAAATAAGCGACGCACAAGGCTCCGCCGCCCGTTGGAAACGGTGCGTGTGCCATCTCGGCCAGTTCGTCCTGCCAGTAGCGGCGGGTAAGGCCCGAAGGCCACGCCCGCACCACCATGCACACCGGCACGGGCTGGTTGCCCTCGCGGCAGTGAGCGGGATGAAACTCAAAATCCACCAGGTGGATGCCGTTGGGAAAGTTAGACTGGGTCATCAGACACGACCCAACATCGACTGAACCACAGGGTGCTCCAAGCTGGTGATGATCTTGCCGCGAAACGCCACTTGCACGAGGGCATCCATATCATGCGCGGGCCATACCGGCTCTGGCAAGGTGCCTTCGGCCACATAAATGTCGTAGGCACCCACGTGCATGTTGGCAGATATGCGCAGCCAAACTTTCTTCGCGTGCTCCACAGCCTGCGCCAGCGATTCGTGCCACGGGTTGCGGCTGCCGTCTTCCCCTGGCAGCGGCACCGGAATCAGGAACGGGTTATTCTGGCGGTCAATGGCCGCACACAGCAGCACCGGGCGCACCAGGCCGCCCAGCTCTTGCGCCACCGAAGGGTCAACAAGGTATTGCTCACGGGCTTCTTTGTCTTCGTACACCATGGCCGCAAAGGTCATGCTCTCGTCCGTGTTTGCGCGAATGAACACATTGGGTTTGGGTTTGCCGACCGTCACCTTCGTCAACAGCTTGGTAACGCCAAGTGTGCTGCCGTAGTTGGGAGACAGACGCATGGCGCTGAGGTTGACCCCGAATGCGCCAGTCCCGGTGGTTGTTGGGGCTGGGCTCGAAGTTGCGGGGAAGTTCGTAGGTGCTGTCATGGTGGGAATCTCTAAAAGTTTGGAAGTATTGGTGGTCGCGTTGGGGATGGGCGTACTCATGGCAGGTACCCCGCTGCTTGGGTCTGTGCGGCGATCCAGGCACGCACCGCACCCACCTGCCAGGCGGTAACCCGCTCAGACAACTTGATGGGTTTAGGGAACGTGCCCGCCTTCACTTTGCGCCACAAGGTGGGCGCACTAAAAGGCAGGGGTGCTGGCGTATCAGGCCGCGACGGGCTCTGGACGAGTTGGGATTCCCGAATGAACGCGCTGTCTGACAGTGCGTCGAATATCGAGGGGTTGATGGGTGCCTTTTGCGCCGGGATGCTGGATGCAATCGGCGTCTTTGGGGCTATGGGTTTCTGTGACATATCTCGCCGCCTCCTTCAACGGCTTGATATGCAATGTGCCCTCACATAGTCCTGAAAAATAGCCTCAATTGACTCGGATAACCTCGCCAAAGTTATCCGATATAACCCAGCAGAACCGCGCCAGCATTGGCTCTGCGGGGGTCTTACAACTATTTCCGTGGCCCCGTTGGCAAGTCGTCTGGCCGGAGCATGGAAGCTATTGCCTTTGCCTTGGCATTTGAAACTCCGCGCTCTTTTTCGAGCCAAACAACCACCGAATCGCTTTTCGGAGCAGTGGTTTTGGGGTTGGCAGGATCGTATGCAACCCAAAATTCTCGCGCTGCGGCGTCGAGGTCCTCAAGCGCTTTGGTTTGATGGCTTCCCCACGGCCAAATCGGTGGGGCAGGTATTTGGACTATCGCGGTTGAGCCGACGAAGGGATAGGCCGAGGTCTGACCAATACAACTCAGCCACTGGTCAATCGCCACCCGATCAAAGCGCTGGGTTTCAAAGCCAGAATAACTGTCGTCAGCCATCCAGTTGCAAAAATAGTGATCAAACTCAGGGTCTAACTCTCGAAGACGGCGGTTCAATTCCACGCTGTCGAGCATGACAGCTGGGCGTTTCTCATCCCAATCGCGGGGTGGCCGCAGTGAGTCGAGGTAGTAGCCTCTGGTTGCCTCATAGCATTGCTTCATGCGTTCAAAGGCCGGTGCGAACTTCGCTGATGCGTCAGCACCGAGCACCCCCATGCTCTGTTTGGCCTGAATATCATTCAGATCCAGGCCGAATACCAATGCCACGGCTTGGGCACCCGTGAAGTCAGCAGAAAAATCCCAATGTGATAAATCGTTCATGTGTCCCTGTCGCCCCTGATTGAGTGCCAGCCCAGCCCGTCAAGGAAACGAGTTGTTGGAAATCATCCTATGGCTGGCGAAGAGTAAAGGCTATATCGTCCCTGTGTGCAACTGAATCACGTCTGCACCAAGGCGCAATTTGTCCAAGTAGTTCGCCCAGTTCTGCATCATCACGCGCCTCGCTGGCAGGTGCGCCGTGCGGTTATAGGCTCGGCCATTTGGGTCTTTCACGGTGTGGGCCAACTGGTGTTCAATCAAATCGACCCGCTCGCCCAGCACCTCGTCCATGATGGTCCGGGCCAGCGCCCGGAACCCATGCGCGGTGTGCACTTCTTTGCTGTAGCCCAGGCCACGTAAGGCCGCATTGATCGTGTTTTCGCTCATTGGCCGTTCGCCTGTGCGCAGGCTCGGGAATACATAGGTGCCATGACCCGTAATGGGTTGCACACTGCGCAAAATCTCCACCGCCTGGGTCGACAGTGGCACCAGGTGGTCGATCTTCATTTTCATTTTGCTGCCAGGTATGCGCCACTCAGCTGTTTCAAGGTCTATCTCGGTCCACTCGGCTTTTCGTAGTTCACCAGGTCGTACAAATACCAGTGCCGACAACTTCAGCGCGGCCACGGTACAAGGATGGCCGGTATAGTCGAATATCGACCGCATTAGATCGCCCGCCTGCTTCGGCTCGGTGATCGCTGCAAAGTGCGATTCAGGAATGGCGGCCAGTGCTCCGCGCAGGTCGGTTGTCACATCCCGCTCCGCCAACCCCGTTGAAACTGCATACCGGAAAACCTGACCGCATATCTGCTTGGCGCGGTGTGCCGTGTCGATAGACCCGCGTGCCTCGATCTTGCGCACCGCCTTGTCCAGCACGTCACGTGGCTTGATGGCCGCGATAGGCATGCTGCCAATGAAAGCGAAAACGTCCTTCTCCAGCAAAGTGGTGATGCGAGACTGTGTGACTGCGGCACGCTTGGATGCCGTCTTCGCCAGCCAAATGCGAGCCACGGCTTCAAAGGTATTGGCTGCAGCGTCCGCTCGGGCCTGCTTCTCCTCCCGCTTGGCCATTGCAGGATCAACGCCGTCGGCAAGTAGTTCGCGGGCTTTTTCACGCCGTTGTCGGGCCTTGGCGAGAGACACTTCGGGGTAAACGCCAAGCGCCAGCGTCTTGCGTTTATTGGCGTGGGTGTAGTCCATACGCCAGTATTTGCCGACCGACTTCACCAAGAGATACATGCCCGCGCCATCGGAGTATTTCTCCCCGGCTGCCTTTCCACCATGCTTCACCTGCCGGGTAAAGGTGTCTGTAAGTGCCATACGCTGCCCCTTGTAACGGTATCTGGATTCCCGCAAAGTCCAGGTACCGTTTCAAGTACCGTTAGAACGCTGCAATGGCATCGTACCGCGTGACACCCCGTGAGGCAATAAAAAACCCGCTTCTCCAATGAAGAGAGCGGGTTCCGAGGTGTTGTGACACGTTATAAAACTGTCGTCTGGTGCGGCTGGCGGGGATCACAAATCAAGCTGCAGACCGCATGGATATTAGGCTTCCTACAGTTCAATCTTTAACATACCGTTATAAATACCGTGATTTCGCTATGCTGCCAGGTTAGTTGCTAGTTTGACACCACATGTCTGCCATGGGGCGACACCTATCAACTCTGCAGCTCAGACGAAGTAGCGCTGTGCAAAACGGACCCAGCCCGCGCATTAGCCTCACCATAACCTGGCGCAACCGAACGATGTAAGCCAGCGGCACGCTGGTTTATATGTATTTTCGGCCGCTAGCCCTCGTAAACATTGCGCAAGCAGCTACCAAAACAATAGCAACCCATTTTAAGATCCGCCGCCGCAGGCGGCGCTTGTCCGTGGCGCTGGGATGAGGGAGCCCCTTGGGGGCGGACGGGCACCCAGCGCAGGGCCAAACGCCGCGCAGCGGCAAGGCCCACAAGGGTGGGCGGGGCACACACAAGATGACTGGCCGCAGGCCACTAACCAGACACCCTGCGCGAAGCGCCTGACCGATGCCACGGTGCCACAACCGCCACAAGGGAGCCAGACGGCGGCGCGTAGGGCGCGAATGCGACCGGGGAGCGCCGACGGCTGTGCGACCGCTCCAGCGAAGGCAATTTTGCATAAAGCCTGTTGCCTTCACCCGAAGGGCGCAAAGCGGTGGCTGCCACAAAAGGAGCTTGCGACTGACTGGCGGGCACTGAGGGCAATGCGGCGTTATGTAACTTTGCCGCAGCGGGCGTGTGCCACAACTGCCACGAACACAGCGTCCAGGCCGAGCCGCAGGCGACGGCTGATCCAGCACGATGCGCCAGCGAGCCGAGGCCATATCTGCGCCACAGCGCACAAAATTACATTTGCGAAGCACTGGCGATGTACCTCCCAGCCTTTGCGCATAGCGAAGCCGAGCTGTGCGCACTGACCGACGCCACCCGGCTGGCAAACTGTAAGTGGCGATGTCGGGTTGCCACCAAGCGACAGCGACTGGCGGCCCGACATGGCCGCGCTGCCACTTATCTGCGTCTAGGCCGCGCAAGTTGGCCGTTGGTGGCGATGCGCCAGCGAGCCGAGACATTGTGGAGCCTGGCGAGAGCGGTATCCCCCGCTGTCGCCTCTGACTGAAACTACAGACTCCCAGCAGAGGTCAAGCGGTGGTGCCGGTACGCTGACCCACTGCGCGACAGCGCCATTCCATGGGCAGCGTGCCGGGCACGACCGCGCTGCTGGAGGTTACTACGCGACAGCCTCGTGGTGCTCGTGCAGGGCGGTACTCCGCCTTGCACGCTGGCTGACACTACAGCGCGTCAGGTGAGGTCAGCGGTGATGTCGGGCAGGACGAACATACGTAGCGCAGCGCAGTGGTGGTCGGCTTGCACGACATGGCCGCGCTGCTGGCCGTGAGCACTCCCTGGCGAACGCCGCAGGGTCGTGGCGTCCTGCCGCCTTTGCGGCACTGACTGATCACCTGCGAAGCACTGGCCTATCGGGGGTCACGTCACGCACGGCCCCGAGCTGGCAGCGTCAGTCTGTGTCACATCAGCAAGGTTGCTCTCGTGTGCATGTCGCACCATCACCAGGCCACCCGGTTGCCCTCACAGACCGTACAGCGCACACACCGTCACCCACACAGCCCGCAGCCCTGATCGACCCGTCGGTAGGCCATCGTGCACGCAGCGTGCTGGATCATCAACAATTTATTCTTGTCGATGCACGCCTGGTGCATGCTTCGTCGGGTCCCCCTTTAGTCCGGATCGAAAGTCAAAGGCAAGCCATCCCCGTCTTTCACACGCACACCTATACGAGACCCATGCGTCCGGATGTGGCGATGCTTTCTAAAAATTGCAAAAAAAATCTAAATGAAAAATGTTGCCTGTGTTGCACGCACCGGCGGAGACATGGCAAACCGAGTGGCTACCTTTACAAAAGCGTGCAAGGACGGACGGAACAAGTCCAGAACATCGCTTTACCCTGTCCAAGCTGGCCAATACAGAGGATCGGGCTCGCGTGGACTGGTTTCATATGCTGATTAAAAATTTGAGACCGAGCCCAACTCCGATGATGACAATGGCGATAACCCATGCAACCCAATCAAGAAGCTTATTTTCGGCCTTAGCATGTGTAGATCCCTCTTTGCCTCCATTTTTGAATCCATCGTTGAACCCTTTGACGAATTGACCCACTGACCCCGGTGGGTCTTTACCTTCAAATGTTTGAGTTACTTTTTGACCTTGCGTTGTCGCCACCAGTCTCTGGCTCTCAGCCTTGTTCATCGCCGCAACGAATAAGGTGACTTCGTCCTTGAGTGATTGAACGCGCAGCTTGATGTACTTAGCTCCAGCCTTGCCCTGATCCATATCGGACTCAGCCATTGCCTTGGCCCAGATGCCATCCCGTCGCTGTCCTGACTCAATCTCCCGCAGCGCTTCAGCGTACAGGGCTTCTTCCGTAAAGCGGTACGCTGCGCCTTTGGCGTTGATGTCGTCAAAGATTCCCATGATCTATCCCTGTATCTTTTGATGGAGGCATATTAGCCGAATGCAGTGACGCGCAGGGTTATCAAAAAAGCCTGGGGATGTAGGTGCAGGCCACAGAACAGTAACTCACGCGCAAAAATAAATCCCCACATGAATGACATTCAAATCAGTGGTCACTACCCCCTGGCACTGCATCTAGTGTTTAAGTAGCAGGCGCTTACCACCTGGAGGAGCAAGGACATTAATGTGGAAGCAGACGGAACCATCGCCCTCCTGTACGACACAAACACGCCTAGCACAATCCGTCGAGGTCCGCCAGTTTCTCCGTGAAAGTGACCACAAAACGCTCTCACCCACAACGACCGGGAGATTAGGAGTGTATTAGGCTCAATCTAATACGCATCTTTCTGCCCGACATATTCAATCACTTCAAGTAGATTAAATATTCATTTCCAAAATTCATATTTTTTCTTACAAGCGATACTAAAAATATTTGAAACTGTAGTACCACTTATGAAGTAAGTAGTATTGTTCTGCTGCCAAGAGAATTTTTCAGAGACTGAACGTATAAGTGGAAGGGGGGCCCCTTCTGGAAGACTATAGGTACGAGATTCACAGTCAAAGTAAAAAGGGAACGTGTCATTCCTCTTACCAGTCGGATCTACTAAAAGTATGGTGTTTATCGAAGAAAGGTGACCCCTACGGGAAATCGTGTCTTTATCCACATAAATCCTCACTCCCACGGGTTCGACGATGCCTACCTCTGCTAGAGTCTCTGCAAATGCAAAAGTTGATATTTGTATTCCAGCGAGTGCAAATAATGTGATCTTGTAATTCATGTTATTGATCCCTAAAGTATAGAATTAAGCGTAACCTGTAGAAATTAATCTCTATCGGCACATTGAGGCTGATATTGTGTTGGTTGTGACGTGTCGTCCATCAATATCGCTTACTATCCAAGAGACAGTAACCTGTTGAGCTTTGAACTCGCTCAATCCGGGGTTAGTACAGTAGTCGTTA
>CAJAVE010000066.1 GCA_903945325.1 uncultured beta proteobacterium | reverse complement strand
GAACGCCCAGCCGCGCTGCAAATGGCGCAGCAAACTGTGGGATTTGTACTGGGTGATGACGCCGATGCGGCGAATACCAGAGTTCAAACAGTTGGACAAAGCAAAGTCCACGATACGGAACTTGCCACCAAAATAGACCGCAGGTTTTGCGCGCCGATCCGTGAGACTCATCAGGCGGCTACCACGACCACCAGCCAGCACCAGCGCGACGGCGCGTTTGGGTAAATCCAGGCGTTGTGCCTGTTCGGTCAGTTCCATTTTTGCACTCCCAGTTCAAGCGATTTCCATAGGCGATGCTATCTTAATCCTCCGTGCTGCTATCAAACTGGCTGCATGCGAGAATCAATACAGATTTGAGAGACCTCCCTTCATTGAAGGCGGCGCTTGCGCCCCGTGACCCATAAGGACTTTGCTGTGGCTTCTACCCCCCTAATTGCGAAACATGCGCTGGCTGCGCAGATTGAGCAGCACCTGCTGAGCACCGTAGGCGTTGCGTCTGAAGACGCCACCACCACCGATTTGATGCTGGCCGTCGCCCAAGTCGCACGCGAACAGCTGTCCCAGCGCTGGGTGGAGACCCAGGCACAGGAGCGCGCCAACCAGGCTCGCCGGGTGGTCTACCTGTCCATGGAGTTTTTGATGGGGCGCACCCTGTCCAACGCGCTGGCGGCTCTGCAGCTGACGGGTGGCGCTGCACAAGGTCTTTCGCAACACGCCCATACGCTGGAAGATGTCGCCAACAGGGAGCCTGATGCTGCCTTGGGTAACGGCGGTTTGGGTCGTTTGGCAGCCTGCTTTCTGGACTCCATGGCCACCTTGGGTTTGCCCTCGTTTGGTTACGGCATCCGCTACGAGTACGGCATGTTTGCGCAAGGCATTCAAAAAGGCTCGCAGGTGGAGTATCCCGATCCGTGGTTGCAGGATGGCACGCCCTGGGAGTTTCCGCGCGCCGACATTGTGTACCCGGTTCGTTTTGGTGGCTGGGTCGAGCATGTTGATGGCGTAGCACACTGGCGCCATGGCGGCGCAGTCGAAGCCAAGGCTTACGATATGGTGGTTCCGGGCCACGGAACCGACCACGTCAGCACCCTGCGCCTCTGGAAAGCGGTAGCGCCCGCTCACATAGACCTTGGGGTTTTCAATGCGGGCGACTACGCCCGCGCGGCAAACCTCAAAAACGAGTTTGAAAACATCTCCTGGGTGCTTTACCCCAACGACAGCACACCCGCCGGGCGCGAATTGCGCCTCAAGCAGGAATACTTTTTTGTCGCGGCCTCGATTCAGGATCTGGTCAAACGCCATTTGACCGAATACCCGACGCTGGACAACCTGGCAGACAAAGTTGCCATCCACCTCAATGACACCCATCCGGCCATTGGCGTCGCCGAGTTGATGCGCCTGCTGTGCGATGAATACCAGATGGATTGGGATGCCGCCTGGAAACTCTGCGGCAAGACCTTCTCATACACCAACCACACCCTCATGCCGGAAGCCCTGGAAACCTGGCCTGTTAGCCTGATCCAGCACGTGCTGCCACGGCACCTGGAAATCATATTCCGCATCAACAAAGAGTTTCTGGAATACGCTGCCAGCCAACGTCCCGGTGACAACGGCTTTCTGGAACGCCTTTCCCTCATTGATGAGCATGGCGAGCGGCGTGTTCGCATGGCGCATCTGTCCGTGGTCGGTAGTCACACTGTCAATGGTGTCTCGGCACTGCACTCCAACCTTCTGACGCAAACCATCTTCGCAGACTTTGCCGACCTGTGGCCGCAGCGTTTCACCAACATGACCAATGGCGTTACTCCGCGCCGCTGGCTGGCACAGGCCAATCCGGGTCTTTCCGACTTGCTGGACCAGACGCTGGGCAAGCACTGGCGCCTGAACCTGGAGCAGCTCAAAGGCCTCAGCGCCCACCAGACAGACGCGGGTTTTCAGGAAAAATTCCGTACGGTCAAACGTGCCAACAAGTCCCACCTGGCAGACTATATTGCGCGCACCACGGGTATTGTGGTCAGTCCGGACAGCCTGTTTGACGTGCAGGTCAAGCGCATTCACGAATACAAACGCCAACTGCTCAACGTGCTGCATGTGGTCACACGCTACCTGGCCATCTTGCAAGACCCGCAGGGCGATTGGGTGCCACGCACGGTCATTTTTGCGGGCAAGGCAGCATCGTCCTACATCAGTGCCAAGTCCATCATCCGGCTGATCCATGACGTAGGCGCGGTGATCAATAACGACCCACGCATTGGCGACAAGCTCAAGGTCGTGTTTATCCCCAACTACGGTGTCTCGGTGGCCGAGATCATCATGCCGGGCGCCGATCTGTCGGAACAAATTTCAACTGCTGGCACAGAAGCCTCTGGCACAGGCAACATGAAGCTGGCCCTGAATGGAGCCCTGACCATCGGCACCGACGATGGCGCCAACATCGAAATCCGCGAGTCGGTGGGCGATGACAACATCTTCATCTTTGGCCTGAAGACGCCGGAAGTGCACAACCTGCGCCAAAGAGGCTACCAGCCTATGCGCTACTACGAGCAGATTCCGGCCCTCCGGGCGGTGCTCAGCGCCATATCCGACGGCCTGTTTTCACCACATGAACCCGGTCGCTACCGCGCGTTGATGGAGTCTCTGGCCTGGGGTGGCGACCACTACATGCTGCTGGCCGACTACGAATCCTATGTTGCGACGCAGCTGCGCGTTGACGCGCTCTACCGGCAACCGGACCAATGGTGCGCACGCGCTATCGCCAACGTGGCCGGAATGGGGGTGTTTTCGTCGGATCGTACGATACGTGACTATGCGGATCAAATTTGGGGTATCAAACCTGCGACCGAATGAAGTCACGCCCTGCGAGTGAAGAAAGCCAGCCCATGTTGCGTATTACCGAAATCAAGCAGATTTGCAGTGGCAGCCACGGTGACCCGTTTGCTGTGCTCGGCCCCCATGCGCAAGCAACAGGAAAGTTGTCCGTCCGTGCTTTTTTGCCCGGCGCCGCTACCGTCAGAGTCGTCACCGACCCGGAAAATATAACCTCGGACAGCATGACCCTGCGCAACCCGGCAGGGTTCTTTGAGCAGACTATTGCCGCCCCGCCAGGCACGACCTACCGGCTACAGGTGCGCTGGGAGAATGGGCACGAGTCCACAGTAGAAGACCCATACCGTTTTGGTCAGGTGCTGGGCGACGTGGATGTATGGCTGCTTGGTGAAGGCACCCACCTGCGCCCCTATGAAATTCTGGGTGCCAACCCGCGTGAAATGGAAGGCGTAGCCGGTACCAGCTTTGCTGTGTGGGCGCCCAATGCCTCCCGCGTCAGCGTAGTGGGTGATTTCAATTTTTGGGACGGCCGCAAGCACCCGATGCGCCTGCGGCGCGAATGCGGCGTGTGGGAAATTTTTCTGCCGGGCGTGGATGCAGGTGCGCTGTACAAGTTTGAGATCCGCACAGGCGACGGTAAGGTTCTGCCGGCCCGCGCCGACCCCTATGCCCGCCAGTCTGAATTGAGGCCCGCAACAGCAAGTGTTGTGGCGCCCATGCCCAGCTTCCAGTTGCCGTCTGACCTGCGCCGACAGGCCAATGCGCTGGACGCGCCCATGAGCATCTACGAGGTGCACCTGGGCTCCTGGCGCAGGGTCCATGACGCGTCTACCGGCGAGCAGCGCTGGCCCACTTGGGACGAGTTGGCCGACATGCTGGTCCCCTACACGCAAGACATGGGCTTCACGCATCTGGAACTGCTGCCCATCAGTGAGCACCCGTTTGATGGGTCCTGGGGCTACCAGCCGGTGGGCTTGTACGCACCCACTGCACGTTTTGGTAACGCAGACGGCTTCGTGCGCTTTGTGCAGCGCTGCCACGCGGCCGGTATTGGCGTGCTGCTGGACTGGGTACCCGCGCACTTTCCAAGCGACCCCCACGGCCTCGCACAGTTTGACGGTACACATCTTTACGAGTATGCCGACCCGCGCGAAGGCTTTCATAACGACTGGAACACACTGATTTACAACCTGGGCCGCACCGAAGTTGCCAATTTCCTGATCGGCAACGGCCTCTATTGGCTGGAGCGTTTCGGCGTCGACGGTTTGCGGGTGGATGCCGTAGCCTCCATGCTCTACCGCGACTACAGCCGCAAGGCAGGCGAGTGGATTCCCAATGCCCACGGTGGACGCGAAAACCTCGAAAGTATTGCCTTTCTGAAACGCATGAATGAGGTGGTTGGGGTTGAACGTCCCGACGCCATCACGCTGGCCGAAGAGTCCACCGCATTTCCTTCCGTGTCACGCCCAACCTACGCAGGAGGTCTTGGCTTTCACTACAAGTGGAACATGGGCTGGATGCATGACACCCTGCAGTACATGGAGCGTGACCCCATTCACCGCAAACACCATCAAAGCGAGATGACGTTCGGGTTGGTTTACGCCTTCAGTGAGAATTTTGTGTTGCCCATCTCGCACGACGAAGTGGTGCATGGCAAAGGCTCCCTGCTCAGCAAGATGCCCGGTGACCGCTGGCAGAAGTTTGCCAATCTGCGGGCCTATCTGGGCTTCATGTTCGGCCACCCAGGCAAGAAGCTGTTGTTCATGGGTTGCGAGTTCGCCCAGGAGCGGGAGTGGAACCACGACCAGAGCCTGGACTGGCACTTGCTGGACAAGCCTGAGCACGCGGGCATTCAGCGGCTGGTGCGCGACCTTAACCGTCTGTACCAGTCAAGGCCAGCCCTGCACCAGATGGACTTTGAAGCGGGAGGATTCGAGTGGATTGACCACAGCGATGCAGCCCACTCAGTGCTGAGCTTCATACGGCACGGAGCAGACCCGGACACCTTCATCGTCGTGGTGTGCAACTTCACGCCCACGGT
>CAJAVE010000065.1 GCA_903945325.1 uncultured beta proteobacterium | reverse complement strand
GCTCCGGCGTCGATGCCGGAGACCTTCTCGTGCCAGCCGTCCCGCGCCGTCAGGATCAACACCGGCATGGTCCTCCCGGCGGCACGCCACTTGCGCAGCACCGTGATGCCGTCCATCTTCGGCAACCCCAGGTCCAGCACCACCGCATCGTAGGGTTCGGTGTCGCCCTGGAAATGGCCGTCCACACCATTGCCGGCCACATCCACCGCGTAGCCGGATTCGCGCAGACTGTGCGCCAGCTGGGATTGCAGGGTGGGCTCGTCTTCAACAACCAGAATGCGCATCAGCGTTCTCCTGCCACTGGCTGTCCTTTGGACTTGCTGCCCAGCACCGTGCCATCACGCGCGTCAACCTTGAGCCGTACCAGGGCACCGCCACTGCGCAGCACCTTGACCTTATAGATCCAGCGTTCGCTGCGGTTCACATGGTCGCGTTCCAGCTCCACGTCCATCACTTGGCCGGGGTAGGCGCGCTCCACGCGCTCCAGGATGGCCGTGAGCGGCAGCACCTCACCGGCTTCCAGAGCCTTGCGGGCGCGCTCGTGGTCCTCCTCGTCAGCATGGACCGCACCACTGCCGGCCAGCAAGACCAGACAGATGGGAAGCGTGCACCAGCGAAGCGTGGAGAGAGGATGTGACATCAAAGCAGTCCGGATGAAAGGAGGGGCCAAGTCATGTTTATACCCCTGCGAACCTTAACGGCAGATGAACGCGGAATTCACGTTCTGTTCAGTCCACCCTGCGCATAGTCGCTCCCATATCCACTGTTTCAAGGAGCTCTCCATGCCACTCAAGCTGAACATCTCTGCAATTCTGGCCGGCTTGGCCATCGTACTGTCCTCCACCAGCCAGGCTGGCGTGCGCGAAGACCAGCTGGCCCAGTACGCCAGCGCTGCCAAAGCGGCCAGCCCGGCCTTTGCCGGATTTTCGGCCGAGCGCGGCAAGACCTTGCACACCCAAAACTTTACCGGCGGCAAACCCGACACACCCGCCTGCACCTCCTGCCACGGCAAGGACACGCGTGGTGCAGGACGCGCACCCTCCGGCAAGGCCATCGACGCCATGGCCCTGTCCACAAGTCCTACGCGCTACACCGACCCCGCCAAGGTGGAGAAATGGTTCAAGCGCAACTGCACCGAGGTGCTGGGTCGGTTCTGCACAGAACAGGAAAAAGGCGACTGGTTGACTTTCATGCTGGGCCAGTAAGCACCAATCGACATAGGAATCTGACATGACTTTCCCCTACCGCCCCGTCATCCTTGGCCTGCTGGTCCTGGCCTTCTCGGCTCTCGTCCTGGGCCGCGCCCAGGCCGGTGGCAACCATTACTTTGCACCGGTTGCCAATGCCGTGGTCAAGGAAGAGTGCGGCAGCTGCCACCTGCCCTTTGCACCGTCCATGCTGCCAGCCAGTTCGTGGACCCGCATGATGGTCAATCTGAAGGACCACTTTGGCGATGACGCCTCGGTTGATCCCAAACTGGCCGCCGAGATCACCGCCTACCTGGTGGCCAATGCCGGTGACCAGGGTGGGCAGCGCTATGGCAACAAGCTGCTACGCAACGTCTCCGCCACTAACGCACCGCTGCGCATCACCGAACTGCCCAAGTGGGTCAGCGAGCATCGCAAGGTGCCCGACTGGGAGTGGAAGCACAAGGACGTGCGCACCCGGGCCAACTGCACGGCCTGCCACACCCAGGCCGAACTCGGCTACTACGACGAATAAACCGCAGGACACCACCATGAAACGCATCACCCTCACCCTCTCCACGCTGGCCGTCGTTGTCGCACTGCTCACCGCCATGGCCTTCACCCTGCCCGCCAGGGCCAGTGACCGCAAGACAGCCCCCACCACCGAGCAACCGTGGCTGCCCATCCCGCAGATTTACGCCAAACTGGAATCGGCCGGCTACCGCAACATCGAGAAGATCGAGCGCGAGCACGGCGCCTATGAGGTGCGCGCCACCGACCGCCAAGGTGCCCGCGTGCGACTGGACGTGCATCCGCAGACCGGAGCTATCCTGGAGCGCAGTGCCCGCAGACAGGCGCAAGACGGCACGGACAACCGCCAACGCCCGTCGGCCAACTGCAACGAGCGCCGTTGCCGTGACGACATGCCGACCAAGACCGTCACGCCATGAAGACTCTGATCACGCTGCTGTTGGGTCTGGTCGGCCTGGCATGGGGTTGGGAGTTGGCACAGGCGGTGCCACCCGTCGACGCCCAACCGTTGTGGCTTGCGCGCCAGCAATTGCTGACACTCAGCGGCTTTCTGTCGATTGCCTTGATGTCGCTGGTGATGCTGCTCGCCACACGCCCGACCTGGCTGGAGTCGCCACTGGGCGGCATGGACCGCATCTACCGCACGCACAAGTGGGCGGGCATCTTGGCCGTGCTATTTGCCGCGCTGCACTGGCTGATCGAGATGTCCGGCGACATCCTGAAGGCGTTGATCGGGCGCGAGGGCCGCGTACCCAAGGAGCAGTTCACCGGGTTTCTGGAAGTGCTGCGCGACTTGGCCGGTGACTTGGGCGAATGGGCCATCTACGTCGTGCTGGCCATGCTGGCGCTGACGCTGTGGAAGAAGTTTCCGTATCGCACCTGGCACATCTTGCACAAGGCCATGCCGGTAATCTACCTGATGCTGGCGTTCCATGCTGCCCTGCTTGCACCGCTGAGCTACTGGCTGCAACCGGCCGGCGCGCTGCTGGCGGTGTTGCTGGCGGCCGGTGTGTACGGGGCCATCCGTTCGCTGCTGGGCAGCATCGGCCGCAGCCGCGAGGCGACGGGGCGCATCGTTGCCATCGAACACCCGTCCACTGACATCACCACCGTGCGCTGCCAGCTGGAACGCGGCTGGCGCGGCCACCAGGCAGGCCAGTTTGCATTCGTGACCTTTGAAGACCGCGAGGGTGCCCACCCCTTCACCATTGCCAGCGCGAACCACGGTGACAGCACCGTCACGTTCCAGATCAAGGCGCTGGGCGACTACACCGGTGCGCTGGCACAGCGCCTGCACCCCGGGCAGACCGTGCGCGTGGAAGGCCCCTACGGCCGCTTCGACCTGGGGCGCCGCAACCCCAGGGCGCGCCAAATCTGGATTGCCGGTGGCATCGGTGTGACACCATTCCTGGCGTGGCTGGAATCCCTGCAGGCCCAGCCTGACCTGGCACCTGCGGCCGAACTGCACTACTGCACCCGCGATCAGGTCGGTGATGCCTTTGTTCCGCGGCTGCAGGCACTCTGCGCAAGCTTGCCCGGCATCGCATTGCACATCCACGGCGCGCGCCAGGGGAACACTTTGACGGCAGCGGCGCTGCACGGGACCCGAAAGACGGAAATTTGGTTCTGCGGCCCCGGCGGATTGGCGAACTCGCTGCGCGAGGGACTGCG
>CAJAVE010000064.1 GCA_903945325.1 uncultured beta proteobacterium | reverse complement strand
ATCAAGGCCAACACCCAGCGCATCAAGACCGCATTGCTGGCCAAGGGCGTCAAGCCCGAGGTGGCAAACGAATACGCACTGACGCGCATCTTTGGCAACGAGAGCGGCGACTACAGCACCAAGCTAACCGATGCATCGCTGGCATCTGACCAGTGGGCCGAGGGCGATGGCAAGCTAGAAAAACTCTACCTGTCTCGCATGTCGTGGGCCTATGGCCCCAACACCGCCAACTGGAGCCAGAAACTGCACGATGACAGTGGCCGCGAGATCAATACCTACGCCGAGCACCTGCGCGGCACCAACGCTGCGGTGTTCTCGCGCTCTTCCAATCTGCGCGGACTGCTGGACACGGACCACCCGTTTGAGTATCTGGGGGGCATCTCGATGGCGGTGAAGTACCTGGACGGTACCAACCCGCAGCTCTATATCTCCAACATGCGTGACCCCAACAAGGCCAAGCTGGAAACGGCGGAGAAGTTCATGGCCAATGAGTTGCGCGCGGTGTACCAGCACCCCAACTGGATGAAGGAGATGCAAAAGGAGGGCTACGCCGGCACGCTGCAAATGCTCAACACCGTCAATAACTTCTGGGGCTGGCAGGTGATGGACAGGAACGTGGTCCGTGACGACCAGTGGCAGGAATTTCACGAAACCTACGTGAAAGACCGCTACCAGCTGGGCATGCGCGAGTGGTTTGAAAAATCCAACCCTACCGCACTGGCCCAGGTGGCAGAGCGCATGCTGGAAGCCATTCGCAAGGACTACTGGAAAGCCGACGAGCAAACCAAGCGTGAGCTGGTGGCGGTGTATCAGGAAGTGGCAGCCAAGCACGATGTGTTCACGGCCAACGAAACCTTCAAGGCCTATGTGAAGGAACTGGCGCTGGGCTTCGGCTTGGGTACGCCATCCTCGACCAAACCGGCGGCGGCGCGCGCACAGCCGCCGGTTCAGGCCCAGATGCAGCCGCCTGTTCCCCCTGCTCCAAGACCGCCCGACGTGGTGCGCGGGCAGGAGATGCGCGAAGTGAAAAAAGAGACGCGCATGGAACAACTGATCTGGACCTATGCCTGGCTGATTGGCCTGGTTGTGCTGGGTGGCATGGGCTACCAGGCCTGGCGCACGCGGAGCGAATCCAGAGCCCTGGCTTGAAATGAATAACCTAAACCAAGAGAAATGAAAAATGAACGGCATTGAAAGTTTTTTGTACGAGATATCCAAGTTCTTCCTCACACCGGTGCTGATGCTGCTGTGCGCGATGTTTGTGTACGCCTTGTTTTGCCTGGGCACACTGTTGTTTGACCTGGGCTTGCGGATCTTTCGCGGCACCGGGCGCCAACCCATCGCGAGGTACCTGCGTGCCCATCCGAAGGCGACGCAGGAAGACCTGGAGTTGCAGGTCCTTAAACAGATCGAAGTGCAACGCATCGTCAGCCGCATTGCGCCCATGCTCGGGCTAGTGGCCACCATGATCCCCATGGGGCCGGCGCTGATTGCCGTGTCTGCGGGCAACGCCCAGGGCATGGCACAGAACCTGGTGGTGGCTTTCTCGGCCGTGATTGTGGCCCTTCTGTCTGCCGCAATGACTTACATCGTACAGTCGGTGCGCAAGCGGTGGTTGCTGGAAGAGCTCAATGCAGTGCTCGACTTGCGTGAGCAAGTGCAGGCCCACGCCCATGTGCACGCAGTGGCACCCACCGTGCATCTGGCAGGAGCGCTCCATGCCTGATCGCACCGTGCTAGCCCCAAGGCGCCGGATGAACATCAACATCCTGGATGACGACGATGGCGATGATCCCATTCTCAGCGTGGTCAATATCGTCGATGTGTTCCTGGTCATCATCGCGGTGCTGCTGATCGCCGTCATTGAGAATCCGTTGAATCCGTTTGCAACCCAGGACGTGATCGTCATCAAGAACCCTGGCAAGCCCGATATGGCGATGGTGGTCAAGGAGGGGCAGGAGCTCAAGGAATACAAGTCCTCCGGCCAGATCGGCGAGGGCCAGGGTGCCAAGGCGGGAACCGCCTACCGGCTCAAAAACGGCTCGATGGTGTATGTGCCCGAGGCGGGTTCAGGTAGTTCAAGCGCACCAACGCGGTCGTCGAATTGATGGCGCTGAATCGAGTCTGGACCCTGCTGCACCGTGCTTGGGCGGTGTGGCTGGCGCTGTGCATCGCCACAGTCATGGCGCTGGCACCCACGCTTTCGCACGCTCTGGACTGGAGCCAGGGCGGCGGCGGTCGTTACATGGAAATTTGCACGGCCACCGGCACCCACCTTGTGCCGGTGGACTCCGCCACAGTATCAGCCGATTCCCCAGCCGGGCAGGAATCGGTCTTGTCGCTCTCGCATTGCCCGTTTTGCCTGCACACAGCAGACCGTGTCGCTCCTCCACCCCATCCCGTTGCTTACCTCTTCTCGGATTTGGGTGGAGAGCAGGAGGCCATGGTCTGGCAGGCTTTTTTCTTCGCCACGCAAGTTGCCCTGACGCCACCGCCGCGCGGGCCACCTTTGGACAAAATTGCTACATAAACGATAGCTGCTTACGCCCATTTTGCGGGCGCCTGTGCTCACTTTTCGTTATAGAAGTCGGGCTGTTCTCAATCGTCTGGGTTCACTATGACGAGTTGCCATCCCTCCATTGTTTCCAGGAAATTTGTTCATGTCATTCCACCTTAAACCCGTCTCCGCTCTCGTCTTGATAGCGTTTCCCCTGCTGGCCTCAGCCCAAATTGCAAGTCCGACCGTAACCCTGCCCACAGTACCGGTTACGGCCGAAAGAATGCGTGTCGACACGGCGCCGCAAGATGTTCACAACGCATTCCGCACGCCGGAAAGCAGCACCAACCACACCCAGACGATCACGCGTGACGAGATCGAACAACTGCGGCCGAGGGATGTCTTTGAACTGCTGAATTCGGCCAGTGGAGTGATCTCGACCCAGGGCAGCCGCAAAGGCTTTAGTGGCCTGACCATTCGTGGCGATTCCAATTTCCGGTGGATTCTGGATGGCGCTTACCTTCAACCCACCATGGCGTCGCGCATTTTGCGCAGCTTGCCGATCATGGCCATCGAAGAAATCAAGGTTGTACGGGGCGGAAGCGCGCTGACCTTGGGACCTATGGTTGGCTCGGCTAGTCCCGGCGGTGCGCCGGTCGACGGGTTTGTGGTCATCCGGACGCGCAAGCCAGCCAAGGCTGGGGCACAGGTCCGTTTGGCTGCAGAGTCCAATGCGACGGCGCAGGCTGCCGTCTGGGCAGGGACCACCTATGGCACCGACGCAGGCAAAGGCTATGTGGCAGGGGTTTTGTCGCATGCGAAAACGGATGGACCTGGCGACAAACTCGACAACGGGGCCAGTTACAACACTGGCAGCAGGTCTACTGGTGGAATGGCCAAGACCGGATTCGAATCCTCAGGATGGATCGTCGACCTGATGTTCTACAAGGACTCCGGCACTTTCCAGATACCCAACGCCAACAGCCATGGTTCGGGTCAGGGCAGTTGGTACATGGACCCATCCAAGACCGATATCGTTTCGCTCAGCGGCAGTCGCACCTGGAACACACAGAACGTCACCCTGTTCAGCCTGTCACATGGCGAAAGCAAGCAGACTTTCTGGACAGCCAACACGGCTGTCGGCCCGTATTCATTTGTTCAAAACGACAATGATGTCACCCATTTCAATGTGCGCCACAACTTTGACATGGACAAGACACGCGTGGTAGTGGGCGGCGACTACATGTATTGGAATGCGCCAAACGGACAGCAATACTACGAAGGCATTCAGCGTGAAGAGCTGACCAAGGGCGTGTTCATTCAGGCTGAACAGAGACTCTTCGACGACCGCCTGACGCTGGACGCCAGCTACCGAACCGATCGGGTCTATATCCTGCATGGACTGGACTATTACACCGGCGGTGCCCAGCCGTTTGGTGGTGTGAACTCGCCGCTCAAAACAACAGACAAGACCCTGGCACCTGCCGTGTTTTCCAGCCTGGGTGCCAGTTGGCAACTGACCAAAGACTGGAAGCTAGCAGGGCGCTATTCGCAAGGCAAGCAGGCGACTGATGGACTGAACCCGGTGCCAAAAGTTACCCTGTCCGACGATGAGCAACGCAAATGGGAGTTCGGTGTTGAGGGGCTCGCTGCCGCCTGGTTCAATCCATCGCTGAACTTCTTCCATCGCGAGGTCAAGAATGAAAAGGCCCTGGCCGGCTACACCTACGTTGCCAACAATAACAGCTCGCAGGTGTGCCGGGGCGGCGCGATTCCCACCACGGGTGTGACTGCGCCCAAGGCGACATCCGCCTTGACGCCTTGCTACTCGCAGGCCGACACCACACGTGAGGGCTACGAATTGGCAGTTTCTGGCAACTTGGCTCAACGCAGCAGTTATCGCGCCAGTCTGACGCATTTCACTGCCCTGTCCAACACTGCAGTCGCAACAACACCCAACGACATCCTCGATATCTCGTTCTCCCATGGAGTGGGCGTTTTCACTGTAACAGGCGCAGTTAAGAAAGTGGCAGCCTACAGAGGCAGCTCTACGGATCTGGTGGCCTATTTGGGTGGGTACACGCGACTCGATCTGGGCCTAGGCTACGACTTTAAAGTTGGTGCTACACCAGTGCGCTCCACGCTTTACGGGCGCAACCTTGGGAATTCCCGCTATGAAACGTCAAACGGCGTGCAGGACGCCGGGCGCATGCTCGGTGTTGAATTGGCAGCCAGTTTCTAAGAGGAAACATTCATGACACACAAACGCAAACCCTGGACAGCGCGCCGCATTCACTTGTGGGTGGCCATTGTTCTGGCGATACCTATGGTTTTGATGGCGGGCAGCGGCATTCTCATTTCCATGCGCAGCGTGATGCAGGTGCAAGTACCCCTGAGCTGGCTCGGCTCGGAAAAAGTACCCGAGCGCCTGCCCATCATGGCGTATCTGGAAACACCAGATGGCACGGTATGGATCGGCAATGCGCAGGGGCTCAACGCCATCTCCGCTGCGGGGGCCAGGCCGGTCGAGGCCTTTGCTGGGCAGGAAATCGTGGGATTGGCCGCCTTGCCGGGCAAAGCCACACCCGCAGTTGCTACACGCATGGCGATCTGGACCGAGACTGATGGCGCGTGGAAGGCTGTCAAACGCGGTCGTGTACGTCAGCTGTCATCCTTGCCGGATGGTCGGGTCTTGGCCATATCCGGTGGTCGTGGGGAAATGGCCGACAGCCGACCCATGGTCACGCGGGACGGCGAAGAGTGGATGCCCCACAAAGCTGCAATGCAGGCCAACAAGCAGTTGCCCGCGCTGGACAAACCCAGCGTGGCATTGCACCAGTTCATGCGTGAGCTGCACTCCGGAGCCTATTTTTTTGGCAAGGGCCCTGGCGAAATGGCCTGGAGCAATGTGATGGGTTGGGTGTTGGTGCTGCTGTCCTTGACTGGCTTGTGGATGTGGTTCAAACGGGAACGTCAGAATGCCCGCGAACGAGCAACCGCCCGGCCGCCCAAGGCAGTTCCGATATCTAACGTCGCGGGGGTGTCAGCATGATGGGTCTGCTGGTATTGGGTTTATCTGGCGTTGCAGTGCTTGCTGCACTGTTGCTGACGGTGATGGGCATCCAGCAGATTGCCACTGCACGCAGTTTGCCGGCGAAACCCGGCGCAGGTGCTGAGCAATCTACTGATGCAATTGCCGGCGCTGCGCCGAGCGTGCACCTCGAAGGTGCTGGAATGGTGGCAGTTGAACCTGGCGTGCTGTTGAACACTTTGTGGGAGCATTTGCCCAACGCGGAGTGCCAGTCTGGCGAGTGCGGAGGCTGCAAACTGCGATTGCTGGAGGGTTCGGTCAACTGGATTCGTGAGCCGGTGGCTGAGATAAACCGGCAAACCCATATCCTGGCGTGCAGTTGCGAAGCGGCGGGCCCCATACGGTGCGCAACGGTATGAGGCGCACCCCGACAATCTGGTTTTGTGCCCTTGCGATGTCTACCGCGGCTGTGGCGCAAATGCCCACGCTTGGCATATCGGCAAATGCGCCCATTTGCCAATTGCCCGACCTGATGCTGGCCTGGCGCAAGCCGCCAGCTTCGCTCGGCACCGTGAGGGAAAGAACAGCCAGTGATTTGGCAGGCCGAATCGAGCAACCCTACCGCATCCAACTCCAGCCATGCTCCACGGACTGGTGCAAGGTGGGCTCCTATGCAGCGATGGTCAAAATGGACCTGCCCCAGGCGGGCCGCTACCGCGTGGCGGTAGACCGCATGCTCTGGATCGATCTGTACACGTCAGCCGTGAAGCTGGAAGGCTTGCTGTGTGAGCACGCCGGCTGCGCACCGATTCGGAAAATTGTTCAGTTTGATGTATCTGTTGGACCCCATTGGGTCGTGCTAGAACGTCGAGATGCGGGTGAAGTGGGGCTGATGGTGACGCGTGTGGCACCCTGAAAGACTGCGCCCTTGTTGGCCCTTGCGATCAAGATCGATCAGCCTACCGCGATTTTTCAGCATGGTCATTGCACCAGGGAAAGTCGACACACACCGCTCGCTGACAGCACGTTGTGAATATGCGTGGTGCACTGATGTGGCGAAGCCGACCGCAAGTTCTTGCTCAGCACAGCATGCAACTCCCGGCGTGCAGACGGTGACAGCAGGCTGCCCAGGCCCACGGTTTGGACGCCGTTGGAAATCTCCACTCCATCGTGGCGGTGTTCATGCAGAGCAATACGAACTTGTGCGCGTGCAAAGATGGCCGTCAACTGGCGCGAACCGAGTTCCTGACAGATTTCAACCGTGTGGTCGGTCAAGATGATGGTTTCCCGGTCTGCGGCATGCCGGGCGTAGTGGAAAAACACGCCGGTCAGGCATGCTGTCAGGTTGAGGGCATACACCAGAATCCATGGCGTACCCAGGGCCAGGAATACCAGCCCAAAGGTCAGTGATATCAGGGCCAACGTGCCCAGCACTCCTGCCAGTAGTTGGGGCGATGCAGAGCAGTTGCGCTGCATGCAGATGCCTGCCGGAAGTGGATTTCCTGCAGGCATGGTTGTCGTGTTTGTGGAAAGCATCTCGGTTCCATGCGTTGTGTGATTGGGAATGGCCGCAGCCAGCGCCTCAACGCTGTACAACAGGGGGCCTTGCCTGGGTTCAGGAACGCACGGTCAGTGGAGGTCCGCGTGGCGGAAGCGGAGGGGATGCGGTCGTAGAGACCTCGACCTTGCCCGTAGTGAGCGGCACAAATCCGGTGCTCGCTTTCGCGAAGGCCAGCGTGTCGGGTGACGGCAGCAGCACAATGACCGCCGCACACAATGCACATGACATGCCGGTATGCGAAGAATCTTCACCCGTGTTGTCGCCGACAGGGTCCACGGTGGTGAGCTTGACGGTTCCAGCGGCAGAGCAAACAAGCTGCATGGAAGCCGGCTTGATGAAACTGCTGACAATCGATGCTCCTACAAAAAGCAGAAACCATCCGAGCACCAGGCGCCGGATGATTAGCTGGTTTCGCAGTGGGTTCATGCACCGATTATCAAGGACGAAGTCTTGGATTGGCAGCGTTCCCTTCTTCATGCCGCGTTCTGGCGACATAGATCAGACGTGCTGCGGCACCGCACACTGCTTGTCGGTCATAGCGCGTTTGATGTAGATCATGTTTCTTTGCGACGTTGCAACTGACAATCGCGCCATGACTCCGCTGCAAACCCTGCGCAACACAACCTGGCTGGCCAGGCTGGTGCTGCTGTGGTTCGCCTTGACCCTGGGGGTGGCGGTGGCTTCGCCCATGGTGGTTTCACACGACGCGTCGGTGATCTGTACCTCGGCAGGTATGGTCAAGCTGACGGTCAACAGCGATGGGTCACTCGGTACGGAGCTTGACAGCGCGGCGCACTGCCCGCTGTGTGTGGTGGGAAGTTCGGCACCCCCGATGTCTGTTGCGGTGGTGTCAGAGACCTATCAGCCGACTGCATTGGTCTTGCAATCCATGCCGGCCACGTACGTTGGTGCATCAACAGCACCACCTCCGCCCTCGCGCGGTCCCCCTGCCTCGCAATAGCCCCTGAATTGGTCTCAGTCTGTGTCTGCCCGCGCGGGTGGCGTACGGACTGGGAATGAAATTCTTTCCCCGGAGCGGGTCTTTTCGCTCCGATTGCGTGCAAACCCATTCATCCATGCGTACAACTTTCGGCTTTCTGTCTGCCAATGCTTCCGTGTACCGCCGCGCATGGTTTTGCGCGCTGGCGCTGGCCGCACTGTTGGCGGGATGCACACCCGTT
>CAJAVE010000063.1 GCA_903945325.1 uncultured beta proteobacterium | reverse complement strand
CCGGCCGCAATTTGCTGGAATTGTTGCGTGAGCGACCCCCACAACTGCAACGGGTCGACCATAGCGCCCACACCGGAAGCGGCCTTGCTGACCTTGGCCCCCGCACCCGAGGTTCCAGTGGCCACATCCGATATCGTTTTGGCGGTGGACGCCGCGCGCTCGGTGACGCGCTGCACGCCGGTGTGCACCGACTCGGCGGCCTTGAGCTTGAGTGCATTGGCCACATCGCCAATGTTGAAGTTCATGCCCTTCAAGGTGGAGAGCGTCATTTTTTGCACTTCGAGTGCCTGGATGGTGGCACCCAGCGCACGCGAGTTCTGCTCGAGCCAGAAGTGCACGGCCTTGAGTTCTTCAATCCGCTTTTCCAGTTCTTCGAGGTTCAGCGTTGGTGCCACCCAATTGGCCAGGTTGGGCATCTGGGGAATATTGTTGGTAGCACCCTTGGCCAGCCCCTGCAAAAAGTCAAAGCCCGGCACAAACTTGCCAAAACCGGTGGTGTCTGTATCACTCATATGCACTCCATTGGAAGGTGTCAACTCTGAACAAGTTACAGCTTACTCCAATGTAGTGCTCAAATGTTGCACGACCGGCGTCAAATGCCACGCAATGCGCCTGAAACTCTGCGACGGTGTCGCTGTCGGGTCGCTCAGGCCGCAAGGGCCTTGCACTGCTTGATGCAGTTCATGCAGGACTCCATGCAGGCCTTGCATTCTGCGTGCCTTTTCTCGTGCTTGCGACACTCTTTTTCACACAGTTGGCATGCCTCCAAAGCCACTTTGGCCATTGCGGGTGTCAATGTGGATTGCTGTGCCGCCAGGTTCTGCAAAGCGCCGCAGGCGGCCAGCATCTGGTTGACCGCCTTGGCACAACTGCCCATCGTCTTGTCGCCATCGGCCAACAAGACCAGGCAATGCGCCAAGCATTCCTGCCCTTTGACGACACAATCCGCCGTGGCAGCAATCAGTGCCCCATAGGCTGAGCCATGCATTTGTGAGTGGTCATGGTGCGCATCCTTGCCCTGCGCCATTACTGCCGTGCTGACCGCTGCCAGCAAAAATGCGCCACTCCCTACCATCGCTTCACGTCGTTTCATGCATCATCTCCAAAAGACGTCAATTTACACCCAAAAAGAGTTGGCACGGACGGTTGCGGTCGGTGGCAGTTTCAACAACCCGCAACTGCGGCGAATGACTGTGTTTTGCTGCGAGGGAACAACCGGTGCGTTCTGTGCTCCAGCTTTTTGTACTTTGCCGCTTTCGGACTGCAATCCTGCAAGAAGCTGGTCTGCCGCAAACTGGCCAGAACGCGACTAACGGTTTCAGGTGCGATGTGGACTATGCCGGCAATGTCGCTCAATGTTGGCAAGGCGCAAGTTGCTCGGTCGCCGACATTCACCCGCCCTGCGGCGGCCAACAGGACGAGCAGACTTTTTACGCGCTCTTCGGCAGAGCCGGTGCGCAATTGCACCATTTCGCGACTGCGTCGATAGCCCGTGACGACCGCTTCCATCAGCAATTGGGGCAGCGTACCCGCCAACGGGTTCACAGCCACCAGACGTGATGGCGTCAGTGCGCGCACCATGAACCGGTCTTCTACGCCCAGCAAACTCTCCGCGCCCAGCAGATCACCGGGCATCGCAAGTCGCACCAGTGATTCCGGACCGTCAGCTTCTGCACTGTCGATGCGCACCGCGCCAGACTCCAGGCGCCACACCGCTTGACTCTCGGTCAGAGTGAGTGCTTCACGCTGTGCCAGCCGGCGCGTTTGTTCAAAAAATGAATCGTGTTTCATGTCTTTTCCATTTGCCTTGATTAGTGTTGATCGATAACCGGTCCGTGACCAGAATCGAATCCAAATGCCTGTGCGAACAGGCGACGTGCAGATCAAGTCTGGAACGGTGGCGCGCGGGCGGCAGGTGACAGCCAGTTTGCCGGCGAAATCGCAGTAACGCCGGGCCGCTCTGAAAGCTCATGCGAGAACGCGCGCACTGCAAAATCCGCTGCGGGCGAAGGCGGCATGGCAAAAGACGCGGCGTGCGTGACGCAATAGGGGCAATGGGGTGACGCGGTCCCACCCGGCGCATCCGCCGGTTTCTCACGCGTTTGCTCCAGCACGCCACCATCGGAGCCCACACGAATCCAGGTAGAGCCCTGCGCGGAGCAAACCTCCAGCCAAGCCGACTGCGCGCCGCTGCCCCCGTTGGGTTGGGTCAGCGCATGGGTTACCGCAGGCGCGAGCGCATTCAGCAGGATCGCCAGAATGGCGAGCCAGCTGAAGAGTGTTCGGTTGCGCAGCATGTTCATGAGCGGATTGACGGACTGATTTGCGGCGGGTGACTCTACATTCGGAGCCCTGATCCGGCTACTGACAGGCCACACAGCATACCGAAGATCAAAAAACCCCACACGGATACCCGCCGAAGTTGCCGCGTGAAACGCTTCAATCCACTTTGCATGCTGTGTGGTGGGCGAATGCTCAGTACGCCGGACGCCAGGCCGCACGCAGTGCCCAAAAACAAGGGGACGTAAAGCGCAAAACCGATGTAGTTGTATTCCCGTTTGAGCAAGCAAAACGGACAGTGGTGATGCGGGTTCTCGTAAATGTAGATCGACACCGCCGAAACCACGGCGACCAGTGCCACGGCAAAGAACGCAGCGCTTACCGCTCCGTAGCTGGCGGCCACGACAGGACGGCGATCTGCCAGCCAGCCCAGGGCCGTGGTGAACCCCAGGCTGACAAACAACAAGGCGAGAGCAGTTTTGGGGTCCAGTGCCGCCGCATCCGCACCCAACCCGGCTTTTTCCGGATTGAACACCGAGCCACAGCAGGATGTCAGGGTGTCGGTTTTGAGGTCTGCGAAATAGGCCAGACTCAGACCCGCATCGGCCAGGCCCAGCGGTGCAATGAGCAGCAGCAGCGCGTACTTGCGCCGGGTCAGCGGGTAATCGCGCGCCTTCATATCGGCATGGTTCATGGCGAGCCAGACAACGGCCACAAAGAACAACGCGATCTTGGCGTACAAAGCCGGGAAGCCATACACACTGGCGTTGAAAGTGCCAAATGCGCACATGGCCCCTATCAGCATCGGTGCCATGCTGTCCGCGTTAAAAACCATCAGCAGCAGAGCCAAACCCTGCAGCCCCATTACCAGCGTGAGCGTGGTGGAGATGAGGTAGGTGCGGCGCTCCAGTTCGATCTGGTGGCGCGCGCCGCTGGCCAGATTCCAGTGGCGCAACAGCCGCAGCGAGAAAACACCTGCGCTGCTCAGGGCTGCGGCGCTCAACACCGCAGCCAGACTCAGGGCCATCACGGGGGGATGCAGCATCATGGCGCAGCCACCAAGCAGCCATCAGCCATCGCCACAACACGATCCATCACTGGTGCCCGCGTGATGCGCGGATCGTGGCTCGACAGGATGACCGTTTTGCCGCCCGCCTTCAACGCCGCCACGATGTCCAGAAACTGCGCGGTCAATGCCGCATCAAGGTTTGCGGTGGGCTCATCGGCAATCACGATAGCGGGGTCGTTGACAAGCGCCCGGGCTATCGCGGTGCGTTGCATTTCACCCCCGGAAAGCAACTCCACCGGAAACGCAGCGCGATGCGCGATGCCCAATTGCACCAACACTGCCTGCGCACGTGCGACCAGTTCGGCATACGGCAAGCCCAGTGGATAGGCTGGCAGCATCACATTGGTGAGCACGCTCATCCCGGGCAGCAGATTGAAACGCTGAAATGCAAAACCAAAAGTCTTGCGCCGCACCTGCGCCAGGTGCTGTTCGGGCAGACCGGAGAGCACCTCGCCCTGCAGGACCACACGACCCGATGTCGGGCGCGCAAGACAGCCCATCAGTGTCAGCAAACTGGTCTTTCCAGAGCCACTTGGCCCCTCCAGCACGGTGACT
>CAJAVE010000062.1 GCA_903945325.1 uncultured beta proteobacterium | reverse complement strand
CCGCATTGACAAAACCACGCAAGAGAACCAGAAGCAGCCGACGGCGAGCGTGAGCCGGAGAACGCGGACCACGCCGCCCGCTTGGCGCGAGGTGCAGGCACAAACGTGGCGCGTATGAATTGCATTAGAGTTTGAAAAGCCTAAACTTGATCCATTTCCACTTTTACCGCTTTGCACCATGATCACCCTGTCCCCCGAAGCCCGTGCCAACGTCCACCTGATCGACCACCCTCTGGTGCAGCACAAGCTGACGTTGATGCGCAACAAGACGGCCAGCACCAACAGCTTTCGCCGCCTGCTCAACGAACTCAGCAGCCTGATGGCCTATGAGGTGACGCGCGACATGGCCACGCAGGACGTCGAAATCGAAACCCCGCTGGAAAAGATGACAGGAACCGCCATTGACGGTAAGAAGCTGGTATTTGTGTCCATCCTGCGGGCGGGCAACGGCATTCTGGATGGTGTGCTCTCCGTGGTGCCCGGCGCCCGTGTGGGCCACATCGGCCTGTACCGCGACCCGGCCACGCTGCAGGCGGTGGAGTACTACTTCAAGATGCCAAAGCACATGGAAGAGCGCGACATCATTGTGGTCGACCCCATGCTGGCCACGGGCAACTCCGCCGCGGCGGCCGTTAACCGGCTCAAGGTCTGCAAGCCCAAGTCCATCAAGTTCCTGTGCCTGCTGACTGCCCCCGAAGGCATAGAAGCGATGTACAAGGCACATCCGGATGTGCCCATTTACACGGCAGCCATTGACCGGGAGTTGAATGACCATGGCTACATCCTGCCGGGTCTGGGCGATGCGGGTGACCGCATTTTCGGTACACAATAAACAATCAGGAACAATAGGCCGCTATACCCCGTGAATACTGCGCTAACAGCTATTGTTTTTATAGCAAACTAAGGACGCCCATCCCATGCTGGATCTGCTGCTGCACAACGCCACCTTGCCCGATGGTCGACAGAACATGTCGGTGGCGGTGCAGAATGGACGCATCGTCGAGGTAGCGACAGGCCTGATGGCACCGGCCGCAAAAACCATTGACGCGCAAGGCCTCCTGCTAAGCCCGCCCTTTGTCGACGCGCACTTTCACCTGGACGGTACCCTCACCTACGGCATGCCGCGCATCAACCAGAGCGGCACGCTGCTCGAAGGCATTGCCCTGTGGAGCGAGCTCAAACCCAGCCTGACGGTGGACGCCATCATTGAGCGTGCCCTGACTTACTGCGACTGGGCCGTGGCCCAAGGGCTGCTGGCGATCCGCTCGCATGTGGACACCAGCGATCCACGCCTGCTGGGCGTGCAGGCGCTGCTGGAAGTAAAGCAACGGGTGGCGTCGTATATCGACCTGCAACTGGTGGCTTTTCCACAGGACGGCGTGCTGCGCACCCCCACCGGTGCCGACAGTCTGAAACGCGCGCTGGACCTGGGCGTGGACGTGGTCGGCGGCATCCCCCATTTCGAGCGCACGATGTCAGAGGGCGCGGCCAGCGTCAAACTGCTGTGTGAAATCGCTGCCGAGCGTGGTTTGCCGGTGGACATGCACTGCGACGAATCGGACGACCCGCACTCGCGCCATATCGAATCGCTGGCCTACGAGACCCAGCGCCTGGGCCTGCACGGGCGCGTAACCGGTTCGCACCTGACGTCGATGCACAGCATGGACAACTACTACGTGTCCAAACTCATCGCCCTGATGGCTGAAGCCCAGGTGCACGTGGCCAGCAACCCGTG
>CAJAVE010000061.1 GCA_903945325.1 uncultured beta proteobacterium | reverse complement strand
GGTGATGCCGCTGCCAGCCCCCTGGTTGACAATGCGGATCAACTCACTCTTACCAGCGGCTTGGCCTACCGGTTCTGATTTGCCCCGGCCATGCCCAAATTCAGTGCCCCCCTTTTTGCGATCCTTTTGCTAGGGGCACTGTACGCCGGGGGTGCCGCTGCGCAGACTGAATTGTCGGCGGCGCCAGCCGAGACGTGGATCAGTTACCGTGACGCCTACCGCGCCATGCTGCGCTTTGAGAAATACGGCAAACCCAAACACTGGCTGCAAAGCAATTTGCAACTGGTGCCCCGCAGCAAAGGCGTGTCGCACGAAGGGCTTCAACTGCATCTGCGCAGCGCGTCGCTCAATCTCTTGCTGCCCATCGATGCCAGCCTGCGCATTGCGTTTCCTTTCCTGAAGGCTGCTTACGATGACAATGCCGTGCTGGTCCTGAACCGCAAAGACGGGCAGTTTGCCTACCAGCCCCTGGTGTCCCTCGTCACCCGCTCCGATGGAGTGTATGACCTGTCCGATGTGCGCACTGCGTGCGAGCAGGCCCTGAACTACCGCAACTTCGCGGACGCCAGTGGCGGGCGTGGTCAACGTTGCACCGGGTTGGAAGTGGTTTATCACAAGGACAAGGGGCAAAGCGCTTTGTCCCTGCGTTTTCGCAAAACCACACAGGAGTTGGTGCCCGTTCCACCCGGTGCTATTGGCCCCTTTGCGAGAGCGTTGGGTGACGCCTTTGTATCCATCCCATTCCGCCTGGAAGACTGGCCGGACCAGGGGCAACTGGTTTTGACCAGCACGCCGCTGGCTATTCTGGCGTTGATCGAATAAACCGTCACCCACCTTTTTCGCAACGGGAATCAGCTTGACGGGGCCGCGCAATGCAGCGGTAGTAACGAAGGTATTGCGAAGAACGACGACCGATCAAAGGCGCAATACTGCGCCTCACGTGGCTGAAAAGCATTTATCCGTCGCTTGATGCTGGTTTGAACGCGTTTGGTGCCACTCAGGCCGCAATACGCCCATTGGGCAAGCCCGCTCAGCAGCGCTAGCGCTACAGTGCAATCCATGAACAGCACCCACTACCACCCCCTGAAAGACGGTAACCGCCTGCAGCGCGCCTACTACCGCTGGGCGCTGCCGTACTACGAACGTATGCCGCCTGACCTGCGCGAACACGCTGAGCCCATTGACCAGTTTCTCTATACGCGGCAAGGGTTTGGCACCTGGCTGGGCTGGCTGGGCGGTTTGGCCGGCCTGGTGTTTGGCTTGCACGCCGGCCTGCACCTGCCCTGGGGCCTTGCGCTGGGCCTTGGCACCGTACTTTGGGGTGCATTGACCCTGGCCGGCTTGGCCATCTGGCTTCAGCCGGCGGCATTTCTGAGCCGCCCCAAGGCACGTCGCCTAATAGTCTGGTGGGACCTTATCGGGTGGATCGGCTTGAGCGCTGCGTTCCTTTATTGGGCACGGCATGGCAACCTGGACAACATGACGAGCGGCCTATATGAGCGGCTTCTCGTGGTCGCGCCCGGCATGCTCATCGTGGCGTTGTCCTTGGTGGTGGTGTTTCGTACGCTGGCCCGCGCCAGCCACCACACAATGCAACTGCGGCTGGCCCATGCACAGCTACGCAGCGAGCGCGACGCCTCAGCCCGTAGCGCGACCGAAGCCGAGTTGCGCCTGCTGCAAGCGCAGATCCAGCCGCATTTCATCTTCAACACGCTGGCCACGCTGCAGCACTGGGTCGACAAGAAAGACGAGCGGGCCGGCCCGCTGTTGCAGGAACTGACCGGTTTTTTGCGCGCCAGCACGGAGATGCTGGGCCGCTCAACCGTGCCGTTGCGCGAAGAGCTGCAGGCGGTGCACCACTACCTCACCATCTTGCAAGCCCGGTTCGGCGCGCGCCTGCAGTGGCAGGTCGACTGTGATCCGGGCCTGGAAAACCGCGAAGTGCCACCGGGCCTGCTATTGACCTTGGTGGAAAATGCCATCGAACACGGCCTGGAGCCAAAAATCGGTGGGGGGCGGCTTAGCCTGCAGGCGCAACCCCTGGCAGAAGGCTGGCGTTTGACCGTTCTCGACAACGGTCAAGGCCTTGCCCCTGGCAGCATTGAGAACGTTGGCCTTGCCAACTTGCGACAGCGATTGCATCATCACTTTGGCGCCAGCGCGCGCTTTTCCCTTACCCCCCGTGCCGAAGGCGGCACCCAAGCCGAGATTTTTTTCCCATGACCCGCATCCTGATAGCCGATGACGAGGCTGCCATGCGCGAGCAATTGGCCGAGGCGTTGAGCCAGGCCTGGCCCGAGGCGCAGATCGTGGCACAGGCTGAACATGGCGCTGACGCCTGGGACCAGTGGTTGCAGCACGAACCGCACGCCTGTTTCCTGGACATCCGCATGCCGGGGCTCACCGGCATCGAGGTTGCGCAGCGCATCGCAGGGCGCACACCTGTGGTGTTTGTCACCGCCTATGGCGACCATGCGGTGCAAGCCTTTGAGGCCGGTGCGGTGGACTACCTGATCAAACCCACGACCCCGGCCCGGTTGGCGCAGACGGTCTTGCGCCTCAAGGAGCGGCTGCACCGCGCTGGCGCCCCGGCCGACATGCTGGCGCTGCAAGCCGTGTTGCAGCGGCTGGCGCCGCCACGCGCGGCACTGCCGACGACACTGCAAGCGAGCATTGGCAAGGAGGTGCGCCTGATTCGCCTGGAAGAGGTGCTGTATTTTGAAAGCGATGCCCGTTACACCCGTGTTGTCTACCAGCTCAATGGCCAGCAGCACGATGCATTGCTGCGCACGCCCCTCAAGGAGCTGCTGGTGCTGCTGGACCCCGCCCAGTTCACGCAGGTGCACCGCTCCGTGATCGTGGCTCAGCGGGTGATGGCCAGTGCCGTGCGCGACGATGAGGGCGGCATGCAGTTGCGCTTGCGGGGCTCGCTTGACCTTCTGCCGGTTTCTCGTCCGTTCCACCATTTATTCAAAGGCCAGTAAGACGAAGCTGCCTGCTTCGATGCAACAGGGTGCTCCAATGCCCCGGAGGGTGAGCTTGGCTCCCAGACTGAGGCTGGGACACAAATTTACGCATCAAATAGGCCTCTAGCACTTATGGGTACTGCGCAACCAGCTATCAAATACATAGTGAATTCAAGTCGCCAACGACCGAGCGTACAGCTTGCCGTAGGCCGCCAGCAGGCGCTGGTGCATCTCACAACCCTCCAGACTCAAGCCCGGTGAGGGTTCGCCAAAGAAACGCAATTCGCGGTTGAGCAGTGCGCGCGCCTGCTGCAAGGTTCCGGCGCTGTAAATGCTTTGCAAGCCGGCCTTGAAGTGGGTGACATCGGCGTGCGCATCGAGCTGTTGCAAGGTTTCAATGCAGGCGTAGATCTGGCTGCGCGCCGGGTTGACCTGGCCGAACTGGCGTACCCACTCGCATCCCTCGGCGGTGGCCTCGCCGTCGGCCAGACTGAGTGCCAACAGGGTCTTGAGCTCGCCCACGCGCAGGTCTTTCCAGAACGGGTTGTCACCTGGCGCCAGGCCAATCAGCGCGGCGATCAGGCGGTCGTCGGTCAGGCCGCTCTCGTTCAGGGTTTCGAGCAAGTCGCTGCACTCGTCGTGGTCCAGGTCGCTCAGGTTCAGAATGGCTTCGCGGATGTCGTTGGCGATGCTGTTGTTCTCCCATTCCAGCTCGTCCACCGGGTAAATCTCGGACATGCCCGGTACGATGATGCGGCAGGCGTACACACCCAGATGCTGGAAGTCGGCCACGTAAATGTCAAAGCCCAGTTGGTGGATGGCGGCCACCGACCAGGCGTAGTCTTCGGCCGTGGTGCTGCTGAAGTTCCAGTCGTGGAACGCAAAGTCGCTCTGGCTGCTCAAGAAGTTCCAGTGGATCAGGCCACTGGAGTCGACAAAGTGGATTTCGATATTGGGTGAGCTGGCAATTTCTTCCATGTCAAAGCCCGGCGCCGGGAAGCCGCCCAGCGCATCCAGGGCGCGGCCCTGAAGCAGCTCGGTCAGTGCGCGCTCCAGCGCAATCTCGAAGCGCGGGTGTGCGCCAAAGCTGGCAAAGCAGCCCTGGTCGTGTGGGTTGAGCAGGGTCACATTCATCACCGGGAATTGGCCGCCCAGCGACGCGTCCTTCACCAGAATGCCAAAGCCCGCATCGCGCAGACCCTGAATGCCGGCGGCAATGCGCGGGTAGCGGTTGATCACCTCCTGGGGCACATCGGGCAGGCACAGGCCTTCGCTGATGATGCGGAACTTGGCGTAGCGCTCAAAGATTTCTGACAGCGCCTGGGTGCGGGCCTCGGGTGCGGTGTTGCCCGCCGACATGCCATTGCTGACATACAGGTTGCCAATGAGGTTGACCGGAAAGAAGGCGGTCTTGCCATCACGCTCGCGCACGTAGGGAATGGCGCAGATGCCGCGCTCCTGGTTGCCGGAGTTGAAGTCCACCAGGGTGCGCGCGTCAATCGTGCCGCGTGGGTTGTAAAACACCTGCAGTTCCGGCGTCAGCAGATCGGCGGGCCAGGCGCCGTCGTCCCCGGGTTGAAACCATTGCTCTTGCGGGTAGTGCACAAAGGCGCGCCCTGACCCTTCCGCGTACTCGCGCCCCAGGTAGTAGTGGTTCCAGAAATAGTTGCACGACAGGCGCTCGAAAAATTCGCCCAGAGCGCTGGCCAGGCACGCCAATTGGGTGGCGCCCTTACCATTGGTGAACATCAGCGGACAGTCGCGGTCGCGCACGTGTACCGACCAGATGCCGTCGATGGGGTTGAGCCAGGAGCGCTCTTCAACATGAAAACCCAGCGCGCCGAGCTTGCCTTGCAGGGTGGCGATGGTGCTTTCGAGCGAGGCATCCTTGCCGATGATGAAGCTTTGGGTTTGCATGGGGAGGTCTTTTCAGCGGGGCTTGCCGGTTTCGGCGGTCGCTGATTATCGGCGCGCTAGACTTGCAGCATGAAACATTGGCTCAGTTTTCCGTCGGTTCAAATTGCACTGTGCACACTCTGCTACGGGCTGGTGGGTTACTTGGTCGTTGATCATTGGATTGGAAAGGTCTGGTTTGTTTTCATTTCACCGGTGTACGCGGCTGCCATCGCCCGCCCGCTCATCAACCTGGTAGCCAATTTTCGCCACGGCGTGCGCTCTGCGGTGTGGCTGCCCGTGCACGGCACACACTATGTTTTCAAAGACATCACCATCCGTGTGCTGGAAGACGAGGACGACTGGCGTTGGGTGCCCTTGGCAGACGTCGAGCGGGTGCTGGGCCGCAAGCTCAATGCACGCCTGCTGGCCGTCACCTACCCGGACCGGGTGGAGTTGGGTGGCAAGCCGGTCCGCATGCATATGCGTGACGACGCGCTGATCGAGCACCTGTCCCGTTTGAGCGATCCTGTGGCATTGCGTTTCAGAACCTGGCTGGAGCGCAGCGTGGCGTTGCCGGCGCGGCGTGCGCGCCAGCGTGCCGCCGGTCAGGCGGTGGATGCGTTCTGATTTTCCGCTAACCGGTTTCGTAGCTCGGTTTTGAGCACCTTGCCGTAATTGTTTTTGGGCAGGCTGTCCACCAGTACATAGTGCTTGGGGCGTTTGAAGCGGGCGATGTGTTCCAGGCAGTGCTGGTCCAGGCTTTCAGCATTGACGTTGGAGTCCGCCTGTGCCACCACAAAGGCCACCACCACTTCGCCCCATTCGGGGTCGGGCGCGCCCACCACGGCAACCTCGATGACGCCGCTTGCAGTCAGCAGCACCTCTTCCACCTCACGCGGATAAATATTGGAGCCTCCGCTGATGATCAGGTCCTTGCTGCGGTCTTTCAGTGTCAAGAAACCGTCGGCATCCAGGCAACCCACATCTCCGGTAAACAGCCAGCCGTCTCGAATGGCCGCTGCCGTAGCGTCCGGGTTGCGCCAGTAACCGGCCATCACGCTGTCACCCTTGATCAGCACCTCGCCGATGTCGCCCACGGGGAGATCCACGCCGTTTGTATCGGCGACGCGCAGATGCACTGGCGTTTGCGCCACGCCGACCGACGCGCTACGCTCCCGGTAGCGGGGATGCCCGGTGTCGGACAGCTGCGCGCGGGACAGGGCAGTGCCCACCATGGGGGTTTCGCCCTGTCCGTAAATCTGAACAAAGCGTGGCCCCATGACACGCAGCGCCCGCGCGATGTCGGCGCCATACATGGGCGCCCCACCGTAAACGATGGTTTTGAAAGACTGCGCAGCGTCCTCTGGGTGAAGACCCGTTGCTTCGGCATGGTCCACCAGGCGCTTGACGATAGTGGGTGCGGCAAAAGTCGATAGCGGCCCCAGAGCGCGGCCCAGCGCAAATAGCTCCGCAGGGTCCACCCCGCCCGATGCGGGCACCACATGGCGCGCACCGGCCATCAGGTGGGGAATGGCATAAATGCCCGCGCCGTGCGACATGGGTGCGCCGTAGACGATAGCGTCGGTGGGCCACACGGTGTCCACATCCACAAAATAGGTCAGGCCCATGGTCATCAGGTTGCGCTGGGTCAGCATCACGCCCTTGGGGCGACCAGTGGTACCGCTGGTGTAGAACAACCAGGCCAGATCATCGGCTTGGCGCAGGACGGGTGCCATTGCTGCTATTCCCGCGTTGGCGCTGACTGACGGCGCCAACAGGGAATCGGCTACGGATGTCTCCACATCGATTTGATGTTCCAGACCGGCCAGCGGCCCGGGCGCGACATCCTGGGTGACAAAGGCCCAGCGTGCCTGTGCGTTGTCAATAATCCACTCCACCTCGCGCACGTGCAGCTTGGCGTTGACCGGCACCACCACCAGACCAGCCCACCATGCCGCCCACAGAATTTCAAGGTAGCGCGGGTGGTTTCGCATGAACAGCACCACGCGGTCACCCGGCACCAGTCCCGCTGTCTGCAGGCGCTGCGCCAATGCCGCGCTGCGTGCCGCCCAATGACCGTAAGTGGCGTAAAGCTCCGTACCACTGAAAATGGCGGCTCGATCAGGTGTTAGCTGCGCGTGCCGCAGCAGCAGGTGGGCAAGGCTCATGGGTGGCTCCGTTGGATTTTGCGGCTCATGGGCAGACGATAGCCGATACTTCCACAACAGACAGACAGACAGACAGACAGACAGAGAGCAACCCACGCTTGGCGTCAGCAGAAATTTTGCATGAAATTGACCGCCAGAGCCCGCAAAATATGCGCAACCAGCTATCAATACAATAGCGACTATTGAAACCTGCTTTGGCCCTCGGCAGATTCTGTCCAGAAAATAGTGAACAATGGCCGTGAACCCCATCGAACCCTGAATCCACCCATGACACCACAACAGCTGTACCCGAAAAAACGCATGACACCCACCGACGCCGTGCGTCTGGTCCGCAATGGCGACACCATCATCGTGCCCACCGGCGTGGGCGAGCCGCCAGCCTTGCTGACGGCACTGTCCGAACGGCGCCGTGACTTCTCGGACGTCAAGGTGTCGCAAATATTGGCCATGCGCAAGTACGACTACATCGACCCGCAAACGGTAGACCATGTCCGCCATGTCGCTTTTTTCTTCGGTGGTGCCACGCGTGCAGGCGGGCAAGAGGGCTGGATTGATTTCATACCCAACTACTTTTCCGAGATTCCGCACCAGATTGAGCGCGGCCAGATCGCCTCCGACGTGGTCTTTTCCATGGCGTCACCCATGGACGCGCATGGCTTCTTTGCGATCAGTCTGGGCGCTGACTACACCATGGCCGCCATCGCCAAGGCACGCGCCGTGGTGCTGGAGGTCAACCCCAACGTTCCCTTTGCGTTTGGCAACTGCCTTGTGCACATCTCCCAGGTGGCCGCTCTGGTGGAAAGCGACCAGCCGGTGCTGGAAGTGGGCCTGCCCAAGATTGGCCCCGTGCAGGAAGCCATTGGAAAATATGTGGCCGACATGATTGATGATGGCTCCACGCTGCAAATTGGCTATGGCGGCATCCCGGACGCGGTGGTAATGCAGCTGACCCATAAGCACGACCTGGGCATCCACACCGAGATGATTGGCGACGGCATCATGACCCTGGTGGAAAGTGGCGCTGTAACCAACCGGCGCAAAAACTATTTGCCCGGCAAGATGATTGCCACCTTCGCCTTGGGTTCGCAAAAGCTGTACGGTTTCATGGACCGCAATCCGGCGCTGGAGATCCACCCGGTCAGCTTCACCAATGACCCCTATCTGGCCGGGCAGAACGACAACCTGGTGGCCATCAATGCGACGCTGCAGATCGACTTTCAGGGCCAGTGCGGGTCCGAGAGTCTGGGTTTTTCGCCCTATTCAGGAACCGGGGGCCAGGCAGACTTTGTGCGGGCAGCCAACCTTTCGCGTGGCGGCAAGGCTTTCATCGTGCTGCCGTCCACGGCCAAGAACGACACCATTTCACGCATCGTCCCCACCCTCACACCGGGCACCCACGTGACGACTAGCAAGAACGACATCAACTATGTCGTTACCGAGTACGGGGTCGCGCAGTTGCGGGGCAAGTCCATGAAACAGCGCACGTTGGAGTTGATTGGCATCGCACACCCGAATTTCCGCGCAGAGCTGACGGAACAGGCGAAGCGGATGCGTATTCTCTAGGCGTTTCCCGCGCCTACCACGCGTACTCCACCGTGATGGGCGCATGGTCCGAGAACTTCTCGCCTTTGTAGATGTCCACCGACTGTGCTCCGGCAGCCAGCGCGGGCGTTGCCAGGTGGTAGTCTAGTCGCCACCCCACGTTGTTGGCATAGGCCTGCCCGCGGTTGCTCCACCAGGTGTAGCAGGCCTCAAGGGTGTCGGGTTCCAGCTGGCGGTAGACGTCGACGATGCCGCCCTCGCCCGTGAGCTTGGTCATCCAGTCACGCTCTTCAGGCGTGAATCCGCTGTTCTTCTGGTTGCTGCGCCAGTTTTTCAAATCGGCCTCGCGGTGGGCGATGTTGATGTCGCCGCACAAAATGAAATCGCGCTGCGCTTTGAGCTGCTGCAGGTGCGGGTACATCGCGTCCAGAAACCGAAACTTGGCGGTCTGGCGGTGCTCACCCGCCGAGCCACTGGGAAAGTAGGCGCTGATGATGGAATGTTTGCGTGCGGCCGTGTCAAAGCGCAGTTCCACATAGCGCCCTTCGCCGTCAAACTCGCCACCGTCAAAGCCAATGACCACGTCGCTGGGCTCCAGTCGGGTGTAGGCGGCCACGCCGGAGTAGCCCTTCTTGTCGGCAAAGTGAAAGTGGCCCTTCATGCCGGCCAGGGTTTCGAATTTGCCGGCTACATCGGCCGCCTGGGCCTTGACTTCCTGCACGCAAATACAATCGGGGGCTGCCTGTTGCAGCCAGGTTTCCAGCCCTTTGCTGGTAGCCGAGCGGATGCCGTTGAGGTTGAGGCTGGTGAGCTTGAATAAGGAGTTTTTCATGTCGGATCGCGACCCTTTGGCCCTGGATTTTGTGCAGTTTGCAGTGGAGTGCGGGGTGCTGCGCTTTGGTGAGTTCAAGACCAAGGCGGGGCGCATGAGTCCGTACTTCTTCAACGCGGGTCTGTTTGACGACGGGGCCAAGCTGGGGCGTTTGGCAGAATTCTATGCTGAGCGACTGATCGCCAGCGGCGTCGAGTTTGATATGGTTTTCGGCCCGGCCTACAAGGGAATACCGTTGGGCGCCGCATTGGCAGTGGAGCTGGCGCGGCGCGGCCGCAACGTGCCCTTTGCCTACAACCGCAAGGAGGCCAAGGACCACGGGGAGGGGGGCACTCTGGTCGGGGCGCCACTCCAAGGCAGGGTCCTTATCGTCGATGATGTCATGTCTGCCGGCACTGCGACCCGCGAGTCGATTGCCATCATCCACGCCGCAGGCGCCACGCCCCACGCCGTGCTCATCGCACTGGACCGCCAGGAGAAGGCGACCGAGAACGGACAGGATGTACCCTACAGCGCGGTGCAGTTTGTGCAGAGACAGTTGGGGCTGCAAGTCTGTTCGATTGCGAAACTGGCCGATTTGATGCAGTATCTGTCCGGGCGCAGCGACGGCAGCATGGCCCAGGCGCACCAAAGGGTGCAAGAGTACCGTGACCGCTATGGCGTGGACTAAAGGCAAAAATGGCAATTGAAAAGTGGGTTTCAGGCGGGGTTTTTGTCGCACTCATTGGCGTGTGCGCCAGTGGCTGGACGCAGACTCCCCCGGTGATTTCCGGGGTCTATACCTGCGTTGATGCCAAAGGCCGCAAGCTGACAGCGGACCGCCCGATTCCCGAGTGTACGGACCGCGAGCAAAAGGTGTTGAACCCCAGCGGAACGGTCAAAACCAAAGTGGGGCCAACTCTCACTGCGCAAGAGCGCGCTGACCAGGAACTGAAAGAGAAGCGGGAGATTGAAGAGCGCAACCGCACCGTGGACGAAAAGCGACGCGATCGAGCGCTGCTGATCCGATACCCCAATAAGGCCGTACACGACCAGGAGCGACAGGAAGCCATGGCCCAGGTTGCAGTGGTTATTCAAGCAGCCAAGAACCGCTTGGATGAGCTGACTAAACAGCGCGTTGCAGTCGATGAAGAGATGGAGTTCTACAAAAAAGACCCCAGCAAAGCACCTGCCTATGTGCGCCGCCAGCAAGATGAAAACATCCAGAGCCAAGCCGTGCAGCGGCGCTTTATTGGTGAGCAGGAAAGTGAAATCAAGCGAGTGAATGCACGGTTTGACGACGAATTGGTTCGCCTGCGCCAGCTCTGGACCACTATTTCACCGACTGCCGGAAAGTAACCCAATCCGCCGGAAGTCAGTATTCGGGAGCCCGATCGCTATTGATCGTGTTTCAGCCGAGCTTGCCACGCAAGAGATCATTCACTTGTTGCGGGTTGGCCTTGCCCTTGCTGGCCTTCATGATCTGCCCGACCAGGGCGTTGAGTGCCTTCTCGTTGCCCGCCTTGAATTCGGCGACGTTCTTGGCGTTGGCGGCAATCACGTCGTCGACGATCTTTTCCAGGGCGCCGGTGTCGTTCATCTGCTTGAGGCTTTTGGCTTCAATGATCGCATCGACATCCGTGCCTTCACGGGACCACAAGGTGTCAAAAACCTGCCGCGCTGCATTGTTGGAGATCGTGTTATCCGCAATGCGGCCGATCAACGCGGCTAGTTGTGCGGCGGGTACCGGAGCCGATTCGATGGCAACGTCATCCACGTTGAGGCGTCGCGACATCTCACCCATGATCCAGTTGCTGGCCAGCTTGGGCTGCCCGCATGCCTTGGCGGTTGCTTCAAAGTAGGCAGCCATGGCCTTGCTCTGCGTGAGGGTGGTGGCATCGTATTCCGGCAATCCATAGTCGCGCACAAAGCGCTCGGCCATCACACGCGGCAATTCAGCCATCATCCCTCGTACTTGCTCAATCCATTGCTCTGAAATGCATAGCGGTGGCAAATCGGGATCGGGAAAGTAGCGGTAGTCGGCGGCGTCTTCCTTGGTGCGCATGGCACGGGTTTCGCCGGTGTCGGGGTTGAACAGCACGGTAGCTTGCTCAATCGCGTGGCCGTCCTCGATCTGCTCGATCTGCCAGCGCACTTCATAGTCGATGGCCTGCTGCATGAACTTGAAGCTGTTCAGGTTCTTGATCTCGCGGCGTGTGCCCAGGCGCTGGCCAGGTTTGCGCACCGACACATTGGCGTCACAGCGAAACGACCCCTCCTGCATGTTGCCGTCGCAAATGCCGATCCAGGTCACGATTTTGTGCAGCTCCTTGGCGTAGGCGACGGCTTCCGCACTGGAGCGCATGTCAGGCTCGGTCACGATCTCCAGGAGGGGCGTGCCGGCGCGGTTCAGGTCAATACCGGTTTGGCCAATGAAGTCTTCGTGCAGCGACTTGCCCGCGTCTTCTTCCAGATGCGCGCGCACCAGGCGCACGGCTTTCTTTTCGCGCGTTAGATCTGCGCCCTTGCCGGTATCCAGAAAGAATTCGACCACGCCGCCCTGCACCACGGGAATCTCGAATTGGCTGATCTGGTAGCCTTTGGGCAGATCGGGATAAAAGTAGTTCTTGCGCGCAAAGATGCTGCGTTCGGCAATGTGGGAGTTGACTGCCAGGCCGAACTCGATGGCTCGCTCCACCGCACCCTTGTTCATCACCGGCAGCGTGCCCGGCAGGGCCAGGTCCACGGCGCAGGCCTGGGTGTTGGGCTCTGCACCGAACGCCGTGGAGGCGCGGCTGAAGATCTTGCTCGCGGTCGACAACTGGGCGTGCGTCTCGAAGCCGATGATGACTTCATAACCATGCACCAGCGGTCCGGTCGGGCGGCCCTGTTGTTGTGCTTCAAATGTGTTCACAGTCTCGCTCATGTCAGAAGCCCTCCGGCGTGCGTGCGTGCCAGTCGGTGGCCAGTTGGAACCGATGTGCCGCATTGAGCAGGCGCGCTTCCTGGAAATAATTGCCCAGCAACTGCATGCCCACCGGCATGCCGCCTTCGCCAAAGCCCACTGGCACGCTCATGCCGGGCAGGCCGGCGAGGGACCCGGGCAGCGTGAAGATGTCGGCCAGGTAGTCGGCCAGCGGGTCCTTGTGCGCACCGATCTTCCACGCAACAGTGGGGGCTACGGGACCGGCGATGACGTCACATTCCTTGAACGCGTTCTGGAAGTCGTCGGCAATCATGCGACGGATCTTTTGCGCCTGCAAGTAGTAAGCGTCGTAGTAGCCGTGTGACAGCACATAGGCGCCGATCATGATTCGGCGTTTGACCTCGTCGCCAAAACCTTCGGCGCGGGTCTTCTTGTACATGTCGGCCAGATCGGTGTAGTTCTTGGCACGATGGCCAAACTTCACACCGTCAAAGCGACTCAGGTTCGAGCTGGCCTCGGCGGGGGCGATGATGTAGTACACCGGGATCGACAGCTCGGTGCGCGGCAGGCTGATGGGCACCAGCCTGGCCCCCAGTTTTTCGTATTCCTTCAGAGCTGCGTCAATGGCCGTGCGCACATCGGCCGCCAGGCCTTCGCCAAAAAACTCCTTGGGAATGCCGATGCGCAAGCCCTCAATGGAGTCGTTCAGTTTCAGTGAATAGTTTTCGGCCGGTACATCCAGCGACGTTGAGTCGCGGTCCAGATCCGGGCCGCACATGGCGGACAGCAGCAGAGCGCAATCCTGTGCCGAGCGGGCCATCGGTCCGGCCTGGTCCAGGCTGGAGGCGAATGCCACCATGCCGTAGCGGCTTGCCCGGCCATAGGTCGGCTTGATGCCGGTGATGCCGCAAAAGGATGCCGGTTGGCGGATGGAGCCGCCGGTGTCGGTGCCCGTTGCGGCCGGTGCCAAACACGCGGCCACTGCAGTGGCGCTGCCGCCGGAGGAGCCACCCGGAATGCGTGTGGCGTCCCACGGGTTGCGCACGGGTTCCACCTGGCTGTGGCCGACGGCGCAGATGGCGGTGTTCTCGTTGCTGGAGCCCATGGCGAATTCGTCGCAGTTCAGCTTGCCCAGCGTCACCACGCCTTGCGCAGCCAGCTTGGATACCACGGTGGCGTCAAAGGGTGATTGGTAGTTTTGAAGAATGCGCGAGCCGGCCGTGGTGGGAAAATCCCGGGTCACAAAAATGTCCTTGTGCGCCACGGGCACGCCTTCGAGCGTGCCGGCAGTGCCATTGGCGATGCGCGCGTCGGCGGCGCGGGCCTGGGTCAGTGTGGTCTCGCTCTGGATGGCAACAAAGGCGCCCAGATGGACGTGTGTGTTGGCTCGGTCCAGGAAGTGCTGGGCGACCTCGACGGCCGAAACCTGTTTGGCGGCAATGGCCTGGGCCAAGGCGTGCACACCCAGGTCGTGCAGGGCGTGCGTAGCGGGGGATTGGAATGGCGTCATCGTCTGCTCACAAAAATTACTCGATCACCTTGGGAACCAGGAACAGCCCGTGCTCCACGGCCGGGGCGCTCTTCTGGTTGGCCTCACGCTGGTTGGGTTCACTCACCGCGTCTTCACGCAGGCGTAGCGCGATGTCGGCCAGAATGACTACCGGGTGGGCAAGCGGTGCGATGCCCGTGGTGTCCACGGCGCGCATCTGCTCCACAATGTCGAAAAAGCTGTTCATTTGCGTGAGCATGCGCTCACTTTCAGCTGGCGCCAGCTCCAGGCGTGCCAAGTTGGCAATGCGGGCGATATCGGTAGATGTCAGTGACATGGTGCGTGTTGAGGTGAAACCAAAGGTAAATCAGGCCAGAACGGGTCCTTTGGAGAGGGCTGTTCACAGGCAATCGGTTATTATCCTGCCTTTGGCGCAAGTCCCGCAAAACTGCCTATTTTGACGCCAGTCTTACAACTTTTAACGAATAAACCGTGGTGATGGGGGCCGAAGCGCTTCCCGTGCCCGAGAGGATGTGTGATGTTTGGATCTTTCCGTCGGTACTTCTCTACCGACCTGGCCATTGACTTAGGTACGGCCAACACCCTGATTTTTGTACGCGGCCAGGGCATTGTCCTGGATGAGCCCTCGGTCGTGGCCATCCGGCACGAAGGTGGCCCCCAAGGCAAGAAAACCATTCAAGCCGTGGGTAAGGAAGCCAAGGCCATGCTGGGCAAAGTGCCTGGCAATATTGAAGCCATCCGCCCCATGAAAGACGGCGTGATTGCCGACTTCACGGTCACCGAGCAGATGCTCAAGCAGTTCATCAAGATGGTGCATCCTCGTGGCATTTTCCGCCCCAGTCCGCGCATCATCATCTGCGTTCCCTGCGGCTCGACCCAGGTCGAGCGTCGTGCCATTCGCGAGTCTGCTTTGGGCGCAGGTGCCAGCGATGTGTACCTGATTGAAGAACCCATGGCCGCGGCCATTGGTGCCGGCCTGCCCGTCAGCGAGGCCAGCGGCTCCATGGTGGTGGACATCGGCGGCGGTACGACCGAAGTCGGCGTCATCTCGCTGGGTGGCATGGTTTACAAAGGTTCAGTCCGAGTGGGTGGCGACAAGTTTGACGAAGCCATCATCAACTACATCCGTCGCAACTACGGCATGCTGATTGGTGAGCCCACCGCCGAGTCCATCAAGAAGAAGATCGGCTCGGCCTTCCCTGGCTCAGAGGTCAAGGAAATGGAAGTGCGTGGACGCAACCTGTCCGAGGGCGTGCCGCGCAGTTTTACCATTTCCAGCAACGAAATTCTGGAAGCATTGACCGACCCGTTGAACAATATTGTGTCGGCCGTCAAGAACGCACTGGAGCAAACGCCTCCCGAACTGGGTGCCGACATTGCCGACCGCGGCATGATGCTGACTGGCGGTGGCGCACTCCTGCGCGACCTGGATCGTCTGCTGGCCGAAGAAACCGGCCTGCCGGTGCTGGTAGCCGAAGATCCACTGACCTGTGTGGTGCGCGGATGCGGCATTGCGCTGGAGCAGATGGAGCGTCTGGGCTCCATTTTCACCAGCGAATAAGCAGTCAGGTACAGCGATGCCTCTCGGTACGCTGAACAGAGAACCCCCACCCTTCTTTCGGCAAGGTCCATCGGCCCTGTCCAAGCTGGCCGTATGCAGCGCGCTGGCTTTGTTATTGATGGTGGCAGATTCCCGGTTCAAAGTCATGCAACCTCTGCGCGTCGCACTGGCCACTGTTTTGTACCCGGCGCAGTGGCTGGCGCTGCGTCCGGTGCTGCTGTACCAGAACACCAGCCAGTATTTTTCGTCGCTCACTGACGCGCAGGCAGCGCAGGAAGCGACCAACAAGAAGCACAACCTGCAGTCACAGCGCGCCAATCAGGTCGAGCAGTTGTCGCTGGAAAATGCGCGCCTGCGCAAGCTGTTGGACCTGCGCGAACGCCTGCAGTCTGCGGGCATGGCCGCGCAGGTGATCTACGACGCAGCGGATCCCTACAGCCGAAAGGTTGTCATCGACAAAGGCATGGCAGACCACGTGGGACTGGGCTCTCCGGTTCTGGACGAGTCTGGCGTACTGGGACAGGTCACTCGGGTCTATCCCTTGGTCAGTGAAGTGACCCTGATCACAGACCGAGACCATGCCATTCCCGTGCTCAACACGCGTACCGGCGCGCGCGGCGTGGCATATGGTGATGCGTCGTTGCATGCTGATGCAATGGAGTTGCGCTTCATGGCGGCCAATGCCGATGTCACGGCTGGCGACCTTCTGACAACCAGCGGCGTAGATGGGGTCTATCCACCGGGGCTGCCGGTTGCGCGTGTTGAGAAGGTCGAGCGCCGGGTCGATGCCGTCTTTGCCCGCATTTACTGCGTGCCACTGGCACTGGTTTCCGGGTCCGCCCATGTCGTGGTGCTCGACCCCGTAACGGCCCAAATTGCGCCACGGCCAGTGCCTGATGCACCCGTGGTGGCTTCACGTCGCGGGGTTGCCAAATGAACTTCCTGGTCTTGTACTGCAGGCGACCGGAGGTGTTTTCATGATCATGCGCCCTGGGCAGCAACTGCTGTTGCCTGCCAACCCGTTCTTTATTTGGGGCAGCCTGATTGGAGCCCTGCTGATCAACATGTCGCAGAACATGGGGTTGTGGGGCAGGGCGGCCTGGAGCCCTGATTTACTGGCCGTGGTGCTGGTTTTCTGGACGGTGCACCAGCCGTTGCGCGTCAGCATTGGCGCCGCGTTTGTCTTCGGCCTTTTGATGGATGTCCATCAGGCGGGGCTGCTCGGTCAACACGCCATGGCCTACACGGTTCTGAGCTTCGCTGCCATCACCATTCACCGCCGTTTGTTGTGGTTTTCAGTGCCATCCCAGGCGGCACAAGTCTTTCCTTTGTTTGCGGTCGCACACGCGGTTGAGCTGGTGGTGCGCATGCTCAGTGGCGGAGCGTTTCCGGGCTGGTTGATGCTGTTGGCGCCCTTCGTGGAGGCGCTGATGTGGCCGGTGGCCAGCCTTGTATTGCTCGCACCGCAACTCAGGGCTCCGGACCCTGATGCCAACCGACCGCTATGACCGAAATTCGCAACGTTGAAGCGGACCTGGCACGCTTTCGCACGCGGGTCTTTGCCATCAGCGTGCTGGTATTGGCGTGTTTTGCCGTATTGACTGCACGTCTTGTTTACCTGCAGGTTGTGCGCCATGATGATCTGCGTGCACAAGCTGAAAGCAATCGAACGTCCATCGTTCCCATCGTTCCCAATCGGGGGCTGATCGTGGATCGCAACGGTGTTTTGCTGGCCAGCAACTATTCGGCCTATACGCTGGAGATTACGCCATCCAAAACCGGTGGGCTGGAGAAAACGATTGAGGATCTGGCCCTGGTGCTGGATATCACTGCGCGTGATCGCAGACGCTTCAAGAAGCTCATGGAAGAGTCCAAGAGCTTCGAGTCCTTGCCGATTCGTACCCGTTTGACCGATACCGAAGTGGCCCGCTTTGCCGCCCAGCGTTTTCGTTTCCCCGGCGTCGAAATCAAGGCCCGCCTGTTTCGCAATTATCCCTATGGCGAACTCGCCAGTCATGTGATTGGGTACATCGGGCGCATCAACCAGGCAGAGAAGGCCAAGATCGAGGACGACGACAACCTGGCCAACTACCGAGGAACCGAGTACATCGGCAAGCTTGGCGTGGAGCAGAATTTCGAGAGTCAGTTGCACGGCACCACCGGCGTGGAGCGGGTCGAGACTTCTGCAGGTGGTCGCGCTGTGCGCAAACTTGCCAGCACACCCTCTACGCCGGGCAACATGGTGATGCTGTCCATCGACATCAAGTTGCAAAAACTGGTGGAAGACATGTATGGTGACCGCCGCGGCGCACTGGTGGCGATTGATCCGCGCAATGGCGAGGTGCTGGCCTTCGTTTCCAAGCCAACCTTCGACCCCAACCTTTTTGTTGATGGCATCGACACCGACAGCTGGGCTGCGTTAAACCAGGACATCGACAAACCGCTGCTCAACCGTGCGCTGCGTGGTACCTACCCGCCTGGGTCGACCTACAAACCACTGATGGCCATGGCCGCCCTGAACAGCGGCAAGCGCGCAGCCAATGTCGTCATCCAGGACAACCTGACCTACAGCTTTGGCGGCCGCAACTTCGGCAGCCCGGAGGCGGATCGACCCGGACCCAAGGACATGCGCCTGGCGATCGTTGGGTCATCCAACGTCTACTTCTACAGCCTCGCCAATGAGATGGGCGTGGACCTGATCCACGACCAGCTGGAGCCCTTTGGACTGGGCCGTCTCACGGGCATTGATTTACTCGGTGAAGTCACTGGTGACTTGCCATCTCAGGCATGGAAGCGCAAGAAATTCAGGAAGCCGGAACACCAGAAGTGGTATGCCGGAGAGACGATCTCGCTGGGCATAGGCCAGGGCTACAACAACTTCACGATGCTGCAAATGGCCGCCGCCTACTCGACCATTGCCTCCGGAGGTCTGCGCTTCAAGCCGCGCCTGGTGCGCGAAATTGAAGACAGCGTCCTTCATACGACCCAACGCGTCGCCAGTGATGCGCTCGAACCGCTGCCACTGAAACCAGAGCATGTGGAAGTGATCCGCAATGCCATGCACGGCGTGACGATGGAGGGCACGTCCCGCCAGGTGTTTGCCGGCGCCGGGTACCAGAGTGGAGGCAAGACCGGTACAGCGCAGGCCGTCGGCCTGCGGGCTGGCGAGAAGTACAGCAGCGTCAAGTCCGACGAACACAAGCGCGACCATGCCCTCTACGTCGCCTTTGCGCCGGTCGAAAACCCGACGATCGCGTTGGCCGTCATTGTCGAGAACGCCGGCTGGGGTTCCGGGTCCGCAGCGCCCATCGCACGCCGCGTTTTTGACTACTGGCTGCTCGGGCAGTACCCGAACGATGAGGATATGTCCGCCTTGCGCAAGGGCCTGGCCATCGCTCCCATTGGCAAGCCGCTGGTGGCGGCCGAAGTACCCTGGCCGCGCCGCGCGAGCGAGGGTACCGCACCGGCTGCTGCTTCTGCACCGCGTTAGCGCAGGAACGCGTCGTAGCTGGTCTTCAGGATCAGTGCCGACACCACCACAATGAAGACGCTGCGCACAAAGCCCGTGCCGTGCTTCAAGGCAAGGTGCGTACCCGCCAGGCTACCCAGTATGTTGGCAATGGCCATGACCAGAACAAAGTGCCACCAGACGTGCCCTTTCAGCGCGAACAGGATGATGGCCGCCAGATTGGACGCCGTGTTGAGCAGCTTGGCACCGGCTGAGGCATGCAAAAAGTCGTAGCCCAGCAAGCGCACCAGCAGGAACACAAAGAAGCTACCGGTTCCAGGCCCAAAGAAACCGTCATAAAACCCGATGACTGCGCCGATGGCGCTGGCGACCCATGCTTCGCGGCTTCCGGCAAAGCGGGGTGCGTGGTGACGCCCCAGCTGCTTTTTCGCCAGCGTGTAGACCAGTACGATCACCAGCACCAACGGCAGGGACTTGCGCAAGTATTCGGGCGAGATCACCGTCACCAGCCAGGCGCCGCCAAGCGATGATGCAAAACACACCGCCGCTGCCGGACCCAGGGCTTGCCAGGGCAAGTTGACGCGTTTGCTGTACTGGACTGTGGCAATCGCAGTGCCCCACACCGATGCACCTTTGTTCGTGCCAAACAGCGTAGCGGGGTGTGTAGTGGGGAATACGGCAAACAGGGCTGGCACCAGTATCAACCCGCCACCGCCCACGATCGAGTCAACAAAACCAGCCAGAAGCGAGGCCAACGACACCACGAGCATTTCCATGCCTTGATTCTCGCACTCACAATGCACCGCGTTCTAACCCGATGTGCAACGCAGTGGTGGAGCGCGTGCTTCAGACTTCAGAGGTCGACGTCAGTTTCCCTGGCCGGCAGAAAACGCTGTGTTACGTGGCTTGTCATTCCTCTTGCCAACTCTTCTTCGCCAAAGAAGACCAATCCGATCCCCTCTTTTTTGAGCAATACAGCCTCTTCCTCGCT
>CAJAVE010000060.1 GCA_903945325.1 uncultured beta proteobacterium | reverse complement strand
CTGCTGGCGGATGTGGAGTCTGCATCCGACGGTGCGGTGATTCCCGCCTGGCAAAAACTGGTTGCACACACCGACACCCATTTCAGCCGCGAAGACCGCTGGATGACAGAGACCCGCTTTGCCGCCAGCAACTGCCACAGCACGCAACACCAGATCATTTTGCAAATCATGCAACGCGGTGCCGAGGAAGGACAAAACGGCAACCTGGAGATGGTGCGCCAGATGGCCAAAGAACTGGCGGTCTGGTTTCCCCAGCATGCGCATTCCATGGATGCAGCCCTGGCCGCACACCTGCACCGCGTGGGCTATGACACGCTGACCGGCGAGATCAGCAAACCGCAGGCGCTACCCGTGGCCGAGATCCATGGCTGCGCCGGTGAAAGCTGCTCTGATGTGGAAGAGTCTCCTACGGTGGCCGTCACGGCATAGCCCCGCTGGGGCCACTACATCGCCTTGCGCCCCAGTAGCCCGCCAATGCGGCGCACCAACCACTTGGGCGTGCCGCGCGACGCAATCATGGCCGCCTGGTTAACCACGCCGGGCACGCAGATGGCGTCGCCCCGCATGCAGGCGGCAAACGCCAACTGGGCAACATCCTTCACGTCGGCAATCAAGAAGCCTGGCAACTGGCTGAGCTTGTCATTGGCACCCGCCGCCTGGGTGAGCATATTGGTCGCGGTGATGCCGGGACACAGCGCCGTGACGGTAACGCCCGACCCACGCAATTCCTCGGCCAGTGACTCGGACAACGACAACACGTAGGCCTTGCTGGCGGCATAGCTGGCCAGTGTGGGAATGGGTTGAAACGCGGCAATGGATGCAACATTGAGCACCCGCCCAATACCCCGCTGCACCATGCCGGGCACAAAAGCGCTAAGCATGGAGGTAAGGCCGGAGATATTGAGGTCAATGATTTGCTGGTGCTTGGCCAGTGCAATCGATGTGAAGGCACCCTGCTCCAGCACACCTGCGCAATTCACCAGCACATCCACTTTCCAGCCTTTGGCCTCTACCGCGGTCTGCAACTGCACTGCCGCACCGGGCTTGGACAAATCCGATGGAAGCACATGCGCGGCGTTGCCATGCTGGGCCGCCAGCGTCTGGGACAGCAGCTTCAGCGTGGCTTCGCTGCGCGCCACCAAAATGATGTCAAAACCCGCGCCGGCAAAACAATGCGCCAGCGCCTCGCCTATGCCGGATGACGCGCCAGTGATCAGCGCCGTCTGTCGCGAACCGGGTGCCTTTTTGGGGGAAACACTTTTCGTCTGCATGGTGTAACCTCTTCTATGAAGTAAAAATGGAAAGTCGCAGGGCTATGCCGGGTCCACTTGCAGTGTCATGCCGGCTGCGCGCAGCCGCTGCACCAGCACATCGCCCAGACCACTGGCGGGCGTCAACAGACCGCCATGCAGACGTCCACCCGGCAACGCGTCCAGCTGCACGGCCAATGCCAGCGCAGACTCACACAGCATCTTGGTGGTGGCGCGGTTACCGGGGTCGCCCTTGTCGGCGATGAGACCGCGCACAGTCTTGCCACTGGCGCTGTGGCCGACGAACTGGCAACGGAACGAACCACCGTCCATGCTGGCCTCGGACGGTCCCGCACCTGGCTTGGGCGCAAGCTGCTGCGCCAGCTTGCGCACCGGGCTCAGGCGCAAGGCCAGTTGCGAGGTGAACGAGCCCACGCTCAGAGTAGTCGCCGCCATGGCCGCTACCGGCCCCCGTCCCAGTCGCAGATATTCCTGGTAATCATATCCATCGGCGTAGCCCAGCAAGGCCGCGCTGCGTCGCACCACCCGGGTGTTGATGGTCGACATCATGAACGGACCCAGCCAGGCAGAAAAGTCCGGGTCATGGCGTGGGCCGATGGGGTCACTGTGGGCATCCGCATTGGCCGGACGCTTGCCCTCTGGGTTCAGTAAAAACAGATCCGCCATGGCATCCGACTGGCCGGAGGCCAGCATGTTGAACAGCGAGGCCAGCGTGCCACCGTTGAAGCCACCGCGGATGCTGAAGGCCGCCTTGACCTGCGTGCAAGCCTCGCCAAACCGCTCCCACATGGTTTCATTGGCCAGGCGAGCACTCAGATCGGATGGAATGGAGTCAAAACCGCAGAACGGAATGATGCGCACGCCCTTGCGCTGGGCCTCATCATGGTGCTGGTCAATCAAGCCTTTGACCCAGGGCGTCTCGCCTGTGATATCCACATAGTGGGTTCCGTGGCGCACGCAGGCCGCCACCAGTTCGCTGCCATACAACGCAAATGGTCCGGCGGTACTCAGCACCACACGGGTACTGCGGGCCAGCTTGTCCATGGCCGCGGCATCATGCGCCTCGGCCACCAGCACGCCCATGTTGGAAGCGGGAAAATCCTTGCGCACGGCCTCCAGCTTGTCGGCGGAACGCCCGGCAATCGCCCATTTCAAGCCCAGGGCCTTGACGTGGGGCTGGTCAGCAAAGTAGGCCACGGTCTGGCGGCCCACAAAGCCGCTGGCACCGTACAGCGCAACGTCGTAGGTTCTGGAATCTTTGGCTGTGGCCATGGGAGCGTCCTTTGGGTCCTTGGATCAAGCGCCGAGCATAGACGCAATCAAATCCGTGCGCAGGCTGGGGTCTGTCGCCTACGCAACGCAGGCAGACTGCAAGCCGCGCTACCATGCGCCTCCCACGCAATCCGCTTGCCGGTTGCATCCCCACTTCCCCCTTGCGGAGTTCATTGCATGTCATTCGCCAACCTCGTCAATCACCAGATTCGCCTCGCCGCCCGCCCTGTTGGCATGCCCAAGCCCTCGGACTGGAGCCATACCAGCGAACCGGTCGCCGAGCCCGCAGAGGGCGGCGTCACGCTCAAGACGCTGGCCCTGTCGCTGGACCCGGCCATGCGCGGCTGGATGAACGAGGGCAAAAGCTATATCCCCCCAGTCGGCATTGGTGAAGTCATGCGCGCCGGTGGCGTTGGCAAGGTGATTGCTTCCAAAAACCCCGCCTTCGCCGTGGGCGACCACGTGGGCGGTGGCTTTGGCGTGCAGGAATACATCACCATTGCCGCCGACGAGATCAAACGCAATGGCCTGGCCAAGATTGACCTCCGCGCAGGTACGTTGACGCAGTGGCTCAACGTGCTGGGCATGCCTGGCATGACCGGCTACTTTGGTCTGATGGATGTGGGCATGCCGCAACCCGGCGAAACCGTGGTGGTGTCCGGTGCCGCCGGCGCCGTGGGACAGACCGTGGGCCAGATCGCCAGGATCAAGGGCTGCCGCGTGGTTGGCATTGCCGGTGGCGCCGCCAAGTGCGAGTGGGTCGTCAAAGAACTGGGCTTTGACGCCTGCATTGACTACAAGGCCGGGCCTGGCTCTGTAAGGGCTGGATTAAAAGAGCACTGCCCCAAAGGTGTCGACATCTACTTCGACAACGTCGGCGGCGAAATCCTCGACGACGTGCTGGCCCGCATCAACCGCAAGGCCCGCATCATCATCTGCGGCGCCATCAGCCAGTACAACAACACAACCGCCGTTCAAGGCCCCAAGAACTACCTCAGCCTGCTGGTGAATCGCGCCCGCATGGAAGGCATCGTGGTGTTCGACTACGCCGACCGCTACCACCTGGCGATTGCCGAGATGGCGGGCTACATCCGGGACGGCCGCATGAAGAGCAAGGAAGACGTGGTGGTGGGCCTGCAGACCTTCCCCGAGACCCTGCTCAAGCTGTTCAACGGCGAAAACTTCGGCAAGCTGGTGCTGGAAGTGGCGAAAGACTGAGCGGACGGCCAAACGGACCGTGCCAGTGCACAGACTCTTCGGTTGATGTAAATCAAAAGCGTGGTGAACACCGGCGGATGCGCAACGCGCTAAGAATTCGTTAATGTGAGCCGCGGACAATGCAGCCTTCCCAAATGGAGGTGCTCATGAACAACTGCCGCCAACTATTTATCAGTCTACTGGTTGTCCAGCTGGTATCAACCGCCGCCTTAGCGCAGGAAGGAACCGCGCCAAAAACGATGACCAAACCGGCTGCAGGCGTGACGTCCATCGCCGCCAGCGCGCCCAACACGACGCATGTCTGCACCACCGCCCCGCGCAGCGAGTGGATGCCTGTCGATGAAATGCAGTTACTGGCCACGCACCGCGGCTACCGGATCAAGACATTCAAGGTATCCAAAGGCAGCTGCTACGAGTTGTATGGCTTCGACCGCGACGGCCGCATTGTCGAGGCCTACTTCGACCCCGTCACCGCACGCCTGAAGCTGCAAAACATTGCACGCTGAAGCCGCTGGCGCGGCCACCTATCGTCGAAATGCCCGTCCGGGTATTTGCGCCAATCAAGAGAACGCAACAGGAGTCCCCCCATGATCAAACTGATTCAATCCGTCACGCTGGCCTGCGCAGCATTGGTTCCCTGTTTGCAGGCCCATGCCAACCCCATTCAAGACGGTAATCGCACCTAGGCCAAGGCCGAGAACCCGGCCTTCAAAGACTTTTCTGTGGCGGCTGGTCAGAAGCTGTACACCACCAAAGTGGAGGAGCTGGGCGTTCACGTCTTTCTGGGCTACCTGATGGTTGGCCTGGTTGCATTTCGGGTGCAGTGGGGTCTGGCGGGAACCCACTACGCGCGTTTTTCGGCGTTCTGGTTTAGCCCCAAAGAGGCTTGGGCGTACCTGGGAAGGTTATGGGCGGGCATCCGGAACGCCACATCGGTCACAACCCGACCGGAAGTGTGGCCATTTACCTGCTTTTGCTGCTCACACTGGCCGTCGGTTGCACCGGATTCTTTGCGTTTGGCAGCGAAGAACAGCAAGGCGCTGTTGCCGGCTGGCTGAGCGTGGCCCAGGGCCGCACGCTGAAGAAACTGCATGAGGCATCGGCGATATTGATGCTGATGCTCGTGATAGCCCACATCATTGGCGTCGTGGTCGAGAGCGTGCTGCACCGCGAAAACCTCGCCCGCTCCATGGGCACGGGAACCAAGCTGGCACCGTCGGGCAGCGCACGCGCGCAAAGCCGCCCCCTGATCGCGGTGCTGATGGTGCTGGCGATGGGCGCGTTTGCAATTTGGTGGTTTCTGTATGCACTGCATGGGCCGATTAAGAAACAGGTCGGCCACTCGTGGGGGGCATCAACGTTGCCAATGTGCCCTTCACCGGCAAAAAACTGCCCGACAACGCCCAGTGGCGCGAAGAGTGCGGCAGCTGCCATCTGCCGTTTTATCCATCACTGCTGCCCGCCCGGTCATAGGTACGCATGATGAATGAGCAGAATATGCACTTTGGCACCGATCTGGGGCTGGATGCTCCCACCAGTTCCGCCATCCTGGCATTTTTGACCGCCAACGCAGCGCAAAGACACCTGACCGAGGCCGGTCTCAAAATTGACCGGTCGCTCAGCCCGGATGCCGCACCCTTGCGCATCACCGAAACCCCTTACTGGATCAAGAAGCACCACGACATCCGGGATGCCACCTGGCTTGCCCCCAAAATCAAGAGTAAAACCCGTTGCGAGGCCTGCCATCTGGACGCCCTGGAGGGCACATTTGAAGATGCCGCAATGCGCCTGCCTAAAACCTGACGCAGCAAAACGCTGCCAAATCAGCAGCCTATGTTGGGCCAGAGCTTGTGACCACAAGCGCCACAGTCACTCCACTTTTAATAGCTGCTTACGCAATACCCACGGGTCCTAGAGGCCGATTTGGCTTAAATATTTGACCTTAGCGGTGCATCAGTCCAACAGGGCCGCGTACACCAGGTTGCGAAACAGCGGGCGGTAATAGTCCCGCTGATTGGGTGCCTGGATCATCATCAGCGCGAAGAAGTCCTTGGACGGGTCCACAAAGAAGGTGGTGCCTGCTATTCCGCCCCAAAAGTACAGCCCCTTGGAGCCCTGCATGGCCGCCACGCCCTCCTGGGTGCGTACGGCAAAGCCCAGGCCAAAGCCGTGGCCGGGTGGCAGCAGTTCGCCGGATCGCCCGGCCCGGTGCACACCCATGTCACCCAGGTGGTCGGCCGTCATGTAGCGCACAGTGGCGGTACTGAGGATGCGCTGGCCGTCCAGTTCGCCGCCGTTCAGCAGGCACTGCAAAAAGCGGGCGTAGTCAGCGCTGGTGGACGCCAGCCCCGCGCCACCGGCTTCTAGCGCCACGCTCTTGCGCACATCGATCAGGCGCATGGCTATGCCGCCGTCGGGGTCCTTCTCAAACGGCTCGGCGATGCGGTGGTGCTTGTCGGCTGGCACCACAAAGCTGGTATCCACCATACCCAACGGGCCCAGGATGTTGTCCTGCAGGAAAGCGCCCAGCGTCTGGCCGCTGACGGCCTCCACCAACGCGCCCAACAGGTCCGTGGCGCGGCTGTATTCCCACACCGTGCCCGGTTCGAACATCAGTGGCAAGGCAGCAAGTGCTTTGGAAAACTCCCGGTTGCTGCGGTCGCGCGAAGCCAGTTGCGCCTGCGCATATTGGCGCTGTAGGGGTTCACTGCCCAGAATCTCGTAAGTCAGACCAGAGGTGTGACGCAACAGGTCTTGCACGGTAGGCGCGTGCTTGGGGCGGTGCTGCACGGCGTGGCCATTGATGTGGGAGGTGACCTTGACGTCTTCAAACTCTGGCAGGTGCTGGGCAACCGGGTCGCTCAGCAGCAATTGGCCGCGCTCCATCAGCATCATCACCGCTACCGAGACAATCGGCTTGGTCATGGAGTAGATGCGAAAGATGGCGTCCAGCCCCATCGGCACGTTATTCGCCGGGTCTTGCTGGCCCACGGTTTCGTGCAACAGCACCTGGCCGCGCCGGGCGATCAGTGCCACTGCACCCGGCAGGCGTTTTGAATCCACTTCGCGCTGCAGCACCTGCACCAGGTTGCGGGTGCGCTGGGGGCAAAAGCCCAGCTCCTTTGCCGAGCCGAAGGGAAGTTGATTCGTCGATGTCATGCGGCAGATCCGGATTGTGCATAGCGTGTGCGTGCCAATGCAGCCCCTTTGGCCAGGGCTTCCAGTTTTTGCACAGCCACTTCACGGCTCATGGGCGCCAGGCCACAATTGGTGCACGGGAAGATGCGGTTGCGTGGCAGGTACTGCAGCGCCAGGCCAATGGTGTCGGCAACCTGCTCGGGCGTCTCGATCACGTCACTGGCCACGTCGATCACACCCACCATCACGTCCTTGTCCTTCAGCAGGGCCATCAAATCGGGCGGCACATGCGAGTGGTAACACTCCAGGCTCACCTGTTTGATAGAACTGGCCGCCAGTGCCGGGAACACCTGCGCGTATTGGCGCCACTCCTGGCCCAGGGTTTCCTTCCAGTCCGTGTTGGCCTTGATGCCATAGCCGTAGCAGATGTGCACCGCCGTAATACAGGTCAGGCCGCGTGCAGCCACTTCGAGCGCTTTCACGCCCCAGTCTGCTGCGTCCTGCATGTAGACATTGAAGGCGGGCTCGTCGAACTGGATGATGTCCACACCATCGGCCTGCAGGGCCAGGGCTTCCTGGTTCAGCAGTTCGGCAAAGGCCATGGCCATGGTCTGGCGGTCGCCATAGAAGCGGTCGGCCACGGTGTCCACAATGGTCAGCGGGCCGGGCAGCGTGAACTTGAGCTTTTTTTTGGTGTGGGCGCGGGCCAGTTGTGCTTCAAACGCATGCACCCTGCCTTTGAGGCGCAAGGGCGCCACCACCTGGGGCACCATGGCGTCGTAACGGTTGTTGCGGATGCCCATCTTGACCTTGTGCTCGAAGTCTATGCCCTCCACCTGCTCCAGAAAGCCGTGCACAAAATGCTGGCGGCTCTGCTCGCCGTCACCCACAATGTCCAGCCCGGCGTCTTCCTGCTCCTTGATCCACAGCAGTGTGGCGTCCGCCTTGGCCTGTTGCAGCTCAGGCCCAGCCAGCTTCCACTGGGGCCAGAGTTTCTCGGTCTCCGAGAGCCAGGACGGCTTGGGCAGGCTGCCCGCGATAGCGGTTTCAAACATGGGTTTTTCCTTCTGCTTCTTGTAACGTGCGCCACATCACTTTACCTGCACCACTCTTGGGCAGGGCGTCCACAAACTGCACCAATCGCGGCACTTTGTAGACCGCCATGTTCACACGGCACCAGGCAATGATGTCGTGTTCGGTCACCAAGTCCCTGTGCGTTGACCGTAGTACGACCACCGCTTTAACCGATTCGCCGCGGTAGCTGTCGGGGGTGGAGATGATGCAGGCCTCTTGAATCGCAGGGTGGCGGTACATCAGCGCTTCCACCTCGGCCGGCCAGACCTTGAAGCCCGAGGCGTTGATCATACGTTTAAGCCGGTCGGTCAGGAAGAAGTAGCCATCGGCATCGACCCGGCCCAGGTCGCCGGAGCGGAAGAAGCGCTTGCCGTCCAGCTCGACAAAGGCGGCCTCGGTGGCTTCAGGACGCTTCCAGTAGCCATTGAAAATCTCAGGTCCGTGCATGATGATTTCACCGGCCTCGCCCACCGGCATTTCCTGCAGTGTGTCGGGGTCGATGACCCGGGCGTCCGTGCCCATGAAGGGGATACCCAGGCACTGCTGCTTGGGATCATCTGGGGGATTGCTGTGGGATGGCGCGGCCGTTTCGGTCAGGCCATAGCCTTCCACATAGCGCAAACCAAACTGCTCCAGCAGGCGCTGGGCCACGGCCTGCGGCATGGCCGCACCACCGCCACCGATGTAGACCAGGCTGGACAGGTCGTAGCTGTTGAAATTGGGGCTGGCCATCAGGTCAATGACCATGGTGGGGATGTTGGTCCAGTGCGTCACGCGCCAGCGCGAGATCAGGCGCCCAGCCAGATCGCGGTCCCAGCGCGGCATCACGATCAGGGTGGCGCCTCCGCGGATGCTGGTGTGCATGAGGCTGACCATGCCAGTGATATGGAACATGGGCACCACGACCAGCACTACATTCTCGGCAGACCCGTTGCCCCACAGGCCGCTGGCCACGGCGTTGTGCATGATGCTGCTGTGCGGGTGCATGCAGCCCTTGGGCAAGCCAGTGGTGCCACTGGTATAGGGCAGGATGGCCAGGTCGGACGGGCCAACCTGCAACGCCGGTAACTCGCCGCCCGCATCCATGGCCTGCTCCCAGCTCTGCACCTGCCCGCCCTGCATCAGGGGTAGCGCATGACGGGTTCCCAGCCAGTCGTGCCAAGCCGCTGGCGGTGCATCGTCACCGGTGACCTGCGCGTCAAACGCATCGGTGAAGTGCGTCACGATCAGATGGGCGAGGCGATCCGTCTCGCCCAGTGCATCACTGGCGCGCGCCAACTCCGCCGCCAGGTCCGCCGTGGTAATGGCCACTTTGGCATCGGGGTCGGTGATGTAGTGCTTGAGTTCTTCGGCCCGGTTCATGGGGTTGACCGGCACCACCACCGCATTGGCCCGCAGAATCGCGAAATGGGCAATCACCAGCTGCGGGCAGTTCTGCATGCACAGCACAACTCTATTGCCATTTTCGACCCCTAGCCCCCGCAGACATTGCGCAAGCAGCTCTGCTTTTTGTAGCAGACCGGCATAGGTCAGCACCGTGCCAAAAAACACCAGCGCGGCTTTGTCAGGGTAGCGACGCGCGCTGGTCTCCAGGTTATCCCACAGTGAGGTGGCCGGAATGGTGATGGCGTGGGGCAGCCGCTTGGGCCAGAACTTGAAATGGGGGCGCACCGGGGCTCCTTACAGATGTAACACCCTTTGAGCCTAGCGCCCCAGCGCCACCCATGCATCCGGGTAGCCCCGAATGCGCATGCCGTTTGAGTCACGTTCGAGACGCGGCTGCGCCATTCGGCCGCCAATAAAAGAGTGACATCAAAGAATCACTGGCATGAAATATGCGTCACATCACCCGTACGCACAAAGCAGTCGGCGGTATTTACATATGCAAATTTCGCATGACAGCCCCGTGCAAACCCGGGTGGGCAGTCCAAACTTGTGGGGCTACTATTCGTGCTGAGTTGACGCTCGGACGGGCCTTGCGTTTTTTCCTTACTTTTTTGTTGGAGATTGAGTCATGACAATGAGACAAGCCAAACTGGCAGCGGTGGTAGTGGCATCTTTGGGCGCGCTGATGGCAGCACCCGCTCACGCAGGCAAGACCCTGGACGCCATCAAGGCCCGCGGTCAGGTAGTCTGTGGCGTCAACACCGGTTTGGCCGGGTTTGGAGCCGCCGACTCCACCGGCAAGTGGACTGGACTGGAGATTGATGTTTGCCGTGCAATTGCCGCCGCCGTTTTGGGCGACGGCGAAAAAGTGAAATACGTTCCGCTGAACGCGCAGGCACGCTTCACCGCCCTGCAGTCAGGTGAAATCGATGTTTTGTCGCGCAATACCACCTTCACCCTGACCCGTGACGCATCGCTGGGCCTGCATCAGACTGCCATTACCTACTACGACGGCCAAGGCTTCATGGTGCCGGTCAAGAGCAAAATCAAGAGCGCCAAACAACTCAAGGGTCAAACCGTCTGTGTGCAGTCCGGCACAACCACCGAAAAGAACCTGACTGACTTCTCCAAAGCGTCAGGACTGGGCATCAAGCCCGTGGTCTTTGAAAAACTGGAAGCCGCTGAAGGCGCGTATTTCGCCGGACGCTGCATTGCTTACACCACCGATGCGTCTGGTTTGGCATCCACCCGCAACAAGGTGGCCAAGGACCCCAAAGAACACGCCATCCTGCCTGAGCTGATCTCCAAAGAGCCGTTAGGCCCACTGGTTCGCCGGGGCGATGATGAGTGGTTCGCTATCGTCAAGTGGACGATTTACGGCCTGCTCGAAGCGGAAGAATACGGCGTGACCCAGGCCAATGTGGATCAGCAGAAAGAAAGCAAGGACCCTGTGGTAGGGCGCATTCTGGGCACCACAGAAGATACCGGCAAGTTGTTGGGCCTGGACAAAGAGTGGTTGGCCCGCGCTATCAAGACTACCGGTAACTATGGCGAAATATTTGAACGCAACGTAGGACCGAACTCCGCATTGCAACTGCCACGTGGCTCCAACAACCTGTGGAGCAAGGGCGGGTTGCAATACGCACCGCCAGTGCGCTAAGGACCTGGGAACCGCGGCAGGCAACTGCCGCTTTCCGCAAAAGAAGGGCAGTTGCAGAGTGGTTTGCACTGCCCTTTCAATCAAGAAACTGCAATCGACGGTAGCGAAAGGGTTTTGATGTCCGCAACCTCTCCCCCAAAAAAGAAAAGCTGGTCCTGGCGCAGTCAAGCCTTCCGGGGACTGGTCTACCAGGCCTTGACCATCATCGTGATAGCTGCCAGCGTGTTGTATT
>CAJAVE010000059.1 GCA_903945325.1 uncultured beta proteobacterium | reverse complement strand
TGAACACGGCGAACGCGGTATTTGCCGGCAAGATCAGCGGCGACGCGCTGACGGTGGCGACCTCGGTGGGGGCGTTTGAGGACAAGAATGCCGGCACGGACAAGAAGGTGAAGATCACGGGCTTAAGCCTGGGTGGAGACGATGCGAAGAACTACACGCTGTTGAGCACCACGGGCACGACCAAGGCCAACATAAGCAAAGCCGACATCAGCGCGGTGACCGAAGTGACAGCGACCAACAAGCCCTATGACGCCAAGACAGACGCAACGCTGAACACGGCGAACGCGGTATTTGCCGGCAAGATCAGCGGCGACGCGCTGACGGTGGCGACCTCGGTGGGGGCCTTTGAGGACAAGAACGCTGGCACGGACAAGAAGGTGAACATCACGGGCTTAAGCCTGGGTGGAGACGATGCGAAGAACTACACGCTGGTAAGCACCACGGGTACGACCAAGGCCGACGTTGCCCCCAAGGCGCTGACTGTTGGCGGTATTACCGGAGCCAACAAAGTCTACGACGGCAAGCTTGACGCCCCCTTGGTGACCAGTGGCATCGTGCTCACCGGACTGGTGGCAGGTGACAGCGTGACCACGGCGAATGTCAAAGGCGCCTTTGTCGATAAAAACGTAGGTACTTCAAAGCAAGTCAACCTCAGCGGCTTGACTCTTGCCGGTACTGATGCACGCAACTACACACTAACCGTGCAAAGTACGACCAGCGCCGACATCACCGTGCGGCCTACCTCCACCTGGAGCGGTGCAGCAGGGACCAACAACTGGAATGACGCCGGCAATTGGGACGCCTTGCCTGATGGTGCCAACGTGCTGGCCGTCAACATTGGTAACATTGGTTCTGGAAGCGGCACGGTAGCGTTTGACAGCGGCAGCGTTTCCCTGCAAAACCTCAGCAGCGCTCAAACCCTGGCCATTGGTGGCGGAACCCTGCAGGTCAGCGGTGCACTGACCACCAGTGGTTTTAGCCAGAGCGCTGGTACCGTCACCGGTGGGGGCAGCTTCACCGCCAGCGGTGCCTTCAACCAAAGCGGGGGCAATATTGACATGGCCAGCATTGCCGCCACCCAAAGTAGCGGCAACATCACCGTCAACAGCCTCAAGGCCGCCAGCGTGAACCTGACGGGGGGCAGCATCAGTGAGACCCTGGCAGGCGGCATAGAGACCACCACCCTGACCACCCAATCGACTGGCGGCACTGTGCTGACTGGTCCTGGCAACAAGATAGGCACCTGGAACGCCTTTAACACCGGCTCGGGCGAACTGCGCCTGACCAACACGGGATTAATCACCGTCACGGCGATCAACGACGGAGGTGACTTCAACATCGACAGCTTTGGCGGTGTGGTGACCAAGGGCCAGGTCAAGACCAGTGGCGCGATCAGCATTACCGCCAACAGCCCGCTGACCGTTGGCGTAGCGGGCTTGTCTGCCGGTGGCAACATTGTGCTGAGGGCGACCAACCTCACGAGTGCGGGAAATATTGTGCTTGACGGTCCAGTGGAGTCCGCAAAAGGCTCAGTCACTTTGAAGGCCGCCAGCAACCTGACGCAAAACAGTTCGGTGCGTGCGCCGTTGGGTGTTTCTGCCAGCGCCGATGGAATCTTGACTCTGGGGCCTTTGGCCACAAGTGGCTTCCAACCTGTGAGCTATGTTGTGGCTTCCAAGCCGGTAACTTCGCCGCCACCTCCTGGTGCGCTGAGTACCGTCAGCGACATTGTCGTGGCCCTGATGAGCGGTACGAGCGCCATAGAAACCCCGGCAGCTCAACAAGCCCAGGCCGCAGCCAACGTGCCAATGAAGGACAAGGACAAAGAAAAGGATACGACCAAGGAAGCGCTTGTATCCGAGGGGGGCATATGCCGTCCATAACGCCCATTGTGCAAATCACCAGGTCCATCCATATGTCCACCCCGCTCACACCCCAAAGCCGCAAAGGGCTCACCAGACTGGTATTGGGTACTGCCCTGCTGGTGTTGAGCACGGTGGCTAGTGCCCAAGCGGTCGGCGAAGTCGACTTTGCCAAAGGTGTGGGTTTTGCCCAAACCCCAGGCCAGTCCCCGCGCACTTTAGGCAAAGGCCTGGCGCTCAAGGAGGGCGACAGACTCACCACGGCAGATGGCTCGTTGGCCGTCATAAAAATGCAGGATGGCACCCGCATGACTGTACGTCCCAACTCTGAAGTCCTCATACAGCAATACAAATTCAGAGAAGCAGCTCCAGACAACAACATGGTGATGCAGTTGCTGCGGGGGGGCTTTCGGGCTATCACTGGCCTGATAGCCAAGAGCTCGCCGAACGCCGCACGGGTGGTTACCAGTACCGCGACGATCGGTATTCGTGGCACAGATTTTGATGCCCGCGTTTGCGCCAATGATTGCAAGGCAGAGTCGGCTAAAGTCGCCGAAAAGCCGCGCCTGAATGCCGTGATGGCCAGTGCTAAAGTCGTTAACTCCCAGGGGGAAATTACTGCATTGGACGCGGCTGGAGCAAGGCGCAAGGTCGTTGACGGCGGTAGCCTTTATCCGGGCGAAATTCTGGAAACCGGTGTGGGCGCCAAGGCGATACTGGCGTTTCGCGACGACAGCCGCATGACGCTCGGTGCCAGCACCCGATTCCGGGTAGACAGCTTTGTGTATGACGATCAAAATCCCAAGGATGGTCGCTTTTTGGTGTCCTTGCTCAAAGGCTCCATGCGGGCACTCACCGGCCTCATCGGCAAGGCCAATAACCGCAACGTGGGTTTCACCACTGCTACGGCGACTATCGGCATCCGCGGCACTGGCCTCGATTTGGATTGCAAGGATGAAGTGAAGGGCGAGGCTTGTAGCTTTTACACCTGGCTGGGCACCATCGAAGTCACACCGCTGGGGCAAACGGACATGCGTGTACTTGAAGCCGGGCAAGGCTTGTACGTCAGCCCCGGCGAAGTCCGGGCGCTGAGCGCCCCTACACTGCAAAACCTGCAACGCCCCGACGGCGTTTCTGTTGATACCAAACAATTGTTTTCAGCAACCGCAGTAGAAGATGGCAAAGAAGGCCTGTTCGTGTTTGTGCGTGATGGCCACATCGAAGTCACCACTTCAAATGAAACCTTGCACTTGGGCCGCGGTGAAACCGGCTTTGCGGGTCTGGATGGCATGACCGCCCGTCCATTGCTCATGCCGCTGTTTTTGGAGTTTGACCGCACACCGATGCCCAACAACCGCAATCCTCTAGCCGCTACAGTGTTGGATAGCTCCGGTGCGCGCGCGCTGAATAGTTGCAAATAAGCACGTAAGCAGGGAACCAAATAGCCATGAAGCACAATCCACTTCTCCACCGGACCAGCATCTCTTTGGCAATAGCCATTGGCGTGACTTTGCTCACTCCTGCGCTGGCGCAGGCTCAAGCCCGGACACAGCAGACCGCCGCCAATCCAAGCTTTGTCATCAAGGGTTTTGACATATCAGGCGAGAACCCCTTGGCCGATGGAGAAGTAAGCCGGGTACTGGCTCCCTATTTGCGCACTGATGCCACGATTGAGACCCTGCAAAAAGCCACTGCCGCACTGGAAGCCGCCATGAAGGCAAAAGGCTTCGCGTTACATCGGGTGGCGCTACCTGCTCAGGAGGTGGGCGCATCGGTCAAGCTTGAAATCGTCAAGTTTGTCATTGGCAAAGTCAGCATCGA
>CAJAVE010000058.1 GCA_903945325.1 uncultured beta proteobacterium | reverse complement strand
TCGCGCGTGGTGGAGGTGTCGGTCTGCGAGAAGCTTTGAAACAGCAGGGAAAGCTTGTCCGGCGCAATGCCGACTCCGGTATCGGACACCACAAATTCAAGCAATGCCCCTTGTTCGCTGCGGCCTATTTCGCTGGCCTCGATGCGGATGTGGCCCTGCCGCGTGAACTTGATGGCGTTGCTCACCAGGTTGGCCAGCATCTGGCGCAGGCGGTGCGGGTCACCCAGGTAGTGGGCATTACGTGCACCGGCCCAGTGGCATTGAATGACCAGGCCTGCATGCCTGGCCTGTTCACTGAACAAGTCCTCCGTCTGCTCAATCAACGCAAGCGGCTGCACGGCAATGGCTTCGAGCTGCAGATTGCCGGCCTCCACCCGGGAAAGGTCCAGTATGTCGTTGAGCAGGGTCAGCAGGGTCTGCCCGGAATTGACGATGGTGCGGGCGTATTCGACGCGCTCGCGGTCTGCAATGCCTGGCAACAGCAGCACCTGCGCCATGCCCAGAATGCCGTTCATGGGGGTGCGGATTTCGTGGCTCATGGTGGCCAGGAAGCGGCTCTTGGCTTTGTTGGCGGCCTCTGCGGCTTCCAAGGCCATCACCAAAAGCCCCTGCGCGGCCTTGCGCTCGCTGATGTCGCGCTGCACACCCACGAACTGGCTCAGGGCACCGGCAGCGTCGAACACCGGGACGATGGAGAGCTCGTTCCAGAACGGTGTTCCGTCTTTGCGGTAGTTGAGTATTTCGCCGTGAAACGGTTGTGCCGCATTGAGCGCTGTGCGCACGCGCTGCACCGTCTGCGGGTCGGTATCTGGCCCCTGAAGCAGTTTGCATGGCCTGCCAACCAACTCCTCCCGCGCATAACCGGTGATCTGTTGCCCAGCGTCGTTGACATCGGTCAGTACCCGATCGGCGTTGGCAATCATTACCCCCTGGGAGATCTGGTTCAGGGCGTGTTCGCGCAGGCGCAAAGTCGCCAGGTTGTCTTGCAGTTGCGCGGTGCGCTCCTGCACCCGGCTTTCCAGCAGTTGCTCGGACTCCTGCAGCTTTGCCAGCATTTCGCCCTGTACCTGCAGCGCTTCCTTTTGAACCGCAATTTTTTCACGGCGCAACACATTGAAGCGGTCCGCCAACGCCAGCGACAGCAGCAGCATTTCCAGCACCGAGCCGACCTGCAGGCCGTCGCTGGTGAAAAAATTGGTTGGTGCCAGCCCCAAGTTGCGCAGATGCGTCAACACGTTGGCCAGCAGCAGCACCGAGAACGCTGCAACAAAGTAATAGGCGCTGCGCTGGCGCTTCATGGCACAGAAAACACCGGTGAACCATATCAGCAATGCGGTCACCAGACTCAGTCCCACAAAGAGCGGATTGACTTCCTGGAACCAGAAAAACAGCAAGAAGAAAAATACGGCGTTGGCCGCGATGAAGCCCCTGAGCCAACGGTCCAAACGTGGAACCGACTGCCGGGTGACCAGTATGCGCCGTGCCAAAAACAACAAGACCAC
>CAJAVE010000057.1 GCA_903945325.1 uncultured beta proteobacterium | reverse complement strand
TTGCCCAGAATGATCTGCGCGCCCATTTCCTCCAGGCTGCGCGGCATCACGCCCTTGACCGTGCCATAGGTGCCCACCGGCATGAAGATCGGGGTCTGCACCACGCCGTGGTTCAGCGTGAGCGTGCCGCGGCGGGCGTGGCTGGTGGGGTCAGTGGCGAGAAGGTCGAATTTCAGCATCAAGAGTTCCTACATTCCAAAGTGGACCCGCACCCGATCTTCCATCAGCATGCGGGCCTCGTCCTCGTTCGCCTGCGCCAGGCGATCGAAGGTCTTGCGGGCAATGGCGCGAAAGGCATCCATTACGCCCGGGTCGAAATGGCTGGCAGTGTCCTTTTCCAGGATGGCCATGGCCGCGTCAAAGTCCATCGGTTCCTTGTAGGGGCGCTTGGAGCAGAGGGCGTCAAACACGTCGGCCACCGCAAAAATGCGGGCTGCCAGCGGAATGGTCTCTGCCGCCAGACTGCGGGGATAACCGGAGCCGTTCCACTTTTCGTGGTGTCCGGCCACCACCGCGTTGGCACCTTCCAGCCAGGCAATGCCGCCCACAATGTTTTCGCCTTGCGCGACGTGTGTGCGCATGGTGGTCATTTCGGCATCTTCCAGTCGTCCGGGTTTGAGCAGGATGGCGTCGGGGATTCCTATCTTGCCCACGTCGTGCAAAAAGCTGCCCACGATCAGGGCTTGCATGGCGTCACTCTTCAAGTTCATCTGTTCGCCAATGCGCGACGCAATCCAGGCCACCCGGTAGTTGTGCGCGCCGGTGTCCGAGTCGCGCTTGGCGATGGCGCGCCCCATGGCTTCCATCATGGCGATGTGCGATTCCAGCACTTCGCGCGCCTTGCGGGCGTTGTCAGCCGACAGGTGCACTACGACTGGGTACAACGCTGCGCCGCACAGCAGCGAGGCCAAGCCGACCATCAAGGCCATGGTCAGGGAGTTGTGGAAGATCTGGTTCTGCTGCCACGCGGGTATGACGCGTACACCCTCAAAGTAACCCGTAATCGCCGCCTTGGGGTCTGTGGCGGAATTGCGCAGAGGAACAAAAACGCGCAAAAGCCACAATGCTCCCGAGGGTTTGAGGCTCTCATACGATGCTTCGGTGTAGCGCGGAGCGCCGTGTTGCGGCAACAGGGACTCCACCGCGTCGCCTTCAGCGGTGAGAGACTCCGCCAGTTTTTTGCCGTTGGCGTCGTAAATTTCCGCAATGTCAAACAGCCCACCCGCAATGGCGAAAGCAGCCTCTTTTGCGTGCTGCTGGGCGTTAGGCCCGCTGAGGTCGATCGAGTCAAACCGGTGCAAAAGGCGCCCGGACTCCTCGCTTGCCAAAGCCACCACACCCTCTTCGGCCGCTTCGCGCGTCACGAACCAGGCAATGGGACTGGCCAGCGAAGCCAGCACGACGCTCACCAGAGCGATACGTAATGCAGTCCGTTTTTGAAAGGGGTCCACGTATTCCTTCTCAGGCAAAGGTATCGCGTGCGGTGGTGAAGAGTTCGAATTGCAGCATGGTGTGTTTCTGAGGGTGGAGCATTTTACGGGGCCGCCGTCGGCGCTTTCACTGGGCAATGTCGGCAAACTTTTTGCCGATGAGCCGGCGCGCCTCGAGCGCACCCAGCAAGGCCTCGACACAGTCGGCGTCAAGACGGCCGTTGGTGGCCTCGCGTCGCAACTCCCGCTGCACATCCTCTTCGCTCCATGGCTCCTTGTAGGGCCGGCGATTGCATAGTGCGTCGTACACATCGGCAACCGCCACGATGCGCCCCTCCAAAGGAATGGATGCCATTTGGAGACCGCGTGGGTAGCCCGAACCATCGCCGCGCTCGTGGTGGGTCGCCACAATGTTATGCATGACCCGGTTGGCCAGATCGCCCTGCATATCGAGTTCGTGACTGATCTTCTCGATGATCTTTTCACCGATCTCCACATGGTGCTCCATGATGACCCATTGGTCGTCATCCAGCTTCCCCGGTTTGAGCAACACGGAGTCGGGTATCCCGACTTTGCCGATGTCGTGCAGGGGTGCGAAGAGAAACAGGTATTCGATGTATTCGTCTGACAGTTCGTATTTTTCGGCCAGCAACTGACCCATCAACCGCGAGTAATGGGCCATGCGTTCGAGGTGCTGGCCCGTTTCCAGGTCACGGATACGGGCCAGACCCACAGCCACCTGGATCGTGCTGACCATGCCGTGCACCACGCGGCGCTGCAACAGGAAGAGTTGGGAGATCAGGTCCGAGAAGGTATCCAGAAAGTGCACCACGTCGGATTCGAACACGTTGGGCAGTTTCGAGTCATAGAAGAGAAAGGCCGCCAGCTCTTGCCCTTGAAAAACGGGTGTCGTGTAGCTGGCGTGGTAGCCCTGGCCCGCCAGCCAGGAGGTATGACTTGAGTGTGTATGAAACGATTCCACGATATCGCCCACAACACGGCTTTGGTGGGAGCGCACCAAGGCGCAGAGTGACGGCACGCTGGATAGCGTCATCTCGTAGCGTTTGAGAGGCGTCTGGTCCGTGTTGCTGCTGACGAAGGTTTTCAGCAAGTCGGTGGCAGGTTCATATAGTGCAATGGCCACCCGGTCGACGAAGCGGTAGCGCGAACGGATCAACTCATGGATGCCTAGCAGGCGCTGAGTCAGATCGTCGGCAGGAGCCGGTTGGCTCACCAGCGTTGGCGCTACGTCTTTGGTTTTCATGTCCAGGATCCCCCAAACTAGCGGTCAGTTTAGCGCTACCTGCCACAAGTTCAGGCAAAGGGAGCGCGCGCCAGCAACATGGCATCTCCATAGCTGAAGAAGCGGTACTCCCGCTCAATGGCACTGCGGTAGAGCGCCATGATGTGCTCGTACCCGGCAAAGGCGCTGACCAGCATCATCAGACTGGACTTGGGTAAATGGAAGTTGGTGACCAGCAGGTCGATCAGCTTGAACTCACACCCAG
>CAJAVE010000056.1 GCA_903945325.1 uncultured beta proteobacterium | reverse complement strand
AATCGTTCGTACTCGGACTGCATGTCCTGCGCGCCGCGCTCCACAATCATCTCGTAGGTACCCTGGCTGGCAATGATCTCCTGCATGCCGGCGGCTTTGTAGCCAGATGCGCCCAGTACGCGCACCGCGTGGTAGTGCGACAGCACCACGTATTTGATGGGCTTGTCTGACACCCGGCGTATCTCGGAAATCAGACTCTGTGCCATGACGGGTGTTGCCAGCGCGTCGCAGATCAGCACCGCGTCTTCACCAATGATCACGCCAGTATTGGGGTCGCCTTCGGCCGTGTAGGCCCAGCAGTGCTCGGAGAGTTGCTCGAAGGTGGTCTTTTTCACTTCGAGATCCGCTTGGGATGCAAACTTTTTAGTCATACGTTTCCTTGGGTTAAAACTTTACATACCGAGGTAGGCAGCGCGTATTGGCTACTTCCAGGATTTTCAGGTGCGCTATGCGGGCTTGAGACTTCATCGGGCCGGAGTTATAGTGACGCTTGGCTTTGCATTTGTTAATTACAAAGTCGTTTGTTGAATTCAATTATTTGCTTTAAACAAATGAATTTGTATAGGGGAAAACCCGAATGCAAACTATTCAGCTGAGCAGGTCGCTGTACGACACGGTTAGTTAAACTTCCTCAGCGCCAATCAGCATGGAGATCACTTGAACGAAAAGAGCCTCGACAGAGTAGAAAAAGAACAGCGAGCCGTGCAGTCCATCGAGGTCGGCGGCCGCTTGCTGATAGCGCTCGCCAACAACCTGGAGCCCATGACGCTCAAGGATCTGGCGGCGCAGGCTCAGCTGACGCCCTCGCGAGCCCACCCCTACCTGGTGAGTTTTTCCAAACTTGGGCTGATTGAACAAGTGACTGCGTCGGGGCGCTACGGGTTAGGACCGTTAGCGCTACAAGTCGGATTGACCTGCCTGCACCAGCTCGATCCGGTCAAGGTGGCCACGCCAATAGCCGAGGACCTTGCAGCGTCTACCGGTCACGCAGTGGCACTGTCCGTATGGGGAAATTTTGGACCAACCATCATTCGAATGATTGAAGCGCGGCAACCATTGCTGGTGTCGATGCGCGCCGGCACCGTGATGTCCATCCTGAGCACTGCCACAGGTCAGGCCTTCGCTGCAGTCATTCCAACAAATCGAATCATGGAAGCGATGGCCAATGCCCTGGGCGACCCAGCGGATCGCGAGAGACCTATTTGGCGTGACAGCGACAAAGTTCTTCGCGCCGTAGTGGACGGGGTTCGCAAGCACGGACTTGCGCGCGCGGAAGGCAGCCCTATCCTCAGCGTCAATGCCTTCAGTGGCGTGGCACTCAATCACGAGGGCGAGGCGGCGATCGGCATCACCCTTTTGGGGCACCGTGACAATTTCCCCATCGCGTGGGATTCACCACTTGCAGGCCGACTGAAAGCCGTAGTCACGGAGATCTCCAGCCGTCTCGGTTGGCAGAGTGCGGATCCCACAGTAACACGACAGTAAACCCCTTGCGGCCCCACACCGAACCAGGCAGGTGCAGCGCGGATCGGGTTTGGCGAATGCCGGACCATGGTGCCTGCACTATTCCAAAAATAGATAACAAGTATTTCAAAACATAGCTTGTGGGAATGATCGATATGAAACTTAATATCCCCTATCAACAAAAATTAGCGCGTGTATTTTGTTTTGCCTGAGAGCCAAAGGGTAAACCCCCGCATCACACGCGGCGAAGTCGGTCACATAATTTATATCGCTTCACCAGTCCAACAACGGAGACCAATCATGAAACATCTCATCAAACATACCGCCCTCGCAGCTGGCCTGCTGTGCTCGGCTTGGGCCGCTCAGGCGCAGACCGTCACCCTGAAAGTGCACCACTTTCTGGGACCCCAGTCCATCCAGCACACCACCATGCTGAAAGCCTGGTGTGACAACATTGCCAAAGACTCCAACAACCGCCTGAACTGCCAGATTTACCCCGCCATGCAACTCGGCGGCACCCCACCCCAGTTGTTTGACCAGGCCAAAGACGGTGTGGCCGACGTGGTGTGGACCGTAGCAGGCTATTCGTCTGGCCGTTTTGCACGCTCTCAGGTGTTTGAACTGCCCTTCATGATGACCAACGCAGGCGCCACCAGCCGCGCGGCATGGGACTTTGCGCAAAAGTATGCGCAAGAGGAATACAAGGACGTCAAGCTGCTTGCCGTTCACGTCCACGGCCCCGGTGTCATCTTCAGCAAAAGCAAGCCTGTCACGAAAATTGAAGACCTCAAAGGCATGAAAGTCCGCGGACCTACTGCAACGGTCACCAAGATGCTCGGCATGATGGGCGCTACGCCCGTTGGCATGCCTGTGCCCGCCGTACCTGAAGCCCTGTCCAAGGGTGTAATTGACGCTGCCGTGATCCCCTTTGAAGTGGCTCCCGGCCTGAAAGTGCACGAACTCACCAAGTTCTCCACCGAGACCGAAAAGACGTCTCCTGCGCTGTACACCACAGTGTTTGTGGTCCCCATGAACAAAGCCAAGTACGAGTCCCTGCCAGCAGACCTCAAAGCGGTGATCGACAAGAATTCAGGCCGTGAATTCTCTGCGTACCTCGGCACCACCCAAGAGGGCAATGACGTTCCGAGCCGCAAGATCTTTGCCGAAACTGCGGGCTACACCATGACGACCCTGCCACACGCCGAACTGGAGCGCTGGAAAAAAGCGACCTCCACGCTGGATGACGAGTGGATCGCCGACATGAACAAGCGTGGCTTCCAGGGCCAGGCCATGTATGACGACGCTGTGAAGATGATCAAGGGTTACACCAAGTAAGCTCCGCGTTGGGTGCACCAAAAGGGCGGAGTCACCTCCGCCCTTTTTGATCTGCCACGCGCTTTGACTCAGGTAGAACACAAAACAATTAACGGAGTTCGTACAGTGGCCGATATTCTCGTCACCGAAGACAACACCAAATACCAGGGTATCGCACTGGCGCTCGACAAGAGCTGCAAGCTGCTTGCCATTCTGGGTGGGCTGACCCTGGTTTGCATGGCGATCATGTCGCTGTGGAGCATTGTGGGCCGCAGCTTTTTTTCCTCCCCGTTGCTGGGCGACTATGAGCTGGTGCAAATGCTCAGCGGCATGGCAGTTGCCATGACACTGCCCTATGCGCAATGGATTGGCGGCCACGTGATTGTGGATTTCTTCACCGCAAAAGCACCAGTCAAGGCGAATGCCCTGATGGACATGATCGCCGCAGTGCTCATGGCACTGTTCTCGGCGGTCATCGCATGGCGGCTGGTCGTGGGGCTGATAGATCTGAAGTCCACCATGGACGCCTCCATGATGCTCAACCTGCCTACCTGGTGGAGTTATGTACCCATGACCATTTCCTTCGTGCTGCTGACGGCTACCGCCTTGTTCACTGCCAACACCAATCTGAGAAAGCTGCTGAAATGACGCCAATCCAATGGGGCACCTTGATGTTCGGGGTGCTGTTGCTGCTGCTGGCGGTGCGGGTTCATATTGGCATTGCCATGTTGATGACTGGCTCGATTGGCTATGTATTTGTTGCGGGGTTTGATCCGCTGATGAGTTATTTCAAGTCCGCTGCCTATGCGCGTTTCTCGGTATATGACTTGTCGGTAGTCCCGCTGTTTTTGCTGATGGGACAATTTGCGACGCATGGTGGATTGTCGAAAGCGCTGTTCCAGGCGGGCAATGCATTTATTGGCCACTGGCGCGGCGGCATGGCCATGGCGGGCGTCACCGCCTGCGCAGGGTTTGGGGCTATCTGCGGTTCGTCACTGGCAACCGCAGCCACCATGGGTCAGGTCGCGCTGCCCGAGCTGAAAGCGCATGGTTACTCCGGACGCTTTGCGACAGCCGTACTGTCCGCTGGCGGTACGCTGGGAATTTTGATTCCACCATCGGTGCCCTTGGTGATCTACGCCATCCTGACCGAGCAAAACATTGCCAAGCTTTTTTTGGCAGCGTTTGTTCCGGGCATTCTGGCGGCGATTGGCTACATGGTTGTGATTGCCATCGTGGCCCGGGTCAGCCCGGAAGATGCGCCTGCCGGGGACCGCTATTCCTGGCCACAGCGCCTGCAGGCGCTGGTGGAAACCTGGCCGGTGATGCTGATTTTTATGGTGGTGATTGGCGGCATTTATGGCGGATTTTTCACACCGACCGAAGCGGCTTCGATTGGCACTGTTGCTACAGCTTTTGTAGCATGGCGTTCAGGCGGTCTGCGGGGGAAAGGCTTTTTGCAGTGCATGTACGGCACGGCAGCCGCGACTGGCATGATCTTTTTGATCCTGCTGGGCGCCGACGTGTTGAACGTGTTTCTGGTACTTACCCAGGTCAATGTGGCATTGGCCAACTGGGTCATTGGCCTGAACGTGTCGCCCATCCTGGTCATGTTTGTGATCATCTTCATTTACCTGGTGCTGGGTTGCATCATGGACAGCCTGTCGATGATTCTGCTGACCATCCCGATTTTCTTTCCCATCGTGATGGGACTGGATATTTGGGGGCTCGACCCTGAATCCAAGGCCATCTGGTTTGGCATCATCGTGCTCATGGTGGTCGAGATTGGCCTGATCACACCACCGGTGGGCATGAACGTGTTCATCATCAACAGCCTGGCCAAAGACGTGCCGATGAAGGAAACCTTCAAGTACGTCATGCCCTTTCTCGCGTCTGACCTGCTGCGCATTGTGGTTATCGTTTTCGTGCCCAGCATTGTGTTGTTTGTGCTAAAAATTTAGGAACCGGAGCTGATATGTCCAATGCACCCGCCGCATCGAGCGATTACGCTCCGATAGAAGACTTCTCCCAGTGCCACGCAGGCATTTTCAAAAAACTGGACCAGTTGGGCGAGTTGCCTGCCCTGCTGGCACCTGCAGCCAGGGCACGTGACCTTGCTGAAAAGTCACTGGAGTTTTTTCGCGAAGCGATTTTTGAGCACCATCTCGACGAAGAGCGCGAGTTGTTCCCTGCGGTTCTCTCGCATGCGCAAAAGGGAGGCGAATTTGACACGGTGCAGTTCATGGTGGCGCGCTTGACCATCGAGCACCGCGAACTGGAAGCTGCCTGGAAACGGCTGGAGTCCGGCCTCAAGGCTGTGGCCAAGGGCCGCGACAGCGAAATCAATGCGGCCGACATTGAACTGCTGGTCACCCGCTACCGCGCGCACGCACAGTACGAAGAGTCCGAGTTCCTGCCCTTGTCCCAGACCATTTTGAGCCGCAACTCCAACCACATGGCAGCGCTCGGTATGTCCCTGCACATGCGCCACGCGCCAATGCGGGTTGTGCCTTTTGGCTGAAATTCAGCGCAACTGGAATCGGTGCACCAGCAAGTACAAAAGTACACTGATCCGCACGCTGCTGGGCCATGTGGCGCGGCGCGATGGCCACATCACGCTATTTGGCAAAGATGCCTCGCGCTTCAAGCCGCACGAGGTCGACCGCCTGGGAGTGGCCTATGTGCCCGAGGGGCGCGGTGTGTTCCCGAAAAAGTGCCTACAGCACTCGTGGAATGTGCGTAGACAGCTACTATTTTTGTAGCAATTCAAAGTTTTCGGTATCCACTTCGCTATTCGCCTGCGCGTTGTAGCGCGAACCCACCACGGTGTTCTGGTTGATCAATGTATCCAGTCTGGCCATGGTGGCCGCGTCCAGCGCCAAGCTGGCGGCTTCCAGATCTTCGGCCAGATGCGACAGGCTGGTAGTGCCGGGGATGGGGATGATGTGGTCGCCCCGGTGCAGCAACCAGGCAATGGACAACTGCGCTAACGTGCAGTCTGCTTCCTTGGCAACCTGCTTGACGCCGGTGAGCAAGCGCAGGTTGGCAGCATAGTTGTCACTCGCAAAGCGCGGCATGGTGCGGCGAATATCGGTAGCGTGCAGTGCGGCAAGGTCCAGCAATGGGTCGCACAACAGCCCACGGCCCACCGGGCTGAACGCCACGAAGGCAATACCCAACTCCTTGCACGCATCCAGCACTGCAATCTCGGGGTTGCGTGTGGCCAGCGAATATTCAGTTTGCAGGGCGGCAATCGGGTGTTCGGCATGGGCGCGGCGCAGGGTGTCGGCAGACACTTCTGACAGGCCAACACTGCGGATATAGCCCTTCTGCACCAGTTCTCCCAACGCGCCCACGCTCTCTTCGATCGGCACGGTTTTGTCCCAGCGGTGCAGGTAGTAGAGGTCAATCACATCGGTCTGCAAACGGCGCAGGCTGTCTTCACAGGTCTTGCGCAAAGTTGCGGGCCGACCGTCAATCACGCGCACCAGCTTGCCATCGCCATTCACATCCACGCCCTGCATGCCGCACTTGCTGGCCAGCGTGAACTTGTGCCGGTGCGGCTTCATGACCTTGCCCACCAGCGTCTCGTTGGCGCCAAAGCCGTAAAGTGTCGCGGTGTCAAACAGCGTGACACCCGCGTCCAGCGCGGACAGCAGCACGCGCTCGCCCTGCTCGGCGGATACCGGCGCGCCGTATGCGTGGCTCAGGTTCATGCAGCCCAGGCCGATGGCGGAGACCTGGAAGGGGCCGAGTGTGCGATGGTGCATGGTGTGGTTGATGGCAAAAACGGGTAGTTTAGGCGATGGGTTCTTGCTGGAATGGCTCCGGGAAAATGGAGCGCCAAACGTATCCTGCTCCATTCCAAAGGCAACCGATACGGTAACATCACTGACATGGCCGAGCCGCAGCAACTCAAGTTGGAGGCCGTTGAAGCACTGATCAACGCCCGTGATGTCAATGATCTTTCGATCCGCGAGATCATGAAAGGCATTATTGACGACGAGCAGATGGCGGTTTTTTTGCCGGACTCCCTGTGCCAGATTGACCCGCGAACCGGCGATGTGGTCGTCTACAACTCGTCGCGGGCCGCTCGCCTGCACACCACCGGCACCTTTGCACCGGTTGACAACCGCGATGACCAATGCCCGATCTGCGCCGCCAGAAGTACCGGTGTCATCGATCTGCAGCCGTTAAGCGAAGGCTTCACCTTCATCAACAAGAATCTTTATCCCATCCTCCACCCGGTCGGGAATCTGCAGGAGAACGGCAGCGGTGCGCCGCTCTATCCGGACCCCTATCACCACGGCCGCAGCTCGTATGGCATGCACCTGCTGCAATGGACGTCGTCGATACACGACCGGGACTGGCACAACATGCCGTTGCAAGACTGCCTGATCGTGTTCGAGCGGCTGGCGGTTTTGGAACACAAATTGCTGACCGACTCGGAAGGCTTTATGCCCGCTTCAGACCGCGTGCTGAAAAAACTGCCACACAGCGTGGGTGATGCGGCCGTGGACAGTGGGCCCAAGACGTTCGGTTACGTCTCCATCATCAAGAACTTTGGGCATGCTGCCGGTGCATCGCTGTCGCACGGGCACCAGCAAATCGGCTTCAGCAACATCATGCCGCAGCGCTACTTCAACAATTTCAGCTTCATGCAGCGCAACCAGCAAACGTTTTCCGAGTACATGCTGCGAGAAAACCCGAAAGGTCTGCTGGTGCGGGACTTTGGTCAAGCCGTGTTGATCGTCCCGTATTTCATGAAGCGCCCCTTCAACATGCTGGTGCTGGTCAAAGACCACAGCAAACAGTACATCCACCAGTTAACGACCGAAGAACGCCATGATGTGGTCGAGGCCATGGTGGCGGCCATTCGGGCTATCGTCACGATCATGCCGCAGATGGGCAAGGCGCCTGCCTACAACATCAACGTCAACAATGGTCCTGGTGCCGGCGTGTATCTGGAGTTGCTGGCCAGTACGCAGCTGACGGGCGGGTTCGAGCACATCGGCCTGTGGGTCTGTCAGGCCAATCCCAACGACGTTGCAGCCCAGCTTCGAGAGGTCGTCAACGCCTGACAAGGCGTGTGATCCCGCAACTGGCGATCAGTGGTAACGGCGATCCAGACTGTACGCCGTCAGCCCCATTCCGGTAGGCAAGGTGTCTGCGCTTGATGGGTTGTCGGTACCTTGCACAGGCCGATTCCGCCGTTCCTGGGATCGCACGGTAATGCGTGCTGCCCTGCGCGCACGCGCATCATTCATGTCAGCGGGAAGACCTGGATAAGCCTCCCCTTCAGGGTGCCACTCGTGCAGCTTGACGACATATTCGGTGGTGTGGCTTGGGTGACGCAGCTTCAGTGTCAACGGTGCCTGAACTTGCAGCGTCGGATGCAAGCCGGAGCGCGGTGCAAAACTGCTGTACCGAACCCCAAATACCTTGAGTTCACCCCGAAGGTCGTGCTCCAGGCGCAACGGCAGGCAGGTCTCGTCGATGTACACATTCCAGTCGAGCCAACCGGGGTCTGCGCCATCTTCCGGCGGCAGCCAACGCACTTCAATGCGGCTTGTGCTGGCGTCAACCATTCTGGAGCTGCCACTCTGCTCGGGACTGGCGGCGTCACCAATGAGTGGCCAGAATTCGAGGCCACGCCAAAGCTCAAGTGTTCCAAACGGTAGGTTGACTTTGCCAAAGAATCGAAACTCGTTTTGAAGCAGGGCATCCCGGATGGGAGTTTGCAGCCCGAGTCCAGCCTCTTCCAGCGCTTTGAACACGGTATGTAAATCCAACCTCAGATAGAACGGCAGCGAAAACCGGTCATGCAGTTCGCGACCCCAGTCGATCAAAGGCAAGTCGTACGGATGCGATGCCAGCATGGCGATGACGGCGCGGAACAGGCATGCAACAGCCGTTGCGCGCTGCGGTGTGTGCTGCATGCGCAGGGAACGAAATTCCACTAGCCCAAGGCAACCACGTCCCGGCAGGAAGGGGTTCCATAGTTTCTCGATATTGGTCTCGGCCCGGTGGCTGTTGCCTACGGTGTCGCACAGAAACGATGCCAGGCTCTTCCAGAGCAGCTCAGGCGAAACATCCGGTTCGCGCTCCAGAAGCGCCAGCGCCAGCTTCAAATCATCCAAAGCGTCGGCACCGCGCTCGTCCGGGCGAACCGACTGACCGCTGCCGCCGACAAAGTCGTGTGAGAAAAGATAACTCAGCGCCGGGTGCCGGTTCAGAAACCGAACCAGTCTTGGCAGCAGCTTGGCGTTCCTGACGAACGGACTGTCCTGTGGCGCAGGGCCACCAAACGTGATCTGGCCCGCACCACCCGAATCAGCCACTTGCCCGTTGAAATAGAGGCGATAGGGTGAAAGCCCTTGCTCAGCTGCGGCTGCATAGACCTGCTTGCTGCGCCACAGGAATTCGGAGCAATTGGCGCTTGGGGCCGTGTTAACTTCAATCACGGCAGGGTCCGGCGTAACGGTCGTGAGTTCCAGAGATGCGTTCACCGGTGGCGTGGCGCCCGCAAATACCAGCGCATGCAAACCACAGCCAAGCGCAGCCTGTTCAATGCACGACAGGACTGACAGGAAGGTTTCCACGCTGTCGATGGCCGGGAGCTCTACGGTGGCGCACTCTTCCGGTTCATCATCCGGTGCAACCTGATAAACCTGTACCTGGAGCAGGAAATCGAGCGCATGCTCTGGAACACCGTCAAGCTCGGTCGAGATCTTCCACACCTGCTCGCCGTCGCCTTCTGTGGTTTGAATGCAATGGGTTGCCCAGGACTGCGCTTGCAGTGCATCCGACAGCGTTCTGGCCAAGGCCGCGATGTCTGGCTTCGCAGCTGGCAATGCTTTGGTGACCAGCAGCGGGTCTGGCGGGCCAAGCCACAGGGGCTTGCCATTGCGCCGCCTCAATAAACCCAGGTTCCAGCGTGGTAGTTTCTCGCCCGGATAGAGTCGTCCAACACTTCGCAGCAACACACCGCCCGGCATCAGGCGACTCAAGGTGCCAAGCAGCGTCTGGGCACGAAATTCTTTGCCGTCACCCAGCGCCGAATGCAACCATGCGGGCGTGTGTGCCTGGCGGTCCGTAAAGGTGGGCTCCGACCCGACCCAAATGGGTAGACCAAGTTCGGCAATGCGCGTGTCATGGTGCCGCACGGCGGTCTCAAAAGTGTCGTCTGTCTCCATTCGATTGCAGCGCTTTCCCCGTTTGTGCAATCGAAAGCAATTCGCGTGCCACTGCGGTTGCGCGTTTCATGCGCGTGGCAGCAATGCAGGGCAATCCTTGAAGACTCCGTAGAACCTCAGCGACCAACCCGCGCCGAGTTCCTGGCCACAATGGTTTTACCCACAGGGGCGAGCGTCAATCCGGCGAGTTTGAGGTGCTGGATTCCGAAGGGAATGCCAATGATGGTGACGAAGCAGAACAGGGCCGAGGCGATGTGGCCGATGGCCAGCCAAATGCCTGCAAAAATGAACCAGATGACATTGCCAAGGGTGCCCAGTGCGCCGGTGCCCAAGTCGCTGACGCCAGTGACGACAGCGCGGTCAACCGCCTCTTTGCCAAACGGCAGAAAGGCGAACTGGCCAATCACAAAACAGGCCTTGGCCCATGGCAGCCCGACGATGGTGATGGCGCAGAGCAGGCCGGCGAGCCACCAGCCCAAGCCCATCACAAATCCACCCAGTACAAACCAAAGAATGTTTCCGATCGCGCTCATCGTGCGGCTCAGGGTTGAATGGTGGCTTCCTCGATCAGCACCTTGTAGGTGTAACCCGCCCCAAAGTCTTTGTTGACCCGCACCAGGCCGCTGACGGTAACCACATCGCCAAGTTTCACCGGTGCGGCTGACGTCACCAGAATGTCATTGGTGTTGTCAGCGTCAGAACCCGAGCCGTCCCGCAGGTGGATCCAGTTCTTGCCCATGATGGCAGCGCTGTATTTGACAACTTTCCCACGCACGCGAACCGGTTTGTCTTTCAGCTCTGCGCTTTTGGTAATGACTTCGGCGACCGTGCGGGCATTGGCTCCGGTGGCTTTGGGAACCTGGATGGGAGTGGTATTGGCAAGCTTGGCACCGCCTGCGTGCGGGTCTCCCGCTTTTTTGTCGCTACCGGCCAGCGTGCCAAAAACAATGGATGGAAAAGTCTTCTTGAGTGACTTGCTTTCAAAGTTTTTCATGACCATGGTGTTCCCAAGGGTCACGGTGGCACCGACTTTGAGCGGCGCAGTACTGACGGCAGCCCATGTCTCGCCGTCCTTCGTTTTCAGGCGGATGTAGGTGTAACTGTCGACGTCTTTTACCTCAAGAATCACGCCGGTCATCACTGCGCTGGAGGGCGCAGCCATGGCGGGTGCGTCTGCGGCCCAAACGGAAGATGCAAGCGAAGCGCCTGCAAGAACAATGGAAAGGGTCAAGCTTTTCATGAATCGGGCTCTCATTAAATAGACGCCCAAGCATAACCTCTGTGCGGCACACCCCGTGCGCGCTCGGTCATTTGCCCAATTGGACGTCCAGATCGTGCAGCACCTGGTAGCAGGGCAAGACGCTGGCCACGCTGCTGTTGGGTGCACGGCCCTCGCGGATGGCGGCGAAGAATTCCCGGTCCTGTAGCTCGATGCCGTTCATCGACACGTCCACCTGGCTGACGTCAATCTTTTCTTCCTTGCCGTTGAACAGGTCGTCGTAGCGCGCGATGTAGGTGGCCGTGTCACCGATGTAGCGGAAGAAGGTGCCCAGCGGGCCGTCGTTGTTGAAACTGAGTGACAGCGTGCAGATCGCACCATTGGCGGCCTTGAGCTGAATGCTCATGTCCATTGCAATGCCCAGCACGGGGTGAATCGGACCTTGCACGGCATTGGCTTTGACAATGGGGCTGCCGCATTGGTAGGCAAACAGGTCCACGGTGTGGGCCGCGTGGTGCCACAGCAGATGGTCGGTCCAGCTACGGGCCTGGCCCAACGCGTTCATGTTGGTGCGACGGAAAAAGTAGGTCTGCACGTCCATCTGCTGGATATTGAAGCGCCCGGCTGCAATTTCCTTGTGCACATACTGGTGGCTGGGGTTGAAGCGGCGGGTGTGGCCGCACATGGCGACCAGGCCGCTGGTGTTTGCCATCGCCACGACATCCTGCGCGCCCTGCAACGAGTCGGCCAGCGGAATTTCCACCTGCACGTGCTTGCCCGCTTTTAGGCAGGCGATGCTTT
>CAJAVE010000055.1 GCA_903945325.1 uncultured beta proteobacterium | reverse complement strand
GATGTGTCGCTCTATGGGCAATTGGCTGTTCAGCGCGCCAACCGCAACCTTGACTCGTCCGAAAAGCTCAACCTGGGCGGTGCCTCGGGCGTGCGTGCCTACCCCGGCGCGGAGGGCAGCGGTGCAGACGGCCAAACCCTCAGCCTGGAAGCCCGCTGGCGCTTGCCATCGGGCCTCAACTTCAGCGTGTTTTACGACTGGGGCCAGATCACCGCCGTCAACCACGTCAACACCGCCCCCAGTGGCGCTGAACTCACCCCGCTCAACGCCTACAGCCTGCACGGCTACGGTGTGAGTGTGAGCTGGGCTGCACCGTTTGGCGCGCAAGTCAAGGGCACCTGGGCGCGCCGCCTGGGCAGCAACCCCAACCCCACGGCCGCCGGCCTCGACCAGGACGGCAGCCTCGACCTCGACCGCTTTTGGCTCACCGCCAGCCTGCCGTTCTAACCCAAACAAGACAACACCTAAGAAATCCCGCGCCATGAACAAACACGCCTCGCTCAACCGTTTTTACCGCCTGGTCTGGAGCGACCGGCTGGCTGCCTATGTGGCGGTGGCCGAAACCGCTACCGGGCGCGGCAAGCGCACCGTGCGCGCGGGTGCAGTGGCGGCTGCCTTTATGGCTGCCGTGGGCTTCTGCGGGCCGTACGCCATTGCCGGGCCACCATTGCCTACCGTGCCTGGTGCGCCTGCACCCACCCAGCTCCCCACCGGTGCGCAGGTCACGGCCGGTAGCGCCGCCGTCACCCAGGCCGGTAGCAAGGTGGACGTGAACCAGACCAGCAACCGCGCCGTCATCAACTGGAGCACCTTTAACGTGGGTAGCCAGGCGCAGGTCAACTTCAACCAGCCGTCCGCCACTGCCGCCACGCTCAACCGCGTGCTCGACACCAACGCCAGCCAGATACTGGGCAAAATCACCGCCAACGGGCAGGTGTTTTTTGTCAACCCCAATGGTGTGTACTTTGGCAAAAGCGCCAGCGTCGATGTTGGCGCGCTGGTGGCCTCCACCCACAGCATCAAAGACGCCGATTTCATGGCCGGTAACCTTAAGTTCAGCCGCGACGGCAGCACCGCCAGCGTCGTCAACGAAGGCGAAATCCGCACCGCACTGAGCGGCTTTGTGGCCCTGCTGGCCCCCGAAGTGCGCAACGAGGGCCTCATCATTGCCCAGCTTGGCACCGTGGCGCTGGCCTCGGGCGAGGCCGTCTCGCTGCAATTTGACGGCGAAGGCCGCCTGCACAACGTCATCGTCGAGCCCTCGCAGATCAAGGCGCTGGTCGAAAACAAAGGTGCCGTTCTCACCCCCGGCGGCCTCATCATCTTGTCGGCCCGCGCGGTCGACCGGCTGCAAGGCGGCGTGGTCAAAAACTCGGGCCGCCTGGAGGCCACCGGCATGGCCCTGCGCGGCGGCAAAATCGTGCTCGACGCGTCTAGCAGCATCGAAAACACCGGCAGCATCAGTGCCAACGCCGCAGTGGATGCCGCAGGCACCCTCAGTCCGGCCGGCAGCATCAGCGCCAACGCCCCCGACATCGTCAACAGCGGCAGCATCACGGCCAGCGGGTTGGCTGCAGACGCTATGCAATTGATAGCTGCTCGCGCACATTCCACGGGGGCTGGAGGCGCAATTGGCATAAATTCTGCCCACTTTACCCAAACCGCCACTGGCCAGCTCGAAGCCAGCGGCAGCGCGGGTGGCAGCATCGTGGTCAGCGCCGGGCAAGACATTCATGCCGGGGGCAGCATCCAGGCCCAGGGCGGCGATGCCGACGGTGGCAGCATCACCCTGGTGGCCAGTGGCAACCTCACCCTGAGCAGCGCCATGGTGGATGCCTCTGGCGCCAGCAGTGGCGGGCGCATTCATGTAGAAGCGGGCAACAGCGCCAACCCGCGCAAGCCCACCGACCCGCCCCTGCCCGAAGACCGCCGCCCCACGCTGGCCCTGACCGGCAGCACCCTGCTGCGCACCGGCTCATCACGCGGGCGCGGCGGCAAGGTCACGCTGGCCGGAGAAAACATCGGCCTGCTGGACACCACCCTGATTGATGCCACCGGAGAAACCGGCGGCGGCACCGTGCTGGTCGGCGGCGACTGGCAGGGCAAGGCCACCGAAAGTTTCGCTTACGCCACCGCACAAGCCGTCGTAATGAGCGAAAACGCCAAAATCGACGTCAGCGCCACACAAGTCGGCGCTGGCGGCACGGCGGTCTTGTGGTCAGAAGCCTATACCGGCTTTTACGGCAATATCGCTGCCAAGGGTGGGGCACAAGACGGCGATGGCGGGCAGGTAGAAACCTCTGCCCACAACAACCTGCAAGCCATGGGCAATGTGGATGCCTCGGCCAGCGCCGGTCAGGCCGGCAACTGGTTGCTTGATCCGTGGAACGTCACCATCACCACCAGCACCACCACCACCGGCGGCACCTTCAGTGGCGCCAGCCCCAATGTCTTCACGCCAACGGCCACCGCAGCCAAGGTGCTCAACACCACCATCCAGACCAGCCTTAACGCCGGCACCAGCGTCACCATCACCACCGGCAGCACCGGGGCAGAGGCGGGCAACATCAACGTTTCCAGCGCCATCACCACCGGAACCTCTGCCGGCACGCGTACCCTCACGCTCACCGCCGCCGGCTACATCAACATCGATGCCAACATCGGCAACACCACCGGCACGCTCGATGTTGTGCTCAACGCCGGCACCACCATCAGCAGCAACACCAGCGGCACCATCAGCGGCACCGGCACCACCACCTTCAATGTGGGCAGCGGTAGCGGCACCTATAGCGCGGTCATCAGCAAGACCAACCTCACCAAAATCGGTGCGGGCACGCTGGAGCTTTCCGGCACCAATACCTACACCGGTGTCACCACCATCAACGCCGGCACCGTGAGCGTTCGCACGCTTTCCAATGGCGGAACAGCAGGACCTCTCGGGGCGGCTAGCAGTGCCGCTAGCAATCTGGTGTTGGGTGGCGGTACCTTGCTATTCACCAATAGCAGTGGCGCGACTAACCGCGGCTTTACGCTCACTGCGGGTACCAACTCCACCATCGATGTCTATGGCGCACCGATGAACACCTACACGCTGAGACTCTCCGGCGCGAGTGCAGCCACCACTGGCAGCCTGACCAAGGCGGGCCTCGGCGATCTGTGGCTCTACGGTGCCAACGCGTGGACCGGCGCTACCATTGTCAGCGCGGGTATGCTTCGCAACGGCGCAGCAGGCGTGATCGCGGATGCGTCTGCAGTCACGGTGGCCTCGGGTGCGCGATGGTATCTCGATACGTTTTCCGAAACTGTTGGCTCCATCGCCGGCGCTGGCGGTATCGACGGTTATACCCCTAGTGTGTTGACCGTCGGTGGCGATAACAGCAGCACCACCTTCAGCGGGGTGCTCTCGAACGAACTGACTTTCACCAAAACCGGCACTGGCACGCTCACCTTGTCCGGCACCAATACCAACTCCCGCGTTACCACGGTCAGCGCCGGCACGCTGCTGGTGGAGACCACCGGCAGTATCACTTCTGCAATCATCGACAGCGGCGCGACGCTGGCGACCAAAAAGGACCTGTACGTTGGCATCACGGTCAATGGCACGCTCGACCTGCAAGGCGTGGCTTTCACCGGTACCAATGTCAGCTTCGGCACCAACAGCACCCTGACCGCCAGCACCGGAACCTCCAGCTATTCCGACGACATTGCCTTGTCCAGCGGCTTCAAGGTGGATGCCGGCAGCGGCGCACAGCTCACGCTGAGCGGGATCTTCAGCGGCGCAAATGCGCTCACCAAAGGCACAGGCGCAGGCACAGTGGTGTTGGGCAATACCCTCAATAACTACAGTGGAACGACCACGATCAACGGCGGCGTGCTGTCGATTGCTGCTGCGGGATCAATGAACACGACACTTGGCGTGGTCTTCAACGGCGGCACCCTCAGGATACCGGGCGGATTAATCGCGTTTGGAGGCGGCAACGATTACTTTAGCTTTAATGCGGGTGGCGGCACCATTGATGTCGTCAGCGGGGTGAGCTCGATCTACAACCGAGCCCTGGCAGGTACCGGAGCGTTCAGCAAGGCCGGTGCCGGGACATTAAAGATTATTCCGTTGAACACCACCTGGAACGGATGGCAAAGCTCTGTCGTCAATGTGAATGAGGGAACGCTCTGGACCTATGGGATTATCGGCGCCTACAAAGTGAGCATCCTGCCGAACTACAAAGCCCTCACCGTGGCTGCGAATGCCACGTTGCAGACGGCGGGCTACTACGAATACATCAGCACGCTCAACGGCGCTGGCAATATCGTCCTCGGCAATGGCCTGGTAATTAGTAACAGCACCGATTGTGTGTTTTCCGGGGTGATTTCCGGCGCTTACGACGTCTACAAATATGGCACTGGCACCCTGACGCTCTCGGGTGCCAATACCTTTTCGGGAATCCTCAGAATAGACGGGGGCACCGTGCGCAACGGTGCGGCCGGTGTCCTGTCCGACAGTGCGCAGGTCTGGGTAATGTCAAACGACACCTCCTGGGATCTGAATGGCTACAACGAGACCGTGGCCGATATTTACGCCAACGGCAATGGCACCATCACCCTGGGCGCAGCCACGCTCACCACCAACCCAGGTGGCAGCAGTTTTTCCGGCGTGATTTCGGGCACGGGCGGGCTGACAAAAACTGGCTCCGGTAGCTTGGTTTTGACCGGTGCCAACACCTATGACGGTGTTACCAGCATCGTGGGGGGCACCCTCGCCCTGAGCGGCACCGGCACACTGGGCAGCAATGTGGGGGGTACCACGCTGTCTGGCGCCGGCACCGCCCTGGATTTACGCGGCGTGAACCTCGGCAGCGAGGCACTGAGCATGGGCACCAACACCACGCTGGCCACCAGCACTGGCACCTCGGCCATTTCAAGCACCCTCACCCAGACCGGCACCTACATCAACCTCAACGTCGGTAACGGCGCGCAGCTCACTGTCGATAGCCTGATCAGCGGCGCCAGTGGCATTAAAAATATCGGCGCTGGCACGGCAATTCTGAGCAACGCCAACACCTACACCGGCATCACCACACTCACCGCCGGCACACTGAGCGTGGCCAGCCTGGGCAACGGCGGCGTGGCCAGCGGCCTGGGCGCGGCCACCAATGCGGCGACCAATCTGATATTTAACGGCGGTGCCTTGCGCTATAGCGGTGCCAGCACCAGCACCGACCGCAATTTCACGCTGAACGCAGCCACCACTGGCACTTTTGATGTGTCAAACGCGGCCACCAACCTGACCTGGAACGGTGCCAGCACGGCCACCACCGGCCGTCTGGCCAAAGCCGGTGCGGGCACGTTGACGCTGGGTGGCACCAACCTTTACACCGGCACCACCACGGTTTCTGCCGGTACGCTGGTGAGCGGCAAGGCCGGGGTGATTGCGGATACCTCGGCGCTTACAGTGGACACCGGCGCCATCTGGAATCTGGGCGGCTTCAGCGAAACGGTTGGCTCGATTGCCGGCGTGGGCGACATTTCGCTGGGCGCGGCCACGCTGACGGCAGGCGGTAACAACTCCAGCACCACTTTCTCGGGCGCGATCTCGGGCAGCGGCGGGTTGACCAAGCTGGGCACCGGCACGCTGACGCTCTCGGGTGCCAACACCTACGACGGCATAACGACCATCAGCGCAGGAACGCTCAATGCCGCCAGTGCGTCCGCACTGGGTAGCACCACTGGTGGTACCACCGTGGCCAGCGGGGCAATGTTGTCGCTCAGCGATGCGCTGATCGGCGCCGAAGCCCTGGCGCTGACCGGCACGCTGGCCGATGCGGCCGGCACCAGCAGCTTCGCCGGCGACATCACGCTAGGGGCGACCGGCGCGATACTGGTCAATGGCACACAACTCACGCTGTCCGGCGTGATTGCGGATGGCGTCAACACCTATGGCATCACCAAAACCGGTGTCGGCACGCTGGTGTTGGCGGGTGCCAATACCTATGACGGCGTGACCAACATCAATGCGGCCGGCACGGTGGCCGTTACCCATGCCAGCGGACTGGGTAGCACCGTGGGCGGCACCACACTAGCTTCCGGCTCGCAGGTGATTCTTGATCTGCGCGGTGTGGCAGTCGGAGCCGAGGCCATCACCAACACCAGCAATGCACTGATCAAGGCCAGCGTTGGCAACAGCAGTCTGGCCGGCACCATCACCATGACCGCTGGCACCTCGGTGGATGCTGATGCCAACTTGACCTTGTCTCTGAATGGCGTGATCAGCGGCACGACCGCGCTGACCAAGGGCACCAGCACCGGCACGGTGGTGCTGGGCGCTGCCAACACCTATACCGGGGCCACCACGGTGAACGGCGGCACGCTGGGCGTGGCGAACGCCCTTGGGCTGGGCACCAGCGCCGGGGGCGTGACGGTGGCCAGTGGCGCGACCCTCGATTTGCAAAACGTGACGGTCGGTGCCGAGAACCTCACGCTGAACGGCGGCACGATCAAGGCCAGCACCGGCACCAGCAGCCTGAGCGGCACCATTGCACTGGGGGCCAATAGCTTCATCGACGTAGCCGGTACGGAGTTGACGCTGTCTGGCGTGATTTCGGATGTCTCTGCCCGCACGCTGACCAAAACCGGCGGCGGCACGGCGATTCTTTCCGGGGCCAACACCACGTATGACGGTGCGGTGACGGTGAGCGCCGGTACGCTGGCGGTGAGCAATGCTTCCGCATTGGGCACCGTGACGGGTGGTATCACCGTGAATAGCGGCGCGACACTGGACTTGCGCGCGACCGTTATCACGTCGGGTGAAGCCGTCACCTTGGCTGGCGGCACGTTGGCGGCCAGCACGGGCGCCAGCGGGCTCAGCTTGGGCGACCTGACCTTGACGGACAACAGTTTTATAGATGTTGCCGGTACCAGTCTCAATACCTACCGGATTACTGGCAGCACCTTCAGCCTGACCAAGAGTGGCGCGGGTCTGTGGAGCATGAGTCAGGCCCTGACCGGCACCGGTGTCATTACGCTCAACGCAGGCACCACCAAGGCATCGTGGAACAGTGCGCTGGGTACGAACACCGCAGGTTCGACCACGGTGAACAGCGGGGCAATACTGGAGTTACCGCTGAACTATTCCATTGCCGAACCGCTCATCCTCAACGGCGGCACGCTCAAAAGCAATGCCGCCAGCGGGGTGCTGACCTTCCCCGGCACGATTTCGCTGACCGCCAACAGCACGATCGAGGCGACCGGCGGTGCGCAGTTTGACCTCTCGAACGTTATTTCGGGCGGTTTCGGCTTTAGCAAAATCGGCACCAGCACGCTGTCGTTTTCCGGCACTGGCGCCAACACCTACACCGGCGTAACCACGATCAGCCAGGGCTCTTTAATCCCTTTGGCGGCAGACCGCATGTCTGTGGATTCGGAAGTGGTTGTGGCCACCGGGGCGACCTTCTCGACCGGGTTCAACCAGACCATTGGCTCACTCGCCAGTGCAACTGACGGCACAGGCACAGTGACCGTGAGTGCAGGCACGCTCAAAACGGGTAGAAAAAATACCAACACCATATTCAATGGGCTGCTGTCCGGCGGGGGCGCTCTGACCAAGGAAGGCAGCGGCATGATGACGCTGGGTGGCAACAATACCTACAGCGGCACCACCTCGGTGAATGCCGGCACGCTGGCTGTAACCAGCAACAATGCACTCGGCACCGCCGCCGCCGGCACCACGGTGGCCAGCAGCGCGACGCTGGATTTTCAGGGGGTGACGTATTCGACCGCTGAGGCGATTACGCTCAATGGCGGTACGCTCAAAACCAGCACGGGCAACAGCAGTTTTGCCGGTGACCTCACGCTCGGGGCGAACAGCTTTATGGATGTGGGTGGCGCGCAACTCACCTTGTCGGGCATCGTGACCGATGGCGCTTCGGTCTTCGGCTTGACCAAGACCGGAAGCGGTAAGGCTATCTTGACCAATAACAACACCTATGACGGCATCACCACCGTTACTGGCGGCACGCTGTCTATCGGCGCGCTGGGCAACATCGGCGCGGGCAATATCAGTTTGGGCGGCGGCACGCTGGAGGCCACCAACGATGTCAACTTTTCCAGTCGCCCAGTGACATTGACGGCAGACAGCACCTTGAGT